>JAPLGE010000105.1 GCA_026390315.1 Candidatus Bipolaricaulota bacterium
CTTTGCCTTGGAGGAAAGGGTCCCGCGTGGCTGGCAGATGCAGGAGGTCGACCGGGGAGACGCGGCCTACGTGGCGCAGGCCGGCCAGTTCCTCGAGGTCCTGTGGATCACAGAGATCCAGGCGGGAGAGGGACGCGTCTACGCCTACCGGCTTGTTCCCTCCACCTACGCGAGCGGCATCCCCGAGCTCTTCGGGGTGGCGAGCGGCTACCTGAAGGAAGTCCCGACGGGAGAAGCCGGGAAACGTGTCGAGGTCACGGTCTGCGGCGATCTCGTGATTCCAGAGTAACACCGAACAGAGACACCCAAGGCTTCTTGCACGGGCGGCCCAGCGGCCGCCCGTTCTTTCTAGCGGAGGCGTGTCGGCCTACGGCGGAGGGGGTGGCGAAGCCCCTTGTGCCGCCGGCGCATCGGGGGGGCCAGGGTCGCCCGGACGCCGACTCCCAGGATGAGCACGGAGAGAAGCCCGAGGGCGAGCGTCGCGGAAAAGCCGAGCCGCAGAGGCGCCTCCAAGCCCAGCGCGGCAAGTCCGAAGCTCACTCCACCTAAGGCCAGGGTCTCGAGGGAGTGCCGGCCGGCGAAGCGGCGGCGATCGGCGATCGGGAACGGAGAGATGGTCCGCGCCGCGAGCGCTCCGTCCCAACCGAAAAGCCCCAGGACCGCGGCGGCCGTGAGAAGGTGAGGCATTCCGCCGGCAAGCGTCGTTACCGCACACAGAGCCATGAATAGGACGAGGATGACCGTGAGGACCCGCTGGGAGACGTCGCTCGCGGCGATCAGGGTCCACAGCAGGCCGAGGAAGACCGCGGAGAGGCCGAGCGCGTCCTGCCCAGCGAGAAACGCGCTCGCCGCGAGGGCCGTCGTCCCGGAGGCCAGAAGGATGCAGGCGCCCGTCCTCAACGCCCTCTCCTTCCCCTGCGGCCGAGGAAGCGGGCCGCTGCCCGAGCGAACGGCTGAGTCAGGTTCCAGTCGACGACTTGTACTCCGATCTCCGCGAGGGTCGAGAGAAGAAGGGCGCGTTTGAGCCGGAGGATCCGGCGAGCGAGGTCCCGCTCGGGGCTCTCCCCGGTCCGTTCAAGGGAGAAGCCGTCGGGCGCGACGAGGATGATCTGATACCCGCGGGCGCGCAGGGTGCCCAGGACCTCCACGTCGTCCTGGTCGCCAAGGGGGCTCACGACCACGAGCTGAGAGCGCGACGGGAAGAGACGGGTCGGGATGTAGCGGAGATCCTCGAACACGACCTTGTCTGCGGTCCTGGCGCTGGCCAGAGCGTCGAGGATCCGCTCGCGCTGGACCCTCCCGTAGGCCGGATAGGTCCAGTTGAGGCAGTCCCCGTAGATGAGGAGTCCGACTCGGTTCCCTTCCTCAAGGAAGTGGATGGCGAGACTGGCGGCGGCGCGCACGGAGTAGGCGAAGGGATCGGCCTGGCTAAGCCGGAGGTTTGCCCGCTCACGTGCGTCGAGGATCACGCTGACATCGGCGATTCGCTCCTGTTCATGTTCGTTCACCACCAGCGTGTCGCGGCGGGCGTAGACGCGCCAATTGATGCGGCGAACGTCGTCACCGGGCGCGTAGTCGCGGCACCCGAAGAAGTCAGTCCCGACGCCCCCCACGTTCGCGCGGACACTGCCGGAGTAGACCCGCGTCTTCCTCGGGCGGATCTCGATCTTCTCGAGCCGTTCGGCGTGCGGGAGGACGAGGACCCGGCTCTCGCGAGGAAGAAAGGACTCGGCTTCCCGGATGAGGAGCGGGCCGAAGGCGAGGGCGGTCGTCCCGGGCAGCACGTGCTCCCCGCGCGGCGCCGCGAGCGTGTAGTCAAGCGTGACCTTCTCTCCGTTTCTCAGCGGTCTTAGAGCGGTCGTCTCTCCGTTGGACACGGTGAGCCCGGCCGGGATCCGCTCCGCGAGGCCGAGGAGAAGCGGGCGGCCGCGATTCTCCACGTTCAGGGTGACGTGAAGGGGGACTCCCTCCTCCACGCGGTCTCGCTCAATCCGGCGCGTGACGAGGAGGTCGCGTCCTCGTCTCGAGAGATCGGGAGCAAGCTGAACTCCGGTGTACATCAGGAAAGGGATCGCCAGTGCAAGGATTCCCCCGCTCCGGAGGGAGATTCCGGCGAGGACGAGCGCCAGGGTGAGGCCGGCGGCTACGGTGAGCTTGCCCCGCCTGAGCATCCTAGCTGACCTTGGGGACCGGGGCGAGGCGGAGGATCCCCCCCACGACCTCCTGGGGAGTGATTCGCTTCGACCACAGATCCGGGCTGAGGATAAGGCGGTGCGCCAGCGCCGGGACGGCCAGGCTCTTGATGTCGTCGGGAAGGACGTAGTCGCGGCCGTCGAGGGCGGCTTGCGCGCGGGTGAGCTTGAGGAGGGCGAGCGAGCCGCGCGGACTTGCCCCCACGTAGACGTTCGGGTCGGTGCGGGTCTTCGCCACGAGGCTCACGATGTAGGCTTCGAGGTCTGGCTCGATGAAGACCTCCTCGACCGCGGCTCGCATTTCCAGGAGCTCCTCGCGCGAAGTGACTGGCTGGAGCGCGATCTCGTCCTCTCGCCGCTCGCGCCGCCGGCGCAGGATCTCCACCTCGGCCGCCTGATCCGGATACCCGACCGCGAGGCGCATCAGGAACCGGTCGAGCTGAGCCTCGGGGAGCGGGAAAGTTCCCTCGTACTCGATCGGATTCTGAGTGGCGATGACGATGAACGGCGGCGGAAGCAGGCGGGTCTCCCCGCCGATCGTCACCTGGGACTCCTGCATCGCCTCAAGAAGAGCGGACTGGGTCTTCGGGGTGGCGCGGTTGATCTCGTCGGCGAGGACGATGTGAGCGAACACCGGGCCAAGCGAGAGGGTGAAGCGGCCCTCGTCGCGGTTGAAGATGTGGGACCCCGTGATGTCGCTCGGGAGGAGGTCCGGGGTGAATTGGATCCGCCGGAACGAGATCCCTAGGACCTGGGCGAAGCTTCTGGCGATGAGGGTCTTCGCCAAGCCGGGGTAGTCCTCGAACAGGATATGTCCGCCCGCGAGGACTCCCACGAGGACCTGCCGCAGGACGTCGGCCTTTCCCACGACGGCACGGCTGACGGCGTCCATGATGACCTGGCCGCGGGCGCCAACCTCTCTTAGTTCCATTTACGCCTCCTTGAAGTACCCCTCGAGGAAGGAGAGGGTCTCGTCGAGGTTCCGAGTGAAGCTCGTGTCCAGAAAGCCCATCTGCTCAAGGTTCTGATCGGTGAAGAACGCTGCCACGCCGAGCTTCCCGTGCAGGCGGACGTCCAGGAGCCGCGCGCGCGCCTCGTTCGGCGAGAGTCCCTCCCGTCTGCCGACGAGGCGAATCGCGATCCCGGCGAGGTCGCGCTTGAGCAGGGCGCGGTAGAGGCGGCGGCGCGGAGCGAGGCGGATCGTCCGTGTGAGGCGGTCGAGCTCGTCGGTCGGATCGTCAAGGCTCGGCGGCCGCCCTTCGCGCAGAGGCCCCCTCGATCGGCGGCGGAGCACCGCTCGCAGGAGGAAAATCCCGCCACCGAGGGTCAGGACGTTCCACAAGAGGGCCTGGGAGATTCTCCCGACGTACCACCGGATCACGAACCAACGCTGCAGGATCGGCTCGAGGAGGGACTCGCGCAGGAACCCACGAAGCGTGAGGAAAAAAAGCGCGGAGAGGCCGCCCATGAGGACGACGGCCGCGACGAGCAGGGTCAATCGCCTCCTCTTCATCCTGTTTGTGCTCCGGCGTAAGCGTGTCGAACGGCCTCGAGGCACCCGGTCGCCTCGTCGGCAAGCGGCGCGCTCGGCCTCCGGCCGTAGCGGACCTCCTCGAAGATGGCGGTCAGGCGTTCGGCGTGGTCGCTCCCCATCCCGCGCTCGCGCAAGAGCGAGGTGAGCTCGCGCGGGGTGAGGGGGGCGATATCCATCACCTGTCCATGGCGACTCAGGATCTCGCACATCTCACGGTAGCACCGCAGGACGGCGTCTCGTGGGTCTCGTCCCGATCGGATGGCCGCCGCGGCCTCGCCGGCGCTCTCGGCCAGCTCCGCCAGGAGGTTCGGCCTTCGCCGGCGCGCGGCCCAGGCGAGGTAGACCTTCCAGAAGAAGGCGAGCACGATCCCGGTGGCCAGAGCGCCGCCGCCGATGGAGGCGAGGAGAACGAGCCAGTTGGACGCCCTGACCGACGGGATCTCGGGGCCTCTGACGCCCGCGGAGGGCGCCGGCGGGCCGCCTGCTTTCCCCGACGAGTCCATGGGCGGGGCCGGGGGAGGGGCGTACGGCAGGGCAAACCAGAGGATGAGGAACACGATCGTCATCGGGATGATTAACCGAACGAGCGTGCGGAGGAAGCGAAGGGAGAAGACCGCTGCGGCGAGAACGGAGAGGAAGTAGAAGATCGCGAACAGAAAGGCGACGCCTCTGACGCTCTTCAGAAGCGGCTGAGTGGTTGGGGTGCCGGCCGGCGCGTCCTCTTCGCTCTGGTTTGACAGCTTCGGAAGTGGCTTTCCTGGGAGGAGCTCCAATTCGTCGAGGGAGGCGACAAGAAGGAGGAGGATTCCGACCAGGGCGGCCAGCGCGACCAGGAGAGCGATCCGTTGGCCCCTCGTCGCCTCCACTCATTCCCCTCTTGGCTCGAGGCCCAGCTCGTAAAGCTGTCGAGGGTCGACGGGCATCGGTGCCTCCGTCAGGGGGCACGTCCCTGTCGCCGTCTTCGGAAACGCGATCACGTCGCGGAGAGAGCTCTCGTGGGCCATCAGCATGACGAGACGGTCCAGGCCCACGGCGAACCCGGCGTGCGGAGGGGCGCCGTACTCGAGCGCGCGCAAGAAGAAGCCGAAACGGGCCTCTGCTTGATCCGGCGTGATCCCGAGGAGGCGGAAGATCCTCTCCTGGAGCTCGCGGGAGTGGATGCGGATGCTCCCGCTTCCTAGTTCTGTCCCGTTTAGGACGAGGTCGTAGGCGTTCGAGAGGGCCCGTAGCGGCTCGCTCTCGAGATGGGGAAGGTCCTCATCCCGCGGTGAGGTGAACGGGTGGTGCTCGCTCGTGATCCGTCCCTCCTCGTCGAGCGCGAACAGCGGGAAGTCGGTGACCCACAGGAACCGCCAGCCCTCCTCGAGGAGGCCTTCCTTGCGGCCGACGTCGAGGCGCAGCTCACCTAGGGCCTTCTCGATGCCGCTTCCGGCGAGGATGAGGACGAGATCGCCCTCTTGCGCCGAGCACTCGTCCCTTAGGGCGAGGAGCGTCTCCCGAGAGAGGAACTTGGCGAGGGGCGAGGTGAGCTCACTCGCGAGCTTGATCCAGGAGAGCCCCTTGGCTCCGGCCCGCACCGCGACCTCCTGCAGATGGTCAAGCGCGGAGCGCGAGTAGCCGGCGCAGCCTGGACAGGCGATGCCCGCGACCTTCCCTCCGGCACAGAGGGCATCGTCGAAGACTCGGAACCCCCCTCCTCGGACGAGGGAAGAGAGGTCGTGGATCTCCATCCCCAAGCGCAGGTCGGGTTTGTCCGAGCCGTAGCGCCGGCGCGCCTCGGCGTGAGAGAGGCGCGGGAAAGGAGTCTCGAGGTCGAGCGAGAGGACCTCGCGGAAGGCGCGCGCGATGACCTCCTCCAGGATCTCGAAGATCTCTTCCTTTCCGCGGGGGAAGGAGAGCTCGAGGTCTAGCTGCGTGAACTCGGGCTGACGGTCGGCGCGCAGGTCCTCGTCGCGGAAGCACTTGACGACCTGGAAGTAGCGGTCGATCCCTCCGACCATGAACAGCTGCTTGAACAGTTGCGGGGACTGGGGCAGGGCGTAGAACCGCCCAGGCGAGAGGCGGCTCGGCACGAGGAAGTCGCGCGCCCCTTCTGGCGTGGACTTGGTGAGCACGGGGGTCTCGATCTCCAGGAAGCCCCGGTCGGCGAGGGCGTTGCGGATCGTGTGCAGCGTCCGATGTCGCAGCGTGAGGTTCCGCTGCATGCGATCGCGTCGGAGATCGACGTAGCGGAATCGCAAACGGGTGTCCTCGGTCGTGTCCGACCCGTCCCCTTCTACGAGGAAGGGCGGGGTGACGGAGCGGTTCAGAATCTCAAGGGCTTCGACCTCAACCTCGATCTCTCCGGTCGGCATCTCGGGGTTCTGGTTCCCCGCGCTGCGCGCACGGACGACTCCCCGGGCGGCGATCACGTCCTCTCGGTTCAGGCCGTGCGCGATCGAAAGGGCGGGAACGTCGCCTGCGAACAGGAGCTGCGCGACCCCGGAGCTGTCGCGTAGGTCGACGAACGTCAGAGCCCCCAGATCGCGCCGTCGCTTGACCCAACCGCAGAGGGTCACCTCGCGGCCAATGTCGCGGCTCGCGAGGCGTCCGCAGTCGTGGGTTCGGTGCATGGAATCTCCCTTCGGTTCCGAGCTTCTGTGCGCGAAGGATTATAGGGACTTTCCCCACGGGCGCAACGCCCAAACAGGCCCTCAAGGGGCGGGCCATGTTGCGCCAGCCTAGCCGTCGGTGAGCTTCCCCTTGAAGAAGCGGCGCTTGAGCGGGTCGTGCCAGTCGGTGAAGTCCCCCTCTTGGGCGTCTCGGCCGATGTGCATGCGCACCATGTTGAGCTTCGCGGAGAGGTTGTCGAAGTAGAAGATCGCGATCGCTTCGGCGGTCTTGGGCACGATCGCGGCGCCGAACTCGAGCTCCCCGTGATGGGCGATGATGATGTGTTCGAGCAGGCGCGGGAGGCGCTCGTCCGGCCACGCGATCTTGGAAGCCGCGTCTCGCACCATGTCGCGGCCGAGGAGGAGGTGTCCGATCAGCTGCCCGCTGAAGCCGTAGCGCGGCGCGATCGGGTTCTCGAACTCCTGCACCTTGCCGATGTCGTGGAGGATCGCTCCGGCCGTGGCGAGGCCGCGGTCGAGTCCGGCGGTTCCCTCGGCGAACCGGGAGACCCCCTGAGCGACCTCCAGGGTGTGCTCAAGGAGGCCTCCCAGGTAGGCATGGTGATACTGGATCGCCGCGGGAAACTCCTTGAACGGCTGGGCGTTCGCCTCAAGAAGGCTCGCGGTCAGGGAGCGCAGCGGGGGAGGCTCCAGAGTCTCAACGAGCTTCCACAGGGCGTCCCACATCTCGTCGATGTTCTGTTCGCTGCGAGGGACGAGGAGCCCGGGGTCGAAGCCGGGGATCTTTCCGGTCTCTCCTTCGTGGGACTCGAGGCGCCGGATCGATTCTACGATGATCTGGAGCGCATTGCGGTAGGTCTCGGTCCGTCCCTGAACGAACACGAAGTCGCCCTCCTCGAACTGAGTCGCGAATCGCTGGGTGGCGTCGGCCCAGGCGCGGGCCGCGATGGTGCCTGAGCGGTCGGCGAGGAGAATCTCGAGGTAGGGATCTCCGGCTCGGGTCGCTCGCCGGGTCTTCTGCTTGACGAGGAAGCACTGGGAGACGTGCTGGCCCTCGTGGAGGTCTTGAATCAGGACGTGGGTAAGCGAGTAGGGAACCTCGCTCCTCAGGTACTCCGAGAACTTGCCGCTCGTCACGAGATCCCCTTTCCCGATGCGTGGGTCCTATTGTGGAGGCCCGAGGGGTGAGAAGTCAACTGACCGAGCGTCCGCCGCCTCCCCAAAGGGAAGCCGCCCCGGATGCTCGACCGCTGCGCCAGCTCTGGGAGAGTGGTTCGCCTTGTCTTCCTAGGGCAATCCCCCATTAGGCGGGACGGCTCTTCGCGGTCCGGTCGTACGAGAAGGAGAGGCGCATCCCACGTCCCTCGGCCGGCGATCCATCCGCTCCCTCGCCGCGGGACGGAGCTCGGGGACACGGCCATGCCAGAAGCGCAGGCCCGCCCGCGTGGTACCGGCGTGGGACGTCCGCTCCGCGGTCGCCAGGTCAGGGAAGCGAAAAGAGAGGGAAGCTGTCTTGGTCGCCGTCGCTTGAGAGGACGTAAGGCGAGTCTCCGATCTTGTCCCCGTTCGCGTCGATTCCGACGTAGTCGAACCAGTAGTTCCCTGCTCCCTTGTAGTCCCAATGGTTCGGGCTCACGGTGTGCGCGTTGTGCAGGTTGTCCAGGAACGCATTCCGGTAGAGCAGGTTCTCTTGCGAGCCGAGGTCGAGGAAGACTCCCATGGCGCTTCCGGAGAAGGTGTTGCCGACGATGTCGTTCTCGTTCGAGGCGTCGAAGTAGAGGGCGGTGTCGTTCCGGTCGAACGTGCTCGACAGGATCTGGTTCGCGCAGGAGAAGTAGAGGTGGACCCCGTCCGTGTTGGAGCGGAGGGCGCAGTTGCTGATCCGGTTGTGCGAAGAGAAGTTGAGCGCGATTCCGACCCAATTGCCCACGAGCCGGCACTCCTCCACGAGGCCGTTCTGCACGTAGCTCAAGAAGATGCCGGCCTTCTTTGCCCCGCTGATCTCAAGGCCGCGGACCACGAAGAAGCGCGTCGTCCGATGAATACGGACGCCGTAGTCGTCGTACCCGGCGTCGATGCGCCATCCGGCAATGACGTACGGGTCATCGACCGTCCCCGATCCCGCAAGCACTCCGTTCTCGGGGGTGAATTCGTAGTCGCTGCCAATCCGAATGGGGATGTGATCCACGAGACTGCCGGCCCACGCGGCGCCTCCCAGAAGGAGAAGGGCCAAGATCAGGGCTGCGAGAGCGCCCGTCTTCATTCCTCATCACCCCTTGTTCGATCGCTTTTCACTAGGACGCGTAATGATAGCAGGTCTCTCCGGATCTGTGAAGCCCAAAGGAAGGGCTCGGAGCCGGTTCTTCTGTCGCGTCTTCCACTCTCGCGGTCAGCGTCCCACCCGCTTCAGGCTCTCCCACAGGCCGACCGGCACGCCGCGGCGCTTGAAGAGGAAGACGAGAAGCGCTCCGGCGAGGAACCCGCCGATGTGCGCGAACCAGGCGACCCCGCCTCCGGAGGTGGCGCTTCCCACGCCGCTCGCCACCTGCAAAAGGAACCAGATTCCCAGAAGGACGACGGCAGGAATCGCGACGAGACGGACGAAGAAGAGGAGCGGAATTAGCGTGAGGATCCGCGAGAACGGGAAAAGCATGAAGTAGGCCGCGAGGACTCCGGCGATTGCCCCAGAGGCGCCGATCTGCGGAATCGCGCTTCCCGGGTCGACCGTCGTCTGGGCGAGCGCGGCCGCAACACCGCAGATGAGGTAGAAGGCGAGGAACCTGGCGTGCCCCATCGCGTCTTCCACGTTGTCGCCGAAGACCCACAGGTACAGCATGTTGCCCAGCACGTGGAGGAGGCTGCCGTGGAGGAACATCGAGGTCAGGAGCGTGATCCAGATGGGAAGGAGGATCGTGGGCGGAAGGTCGGCCCCGTGCAGGAACTCGTAGGGAACAAGCCCGTACTGGGCGATGAAGGAGTCCGCGCGGGCGAGGGGGTATAGGCCTGCAGAGCCTCCGGTCGCGCGATAGGTGCGGTAGGTGGCCGGGTCGAACGCCGGCGGGGTGAGACGGTGCTCCTGCCAAGGGATGGCGTCGTTCAGCGTGGTCCCTCGCGTGCCCAAGTAGCCCTGGTAGAAGAAGACAAGGAGGTTCAGGATGATCAGCGAGACCGTGACCGCCGGGAAGGTCTGGCTGGGCCGGTAGTCCCGAAGCGGAATCATGCGCCGACTATACCCGCTCGTCTTCTGAGGCGGCAAGACGTTGACCGTCCACGGGTCCTCCGTACAATGAAGCCAACTGCAGGAAGGTGGGACGAGGAGGCTCGATGGATCTTCTTAGGCGGTTGAGCGAGGCTTCGGGGATACCCGGGCACGAGGGAGACGTCCGCGCGATCATCGACGGCGCCTTGGCGAAGCACGTGGACGAGGTCCGCACGGACTCGTTGGGGAACCTGATCGCGAATCGAGCGGGGAAGGGACCGGCGGTCGCCGTCGCGGCGCACATGGACGAGATCGGCTTCATCGTCAGCTTCATCGAGAAGGAGACCGGATTCCTACGGATTCACCCGCTCGGCGGCTTCGACCCTCGTACGCTCGTCGCCCGGCGGGTGACCGTGCACGCCGAAGGGGGAGACCTCGTCGGCTGCACCGGGACGAAACCCATCCACATTCTGACGGAGGAGGAGAGGAAGAAGCCGATTGAGCTGAAGGACCTGTTCGTCGACCTCGGCATGCCGGAAGAGCGTGTCCGGGAGAAGGTCGCGGTGGGAGACACGGTCACGCTCTGCCAGAGCTTCCTCGCCTACGAGGACGTCGTGTCCGGCAAGGCCCTCGACGACCGCGCCG
Organism: Candidatus Bipolaricaulota bacterium; assembly: GCA_026390315.1. GTDB lineage: Bacteria > Bipolaricaulota > Bipolaricaulia > UBA7950 > UBA9294 > JAPLGE01. The sequence goes on from JAPLGE010000105.1 coordinate 10,183, forward strand.
GCATCTACATCGGAATCGAGGCGATCAAGCGGGCGAAGCGGGTCGCCTGCGACCTGACGTTCATCGGGACAACCCAGGAGGAGGTCGGGCTGCGCGGGGCGCGCGTGGCGGGGTTCGCGGTGAAGCCCGAGATCGGAATCGCCCTGGACACGACCCTCGCCGTGGACGTGCCCGGCGTGCCCGGTGCGGAGCAGGTGACGCGGCTGGGTAAGGGCGTTGCCATCAAGCTGACCGACTCGGCCTCCATCTCTCACCCCGGGCTCGTGCGGGCGATGCGCCGCCTGGCGGAGAAGAAGAAGATCCCCTACCAGATGGAGATTCTGCCCCGCGGCGGGACGGACGCCGGGGCGTTGCAGATGGCCTGCGAAGGAGCGGCGGCGATCACCCTCTCCCTTCCCACCCGCTACGTCCACTCCGCCGTGGAGACGGCGCACCGCGGGGACTTGGAGGCGGCGATCGCTCTCTTGACGGCGTTCCTGGAGACGGCGGACAAGGTCGACTGGAGCGTTTAGCCCCATGGCGACGCTCCTCAAGGGCTTCGATCTCGTTGCCACGATGGACGCGGAGCGCCGCGAGATCCCCCGCGGGAGCGTCCTCGTCGAAGGAAACCGCATCGCGGCGGTCGGTGCCGACGCGGAGGCGGCACGCGCCGAGCGGGTGATCGACGGGGAAGGGAAAGTCCTCCTCCCGGGCTTCGTGAACACGCACCACCACCTCTACCAGACCCTGTTCCGCAACGTCCCGGGCGCCTGTGATCGTGAGCTCTTCGAGTGGCTGGGCTTCCTCTACGAGCGGTGGAAAGGGCTCGACGAAGAGGCCGTCCGGACGAGCGCGACCATCGGCTCGTGCGAGCTCCTCCTCTCTGGAGCGACCACGACCTCGGACCACTTCTACCTCTTCCCGAAAGGCCATGCCCAGATCTTCGACGCCGAGGTCGAGGGGGGAGTGCGAAGTGGGATTCGCTTCCATCCCTGCCGCGGCTCGATGTCGCTCTCCAAGAAGGACGGCGGCCTGCCGCCGGACAGCGTCGTCCAGACCGAGGAGGAGATCCTCGAAGACTGCGAGCGAGTGATCGCCCGCTTCCACGACCCGAGGCCCTTCTCCATGCTCCGCGTCGCGCTCGCTCCCTGCTCGCCGTTCTCGGTGACCCCCAGACTGATGCGCGAGACGGTCCGTCTGGCCGACGCCCATCGGGTTCTCCTCCACACCCACCTCGCCGAGACGGCGGACGAGGAGGCGTACTGCTTGGAGAGGTTTGGGGCCCGACCGGTCGACCTGGCCGAGGAGCTGGGTTGGCTCCGGGAGGACGTCTGGTTCGCCCACCTCGTCCACCTGAACGCCTCGGACGTCGCCAAGCTCTCGCGCGCCAGGGTCGGCATGTCCCACTGCCCCAGCTCGAACATGACGCTCGGCTCTGGGATCGCCCCGGTCGCCGAACTCAAGGGGACGGGTGTGAAAGTGAGCCTCGCCGTCGACGGCTCGGCGAGCAACGACGGCTCGAACATGATCCGCGAGGTGCGGCAGGCCATGCTCCTGCAGCGGGTTCGCTACGGAGCGAGCGCGTTCTCGGCCCGCGACGCCCTCTACCTCGCCACGATGGGCGGGGCGCGCGTGCTCGGGCGCGAGCGAGAGATCGGCTCGATCGAGCCGGGAAAGGCGGCCGATCTCATCGCCTTCGACCTTTCCGGGCTTGAGTTCGCCGGCGCACACTGCGACCCGCTGGCGGCGATCGTGCACTGCGCGGCGCAGGGGGTCGACCTCTCCATGGTGAACGGCGAGCTTCGCGTGGTCGACGGCCGCCTCGTGGACGAGTCACTGGGCGAGCTGATTCCACGCCACAACGCGATCTCGCAGCGCCTGGCGAGCGGACGATGAGGGTGCGCGTGGAGATCTCCTTCTCGTTCAAGCGGGACGTGGATCCCCAAGGCGTGGTCCTCGAACTTCCCGACGGAGCAGACGTCAGGGCCGCTCTTCGTGGGCTGGTGCGACGCTATCCGGCGATTGAGCCGCGCCTGTTCGGGCCACGCGGCGAGGTGCATCGCCACATCAACGCTCTCGTGAACGGCCAGAACGTCGCCTTCAAGAAGGGCTTTGGCACGATCCTCCGCGACGGCGACGGCCTCACGCTCCTTCCGCCGATCGGGGGCGGGTAAAGGAACAAAGAAGAGAGGCCCCGGAGGGCCTCTCTTGCTCGTGGTGGGTTGTGCCGTAAGGAGGTACAGCGAGTAGTCTTCTCTCTACTCCATCTTTTCCACCGCTGGGAGTCTACGGCCGCACTGTGAGGGGTGTGTGAAGAGGCCATGGGGATTCCATGGGTCCCTCCTCCGGCTGGCCAGGGTAGAGAAGGCCGGCGCGATCGATGTTCTCTAGAGGCCGAGCCCGAGTTGGGTCGTCATCTTGTGTGCCTTCTCGGCGACCCGGCGCTCGAAGCGGTCGAGGTCGATGATGAACCGCTCGTGCTCCGCCTCGGCGATCCGCTCTACTTCGTCGAAGGCCTCGACGTGGAAGCGCAGGCGACGCTTGTCCACCTCTACGAGCTCGCTGCGCAGGGTCACGCGCATCCCCGGCGGGGTCGCCGCGAGGTGACGCAGACTGATGGAGGAGCCGACCGTCCTCTCGCCCTCCTCGAGGAGAGGGTCGACCGCGGTCCGGCAGCACTCCTCGCACAGCCCGACGAGGACCGGGGTTGCGAGCACGTCGACGAGGCCACTGCCAAACGCGCTGGCCAGGTGCTCCTTCTCGACAAGCCAGATCCTCTCGTTCTTGAGTCCGGGTTGGATCATCCCTTTCGCTCCCCCTTTGCCCCGAAGAGTGGATAGGGATGGTAGTCCCGGTGGGCCCGCGGGGCAAGCTCCGATCCAAAGGGGAGGATCTAGAGCGCGTACAGCTCTGGGCGTCGGTCGGCGAGTCGGTCGTTGTACGGATTGAGGGACTTGTCTCGCGCCGCCTCCAGGTCGATCTCGGCCGCGCGCACGTCCTCTCCTTCGATCGGGGAGCGGGCGAGGACCTCGCCCCGCGGCGAGACGATCTGGCTTCTTCCCGTGAAGCGAAGGGTCTCTCCGGTGCGCGCCTCGATTCCCACGCGGTTCGCCGTCGCGGTAAAGACCCCGTTTTCGATCGCGCGCACGCGCATCGTGAGCTGCCCGATTTCGGGGATCACGAGGTTCGCTGGGTGGGCGATCACGTCCGCACCGCGGAGGGCGAGGGTTCGCGCCGCCTCAGGGAAGAGGTGGTCGAAACAAACGAGGATCCCGACGTTCGCAGGCCCGACTCGCACGACGGGGAAGGGGGTGTCCCCTGCCGAGAACCAGCGCTTCTCCTCAAAGAAGAGGTGAGCCTTTCGGTAACAGGTGACAAAGCCGGAGGGTCCGACCAGAACGGCCGAGTTGTACAGCCTCTCTCCGGCGCGTTCGGCGAGCCCTGCTACCAGGGTCGAGTCAAGTTCCTGGGCGAGGTCGACGAGAGCCTGCGTGGTCCTCCCGCCCGGCACCGGCTGGGCGAAGGAGACAACCTCCTCGCGCGAGGCGAACTGGTACCCGGTCGCGAAGAGCTCCGGGAGGACCCACAGGTCGGCCTTCGTCAGCCGGATCAACGCCCTCACGCGCTCAAGGTTCCCTTCGGTGTCCCCGAAGGCGGGACTCGTCTGGACGATCCCAATCCGCATGCGGCCATGGTACTGAGGAAGGGGACTCGGGACCAGCCGACCGAAGTGACTAGCTGACTGCCCTGTGTCCCTTCTTGTCTTCGTACATCCGCAGGTCGACGTCGGCGAGGACGGCCTCGACAGATCGAGGAGTGTTCGGATCCCAGTGGCCCGTCCCGACGGCCAGGGTGACGGGGAAGTCCCGCTCCAGGATCGGCCGGTCTTCGTGGAGTCTCTGGACGGCCGTGCGGATCCGCTCCGTCACGGTCTCCGCTTCCCCGTCCGTCTCGTGAAGGATGACGAGGAATTCGTCCCCTCCGTAGCGGACCACGATGTCCGTCGCCCTTACCTGGCTCTCGAGAAGCCTCGCCACCTCCTGAAGCACGCGGTCTCCCGCCTGATGGCCAAACCGGTCGTTGATGTCCTTCAGCCGATCGACGTCGATCATCACGAGCGCGAGCGGGTGATTGTAGCGCTTCGAGCGAGAGACCTCCTGTTCAATGACCTCGCTGAAGTAGCGGCGGTTGTAGACGAGCGTCAGGGGGTCGCGGATCGCCTGCTCCTTCAGCTCCGCTTGAAGCCGAATGCGCTTGAGCGCCTCGGCCGTGTGACCGAGCAGGAGTTCGAGGAGCCGCGCGTCCTCGTCGCGGAAGGCGTTCGGCTTCGTCGAGGCCACCTGAAAGACGCCCAGGGACCCGATGGGAGCGCTGATCCCCGACTGGAACTCCCGGCGCGTCGGCTTGGCCTCCGGCGCCTCGTCAAGAGTTCCGAACACCTGCGTCATTCCGGTGAGGTATGTCTTCCCTGCGAGTCCCTCGTCGAGCGGGCTCTCCTCACTTGCTCCCGAAGGCAGCTCCCTGGAGGTCGCTTTGACCACCAGCTTGTCTCCCTCGACGAGATCGAGCGTGCACAGCGAGAAATCCAGGATGTCCTCAGCCGCCCTGACCGACGACCGACAGACCTCGTCCTCCGTCGAGCAGGCAGAGAGCGCCCGCGCCGCCTCGTGCAGTCTCTCGATCTTCCTCTTGGACTCCCTGAGGTTCTCCTCGACCTGCTTCCGCTCGGCCAGTTCCTTCTGCGCGGCCTCATGCAGCCGCGCGTTCTCAAGCGCCACGGCGGCCGCACTGGCCAAGGGCATGAGGCGGCGGGCATCATCCTCCGTGAAGGCGCCTGGCTCGTCTCCGTCCAGCCGGAGAAGGCCCAGGGCCCGGTCCCGCAGACGGATGGGAATGGCGATGTAGGTTCGTATCCACGAGGTCTCCGGGACCACGACCCATCGAGGGTCCTCCCGAACATCGCGGATGACAATCGCGTGCTGCGAGTGGATGGCTTGGGCGTCGAGGACGAATCCGTCCAGTGGCTGAATGAGGTTCAGAACGGCGTTCTCGATGGAGAACGGCTCGTAGCCTCGGGCGCGGGCGATGCGCAGCGTGCCTCCTTGCAGAAGCGCGATGTTCGCCGCGCGGAAGGGCACGATCCGGCGCGCCTGGTTGAGGATCTCGGCCAGAACTTCAGAGAGCGTCGTGTGCGAGGTGAGTGCCAGGGAGACGCTGGCGAGCGTCTCTGCGACCAGGCGCTGCTCCCGTTCCGCGGCGACGAGCGAGTCGCGTTGCGCTTGGGCGTGCCTGCGTTCGGTGATGTCACGGACGATGACCAGGTCGGCCGGCTCCCCGCGATGGGTGACGAGACTGGCGTTGAGCTCGACGTCGACCCTATTCCCATCGCGCGCCAGCAGGCTCGCCTCGTAGACTGCCGGAACATCCGCGCCGACCAGCCGGCGGCGGTAGCGCTCGGAGAGGCGCGCCACGTCGTTGGGGTGCACGTGCTGGGTGAACTCGGTCCCCAGAAGCTCGGTCGGAGTCCTTCTCAGGACTCGGGCGAGAGCCGGGTTGACGTAGACCACGGTCCCGTGTTGAATCATGACCACCCCGTCGTTGGCTCGCTCGACGAGGTTGCGGTGGGTCTCCTCGCTCTCTCTCAGAGCCTCCTCGGCTCGTTTGCGATCGGTGATGTCGCGCACGACGCCGGTGATGCTCGCAACCTTTCCGGTCCCGTCGTAGCGGATCTGCTCGCGTAACTCCATGTGGCCGCTTGATCCTGACCTTGTCACCGGGAACTCGCAGTGAAGGACCGCCTCGCAGCTCTTCACTGCCTTCTCGTGGACGCGCCTGAGCTCGTGGAGGGAATCGCGTGAGGCGCCGGCTAGAAGGGCCACCTCCTCTGCCGGCCGCCCAATGAGCGACTCGGAGCTTCTCCCCAGCATGCTCTCGCAAGCGCCGCCGATGAAGGTGATCTCGCGCCGTCCGCCGACCGAGTAAAGGACATCCTCGATCCCCTGAGTGACGTCTTGCAGCTGTCTGAGCTCCTGTTCGAGTGCGTTCCGGTCTCCGCGAACGTCGTCGCGTTGGACGTTTCTAGGCTCCACCCTCGTCTCCCATGTCCCTTACCTTATTCCACAAGCCCCGCGAAGGCAAGTTACGTATGCCTGGTTTTGCTGTAGTTGCCGGGGTGGGCGATCGGCGCCGACTGCCCCGGCGGCCGGCGTGCGGGACGGCTGAGGTAAGTTGACAGGTCGACGGGAAAGGACTAGAATTCATTCGCAGAAAACCAGACGAGTCAGGAAGCCTGCCCCCGGGTGGGCTTGTTGCTTTCTGGCAAACGCCAAGGAGTAAGAGTGGGCCGGTCACCAGGCCCGCGTAGTCCGCATGCCGGAAGATCCAGAACAACCTCCCTACACACTCAGCATCAGCGACGTCTATGCGGCCGCTAGCACGTCGCCAGAAGGGCTGACGAGCGCCGAGGCCGGGGCGAGGCTTGAGAAGTTCGGCCGCAACTCGATCCAAACGATCAAGGGGATTCCGCTCTGGCGCAAGTTCTTCGCGAACTTCACCCACCTCATGGCGCTCCTCCTTTGGGTCGGCGGCGCCATGGCGTTCATCGGGAAGATGCCCCAACTCGGCTGGGCCGTCTGGTCCGTCATCGTCATCAACGCCATCTTCTCGTTTTGGCAGGAGTTTCGGGCGGAGAAAGCGGCCGAGGCCCTCAAGAAGCTCCTTCCCCACTTCGCGCGCGTCGTGCGGGATGGGAAGGAGACGAAGATCGTGGCCGAGGAGCTTGTCCCGGGCGACGTGATCTTACTTTCCGAGGGTGAACACATCAGCGCCGACGCGCGACTCGTGGAGGAGAACGAAATGAGGGTGGATCTGTCCACCCTCAACGGGGAGTCGAACCCGGCGCGTCGCACGGCCGAGGCGTCCCTGAGGGACGGACTCTCCGTGATGGAACGCCCCAACCTCGTCTTTGCAGGGACTTCCGTCAGCGCAGGCACGGGGAAGGCCGTCGTCTTCGCCACGGGCATGAACTCGGAGTTCGGCAAGATCGCGCGGCTCACCCAGACCGTGGGCGAGGATCTTTCGCCCCTGCAGCGAGAGGTCAACCGCGTGACCAAGATCGTCACCGCCATGGCCATGGGCATCGGCGTGCTCCTCTTCCTCCTCTCCGTCCTCGTGATCGGGCGGCCTCTGAGCGAAGGGTTCATCTTCTCCGTTGGGATGGTCGTGGCGTTCGTGCCCGAGGGTCTCCTGCCCACGGTCACCCTGTCGCTCGCCATGGGCGTGCAGCGCATGGCGAAGCGGAACGCCCTGGTCAAGAAGCTCTCGTCCGTTGAGACGCTGGGCTCCTGCACGGTCATCTGCACGGACAAGACAGGGACGCTGACGCAGAATGAGATGACCGTCCGAGAGGCGTGGGTCGCCGGACGGAAGCTCACGGTGAGCGGGGTAGGCTACGAGCCGACCGGCGAGTTCCAGCCCGCGGCCTCGGGCGAGACGGTTGCGCCAACCGATCTCCACGAGCTGGTCCTAGCCGCCACGCTGTGCAACAACGCCAAGCTCGTCCCGCCCCACGACGAAGCAGGATGGACCATCCTCGGCGATCCGACCGAGGCCGCCTTGCTCGTCGCGGCCGCGAAGGGCGGGGTGTCGCTTCCGGAAGCCGTTCGGCAGCACCCCCGGCTGCGAGAGCTCCCGTTTGACTCCGTGCGCAAGCGGATGAGCACCATCCACCCTCGGGACGGAGAGGAAATCGCCTTCGTCAAGGGCGCTCCCAGGGAGGTGCTCGGGCTGTGCACGTCGATTCTCGTAGACGGCCAAGTCGAGCCGTTGACGGCCGTCTGGCGCGAGCAGGTCCTCGCGTCAAACGACGCGTACGCCCGAGGAGCCCTGCGCGTCCTGGCCGTCGCGCGCCGCGTCCTTCCGGAACGTCCGAACGGGTACACCGTGGACTGGGTGGAGCGCGACCTGACCTTCCTTGGCCTCCTGGCCATGCAGGACCCGCCGCGTCCCGAGGTGGCCGCGGCCGTGGAGAAGTGCCGCCGCGCCGGGATCCGCATCATCATGATCACGGGGGACTACGGGCTCACGGCGGAGTCGATTGCGCGCCGCGTGGGGATCGTGGGAGAGGGGGCGCGCCTCGTGAGCGGCGCGGAGCTTGACGCGATGACGGACGCCGAGCTCGCGCAGGCGCTCGAGGGTCAAGTCATCTTTGCACGGGCCGCTCCCGAGCACAAGCTCCGCATCGTATCGGCCCTAAAGGCGCGAGGGGAGATCGTGGCCGTGACCGGGGACGGCGTGAACGACGCGCCCGCGCTCAAGAAGGCCCACATCGGAGTGGCGATGGGCATCGCGGGCACGGACGTGGCCAAAGAGGCCGCGTCGATGATCCTCCTCGATGACCACTTCGCCTCGATCGTCAATGCCATCGAGGAAGGGCGCGCCGTGTACTCGAACATCCGGAAGTTCACGACCTACATCTTCACCAGCAACACGCCCGAGGCCTGGCCGTTCATCCTACAGATCGTGTTCAACATTCCGCTCGCGTTGGTTGTCATGCAGGTCCTCGCCGTCGACCTCGGCACGGACCTCGTTCCGGCTCTCGCCCTCGGGACGGAGAAGCCGGAGCCTGGCCTGATGGATCGGCCGCCGCGAGGGCCGAAGGATCGCATCGTCGATCGCCGGCTCATCCTGCGAGCCCTCCTGTGGCTCGGGAGCCTACAGACGGCGCTCTGCTTCGCTGGCTTCTTCTTCCTATGGTGGACGATGGGCTACCGCGACCTGTTCCACCTGCCGCGTCCCGATCTCTTGCCCTACGCCCAGAGGCTGCTCACGCACGAGGGGCTGGTCTACGTGATGGCGACGACGATGTTCCACGCGGGCGTCATCACCACCCAGATCGGAAACGCCTACGCCTGCCGCACGGAACGGACGTCGGTGTTCAAGGCGGGCTTCTTCAGCAACCGCTTCCTCCTCTTCGGCTTCGCCTTCGAACTCGCACTGATCGCCGTCATGATCTACGTCCCGGGGTTCCAGGCGCTCTTCGAGGAAGGACCGTTGCCTCTGCGCTACTGGCCGGTCCTCTTCCTGTATCCCCCCGTGATGTTCCTCGCCAAGGAGGGGCGCAAGGCGATCGTGCGGCGCTTCGAGGCGCGCCGCGCGGCGAGGCTCGCCGCACGTCCCGCTTAAGAAGGCTCGTCGCGCCGCGGCCATCTGGACCGCGACGCTCGCGGGGACGTCGGGACGCACCGCCGGGCCGGCCGGGCGTGCGCCCCGGGGCGGGAGGATTGGCGCGTCCGCGGCCGGTACAATGGCGCCACAGGATCAGGGGCTCGCGTTCCGGCGCCCGCGGGACGTGCGACCGGCGTCAAAGGGGAGCGCGGGGTAGCCTTGAGAGGAGAGATGGGGAGAGGCCGCGAGGGAGGTCCGACTGTCCGGATGGCCCTGCGGCGGTGAGGGATCGGACCGGGTCTTAGCCGGTTTGGCGAGAGCCATTCGGAATCGTAGGGCGCGGAGCCCCGCAGACCGCGGGCAAAGGAGTGTCTCCCGGCGAGGAGGACGGAATGAGAGTCATCATCGTCGGCTGTGGGCGAATGGGTTCGGAATTGGCCCATCAGCTTGTTGAGGACGGCCAGGAAGTGACGATCGTGGACGCCGACCCACGGGCCTTTGAACGGCTGGGTGCCGGGTTCAAGGGCAAGACCGTCGCGGGGTCGGGCCTGGACCGCGACGTGCTAGCCCGCGCGGGTGCGGAGCATGCCGATGCGCTGGCGGCGGTCACGGCCGGGGACAACCTTAACGTCGTTATCGCCCGCGTAGCGCGGAACGTCTTCAACGTCCCCAAGGTCGTCGCGCGGCTGTACGATCCCCGGCGTGCGGAGATCTACCAGCGACTAGGACTCCAAACGGTCTCCTCGACGGCCTGGGGTGCGAGCCGCATCATTCAGCTGCTGGGCCACCGCGAGCTCAACGTGATCGCGAGCCTGGGCAATGGCGAGGTCGAACTGATCGAGCTGGAAGTCCCGCCGCACTGGGTGAACCGCACGGTGAACAACGTGAACGTGCCGGCCGAGATCAGCGTGACGAGCGTCTCGCGCAAGGGCTCGACGTTCATTCCGGCGCTGGGAACGGCGTTCCAGAACGGGGACCGCTTGGTCATCGCGGTGCTGCCCACATCTCGCGGCCGGCTGGAGAGCCTGCTGGCGCTCGGCTAGTCAAGGGGAGGCGGAGTCATGTTCGTCCTGATTGTGGGAGGAGGCAAGACAGGTTCTCACCTGGCCGAGCTTCTCCTGGCCGGCGGACACCGAGTGGCGGTGATCGATCGGCGGCCGGAGATCGTCGAACTGCTCCGAACCCAGTTTCCGCCGGAGGTGGTCGTCTCGGGCGACGGCGCCGATCCCAAGGTGCTCGTCGGCGCGGGCATCAAGCAGGCGGACGTGCTCGCCGCGGTCACGGCCGACGACGAAGACAACCTAGTGGTGTCGACGATGGCGCGGTTCGAGTTCGCCGTCCGTCGCGTGATTGCCCGCGTCAACGATCCCAAGAACGCCTGGCTCTTCACCCGGGACATGGGCGTCGATGTGGCGCTCAACCAGGCTGACCTGATGGCCAAGCTGATCGTCGAGGAGATGTCCATCGGCGACATGATGACCCTGCTCAAGCTGCGGCGGGGCCAGTACTCCCTCGTGGAGGAGAAGGTGGATCCCAAGTCGCCCGCGGTGGGCAAAGCGGTGCGAGACCTGGACCTGCCGTGCGACTGCGTGCTGGCCGCCATCATCCGCAAGGGGGATCTCATCATCCCTCGCGACGACACGGTTCTCCAGCCCATCGACGAAGTGTTGGCGATCGTGCGGGCAGACCAACAGGCGGAACTGAACAAGCTCCTGTCGCGTCCGTAGCCCCGCGAGCCGCGCGGCAAAGCGCGGTCTCTAGGGTTCCTTCGTCTGCAGGATCTCTTTCGCCCGCTCCAGGTGGTCTACGGCTAGGACGAGCTTGTTCTTCCCGACGGCCGCGTACACGGACTCCACGTTCACGCCGGCGTTGGCCAGGCGATCGAGCACGCCTGCGAGCTCGCGCGGATGACTGCCCACGTTGACGACCAAGACCTCTTTCTCTTCGAATGAGACTCCCAGAGAGCGCAGGACCTTGCGGGCCTTGCCGGGGTCGTCGGCGACGATCCGGATGAGCCCCTCCCCCCGCCGGCCCATCCCGGCGGCGACCTCGATACCGACCCCGACTTCCGCCAGGGCGGCTGCCACCTTGGCGAAGCTGCCCGGTCGGTTTTGCACAGTCAGCTGGAACTCCCTCATCGAGATCGCCTCCCAGCGAATGATAGCACAGTGTCCGGAGGGGATGCCCACGTGGTCTGTGCCCCGGAGACCGGACAGAGTCCATCGCCACAGCCCGCCTGCCCGTCCCTCCCTGGCCAAGGCCATCTGGACTAGCGTTGGTCGGGCAGGCTGCCGGGCGGCGAAAGAAGGTTCTCTTCCCATTGACAACCTGATCGCGTCGGACTAGACTAACCCCTTTGTGGTGGGCAGGGATGTGGTGGCTTTGGTCGGCTTCGCCTCTCATCTAGCGGTTGCGCACAGGCCGCGTGCGTTGACGTTGGGGCAAGGCTTCTCCGCAGCGGCCGGTGATCGCGAGGCGCGAATCGGGGGAGTCGAGCGGCCTGTCTTCCCGCCCCACCGGAGAAGGTGAAGTCATTTCCCATGGTCAAGGCCATCCTGTCTCTTCTTGAACTTGCCGCCATTCTGCTCCCTGCGGCGGTATTCCTCGGTCGCTACATGGCGCGCGTGTTCCAGGGCGAGCGCAGCTTCCTCACCCCAGCCCTTCGCCCTGTGGAGAGCCTTGTCTATCGACTCTGTCGGATCGACGAGAGTCGGGAGATGTCGGGACGAACCTACGCCATTTGCGCCGTCTCGTTCACGCTGATCGGCGTTCTGGTCTTGTTCCTGCTCCAGCTCCTTCAGGGCGTTCTACCGCTCAATCCCCAGGGGCTCCGCGGGGTGCGCTGGGACACGGCGCTCAGCACGGCGATCTCCTTCTCCACCAACACCAACTGGCAGTCCTATGCCGGTGAGACGACGATGAGCCACCTCACGCAGATGCTGGGACTCGCCGTTCAGAACTTCCTCTCGGCGGGGATCGGCATCGCCGTCGCTCTGGCGATGATTCGGGGGTTCATCCGCAGGGAGGCGAACACGGTCGGCAGCTTCTGGGTGGACCTTGTGCGTTCCGTCGTCTATGTCCTTCTGCCCCTTTCGCTCGTCCTCGCGGTCGTGCTCATGTCGCAAGGGGTGGTCGAGACCCTTCGGCCGCACGCGACTGTGGAGACGTTGGAGGGGGTCCGACAGACGATCCCCGTCGGGCCCGTGGCGTCCCAGGAAGCGATCAAGGAGCTCGGGACAAACGGCGGCGGTTTCTTCAACGCAAACTCCGCCCATCCGCTCGAGAACCCCAACGGCCTCACCAACCTCCTGGAGAACGTCGCCATGCTCCTCATCCCAGTCGCTCTCGTCTTCACCTTCGGGAGGATGATCAAGAACCGAAAGCAGGGCCGGGCGCTCTTCGCTGCCATGGTCGTGCTGTTTGCGCTGGGTCTGGCCGTGGCGCTCTGGGCCGAGCTTGCCGGGAATCCGCTCTTGGCGAAGGCGGGGATCGCCGGAGGAGCGAACCTGGAAGGGAAGGAGATGCGATTCGGCCTGGCGCCCTCCGTCCTGTTCGGCCAGGCGACGACGGCCACGTCCACCGGTGCTGTGAACTCCATGCACGACAGCGCGATGCCGCTCACCGGGCTCGTGTACCTGTTCAACATGGGGATCGGTGAGGTGATCTTCGGGGGCGTCGGAGTCGGCCTCGTTGGGATGCTCTTCTACGTCGTCCTGGCTATGTTTGTCGCCGGGCTCATGATCGGCCGGACTCCGGAGTTTCTCGGGAAGAAGCTTGGCCCGTACGAGATGATCATGGCGGTGGTCGGAGTCCTTCTTTCACCCGTCATCCTGCTTTGCTTCCTGGCCGTGGCCCTGGCGGTCCCCTCTGGTCTTGCTGGGCTCGGCAACCCCTCCGCGCACGGCCTTTCCGAGGTTCTCTACGCGTACACGTCTGCCGTGGGGAACAACGGTTCAGCGTTCGCCGGGCTTTCCGCGAACACGCCGTTCTACAACCTGACGCTCGGCCTCGCCATGCTGGTGGGACGCTTTGCCACGCTCCTTCCCGGGCTCGCGATCGGTGCCTCGGTCGCGCGGAAGAAGACGGCCCCGGTCGGCGTGGCCACCTTCCCCACCACGGGCCTTCTGTTCGTGGTCGTGTTGGTGGGCGCGATCCTCCTTGTGGGTGCCCTGACGTACTTCCCGGCGTTCTCGCTCGGGCCGATCCTGGAGCACCTGCGCCTCGTGGGCGGGGGGACCCTGTGATGAGAGGAAAGGACCGAGTGCACGAGAGGGGCCAGACCATCTTCGACCCGGCTCTTCTTCTCCGAGCCGCGCGGGGATCGTTCGCGAAGCTCAACCCGGTGTCGCTCTGGCGGAACCCTGTGATGCTGATCGTCGAGGCCGGCGCCGTGCTCACCACGGTCCTGACGGTGGTCGCTGCCGCGAGTGGGAGAACCGTCTCGTTCGGGCTCCAAATCAGCATATGGCTTTGGTTCACGGTCCTCTTCGCCAACTTCGCTGAGGCGCTGGCCGAGGCGCAGGGGTCGGCGCGTGCCGAGGCGCTGCGGCGATCGCGAAAAGACCTCGTGGCGTGTCGGCTGTCGGACGACGGCCGGAGAGAGCAGGTCTCAGCGGCGGCTCTGACGAAGGGAGACCTGATCATCGTTGCGGGCGGGGAGGCCATCCCCGGCGACGGCGAGATCGTGGAAGGGACAGCGCTGGTCGACGAGTCTGCCATCACCGGCGAGTCTGCGCCGGTGGTCCGCGAAGCAGGAGGGGACCGAAGTGGGGTCACCGGCGGGTCGCGCGTCCTCTCGGGGACGATCCGAGTGCGCATCACGACAGACCCTGGCGAGACGTTCCTCGATCACATGATCTCCATGGTGGAGGGGGCCCGGCGCCACATGACACCGAATGAGGTTGCCCTTCAGATTCTGCTTGTCGGGCTGACCGTTCTGTTCGTGGTCGTCGTGATGACCGTCCCGGCGATGGCCAGGCACATGGGGGTCACGACCACCGTGCCGGTCCTCGTCTCGCTCCTCGTCTGTCTGATGCCGACCACGATCGGCGGACTCCTCCCCGCGATCGGCATCGCGGGGATGGATCGGCTGATTCAGCGCAACGTCGTTGCCCTCAGCGGACGTGCTGTCGAGGCCTCTGGCGACGTAGACATCGTCGTGCTCGACAAGACGGGGACGATCACGCTGGGGAACCGCATGGCCACGGAGCTGATTCCGGCCGACGGCGTGTCGCGAGAGGAGCTGCTGGATGCTGCCCTCTTCTCGTCGCTCTCCGACGAGACCCCCGAGGGGCGCAGCATCGTCGTCCTGTGCAAGAACGAGTTGGGAATCAAGGGGCGAGACATCCGCGCGCCCGAGGACGCGGTGTTTGTGCCGTTCTCTGCCGCGGCGCGGATGAGCGGCGTGGACATCGGGAATCGGAGAGTGCGCAAGGGTTCGGTCGATGCTGTGGAGGCCTTCGTGCGAGCCGCCGGGGGTGCCTTTCCAGAGCCTCTCAGGGCGTGGGTCGACGCGATCGCTCGGTGCGGCGACACGCCGATGACCGTGGCTGAGGGGGGACGTATCATCGGAGTCATCCGGCTGAAGGACGTCCTCAAGCAAGGGATCAAGAGCCGGCTGGCGCAGCTGCGCCAAGTGGGGATCAAGTCGGTCATGATCACGGGGGATAATCTGCTGACAGCGGCGTCGATCGCGGCCGAGGCAGGCCTCGACGACTTCGCCGCCCAGGCTCGGCCTGAGGTGAAGCTCGACCTCATCCGGAAGTACCAGGCCGACGGGCACTTGGTGGCGATGATCGGGGACGGGACGAACGACGCTCCCGCCCTGGCACAAGCGGACGTGGCAGTGGCCATGAACGCGGGAACCCAGGCGGCGCGAGAGGCGGCGAACATGATCGACCTCGATTCCAATCCCACGAAACTCCTGGACATCGTGGAGGTTGGGAAGGAGATCCTGATCACCCGAGGCGCCCTGACCACGTTCAGCATCGCGAACGACGTCGCGAAGTACTTCGCCATCATCCCCGCCATCTTCGCGAGTGCCTATCCGGAGCTCCGAACGCTCAACATCATGCGCCTGGCGACTCCATCGAGCGCGGTGCTGGCGGCGGTCGTCTTCAACGCGAGCATCATCCCGCTCCTCATCCCTCTTGCGCTCCGCGGAGTGCGGTTCCGGGCGAGGTCAGCGTCGTCGGTGCTCCGATGGAATCTCTTGGTGTACGGACTTGGCGGACTCGTGCTGCCGTTCCTTGGGATCAAGCTCTTGGACGTGGTCCTGGTGGCGCTGAGGCTCGTCTAGGAGGGAGCATGAAGGAAGTCCGGACAGGGCTACTGGTGCTGCTTGTGTTCTCGGTCTTGCTCGGAATCGTCTACCCGCTCGTCGTGATGGGAATCGGCCAACTGGCCTTCTCGTGGCGGGCGAACGGGAGCCTTGTCGCGGTCGGGGATCGGATCGTCGGCTCGGAGCTCATTGGCCAGTTCTTCTCTTCCAAAGGCTACTTCCACGGACGCCCGTCCTCCTCGGACTACGATCCGATGAACTCGGGCGGGTCGAACCTGGCGCCCGCGAGCAGTACCCTACTCGACGAGGTGGAGAAGAGAATCGCCCTGGTTCACTCGGAGTACGGGCTGCCAGAAGAATCTCCCGTGCCCGCGGACTTCGTGTTGGCGTCGGCGAGCGGGCTCGATCCAGAGATCAGTGTCCAGTCGGCACTCCTTCAGGCCGAGTCGATCGCCGCGACGAGGGGAATCGACGCGCAAGCCGTCCGCAGCCTCATCCAACGCTACACCCACGGCCCGTTCCTGGGCGCGTTCGGGGAAGAACGGGTGAACGTCCTCCGTCTGAATCTCGCTCTCGACAAGCTTGTGGGCCGCCGTGTCGGTTCAGGGTCCGGGCCGGAGGCATCCTCCCCCGGGGCGGGCAAGGGAGAGCCATGAATCGGACTCAGCCGGACGACCGCCCCGACCCCGACGCCCTTCTGAAGGAGATACAGAAGGAGGAGAGGCGACAGGGGGGGACGCTGAAGCTCTTCCTCGGCTACTCCCCAGGCGTCGGCAAGACCTACTCCATGCTCCTGGAAGCGCACGTCCTCAAGCGACGGGGGGTTGACGTGGTCGTGGGGCTCGTGGAGACCCACGGTCGTTCGGAGACAGAAGAGCTCCTTGAAGGTCTCGAGGTGATTCCCCGCAAGCGCGGGGAGTACAGAGGGATCATCCTCGGGGAGATGGACCTGGACGCGCTGCTCGCTCGCAAGCCGGCGGTCGCTGTGGTCGACGAGCTCGCTCACACGAACGCTCCTTGGTGTCGGCATCCGAAGCGCTACCTGGACGTCGAGGAACTCCTGGCCGCAGGGATCGACGTGCACACGACGGTGAACGTCCAGCACTTGGAGAGCCAGAACGACGTCGTCGCCAAGATCACGGGGATCCGAGTGCAGGAGACCGTACCGGACTGGGTTCTCGACCGCGCGGAAGAGGTGCAGGTCATCGACATCCCTTTGGAGAAGCTGTTCGAACGTCTGCGCGAGGGGAAGGTGTACATCCCGGAGCAGGCGCGACGGGCGATGGAGAGCTTCTTCCAGCGTGGCCACCTCGTCGCCCTGCGGGAGATCATGCTGAACACGGTCGCCCGCAAGATGGACGAGGAGCTGCTCAACTACCGCAGGGCCAAGGCGATCAGCGGCCCGTGGCCGGCGGCGGGGAAGCTGATGGTGTGCATCGGGGGGACGCCCAATGCCTCCCAGCTCGTGCGCAAGGCCTACCGCATGGCGAAGGAGCGCAATGTCGAGTGGTACGCCGTCCACGTCGCACCGCCCACCCTGCGTGAGCTGTCTCCTGCCAAGAAGTCGCATCTTGCGGACGCGTTCAACCTCGCCGAGGAGTTCGGGGCGCGAACGGTGACCCTGAGCGGAATCGACGTGGTCCCAGGCCTGCTTCGCTTCGCGCAGGAGAACAACATCAGCCAGATCGTCATCGGGAAGCCACGTCGCTCGCTCTTGTTGGGCGCGCTCCGAGGCTATCCGGTGTACCGCCTGCTGCGAGATCGGGGTGACTTCGACCTTCTTCTGGTGACACCGACCGTGGCCGAGGGCCGCGCCCCGGCGGCCGCGCCTGTTCCGGCGTGGCGCTTCGACTTCCGTGGATACCTGCTCGCCATCCCCGCCATCGCCCTGGCGAGCGGGCTGAACCTCCTCCTGAATCAGTATTCGAACCCGATCTCACTCTACGCCGTGTATCTCATCGCGACGATCGTCGTCGCCCTTCTCTTCGGGACAGGCCCGTCGGTCTGGGCCGCCGTTCTCAGCATGTTGGGTTTTGACTTCCTGTTCATGGCGCCCAGGTTCTCCTTCGCCGTTGCCCGTCCCGCCGATGCGGTCAGCGCGCTCGTTTTTCTGGTGACCTCGATCATCATCGGTCAGTTGATCCGTGTCACACGCCGTCAGTCGGTGGCCCTGCAGATCCGAGCGGAACGGATTTCTCTGCTTGAGGAGATGAGCAAGGAGCTGCTGGCGCTCCCGGCGATCGCCCGGCTGATCGGCAGGTTCGGCGGCCAACCGGCACAGGGGACGGAACGCCTGGAGGCGATGCAGGGTCAAGCGTTCGACGACATCGCGCGGATCACCCTTCGGTACCTGGCCAAGGCGCTGACCGATCCGGCGCTCGTCCTGCTCCCGGGCCCCTCGGGACGGCTAGAGGCCCGGGCGGGGCCCGACGACGGCCTTGGCCTCACCAAGGAGGAGGAGGCCGTCGCGGAGTGGACCTTCCGCCACGGCGAGCCGGCCGGAGCGGGCACGGAGACGTTGGCGAACGTCTCGTTCTTCTTCACCCCGATGAAGTGCCAGGACCAGACCATCGGCGTGATCGGGGTCCGGGGGCGTGCGGATGCCTTCCTCCCCGAGCAGCGGCGTCTCTTGGGAGCGATCGCCAATCTTGCCTCCCTGTCGGCTGTTCGGTGGACCCGTCCCCGTTCCGAAGCCGACTGAGATGGAAGGCGCGCGGCCCAATCCGGCCGCCTGGAGGGCGGCCGAGCCGGAGACAAGCGCGGGCTCTTCATGGGCGCTCGCTCGGCCGGCGGTCACCCCCTGAGCTTTGCCCTGCGCTCCTGGCGGGCCGCGGCCCTGTTGCGCAGCCTTACCTTCTCCTTCGTCCTCACGCGAGCCCTCTTTACCTTCACTGTGGCCTTCCCCATCGGGTCCTCCTGTGCGTCTCGATCGAGGTCCTGCCCCGCCCGCGCCGCAGCGACCGACACGGCTGCGGTGGCTGAGTCATTGCACGTCAGCATCTGGCGAGTGTCTTGCGAGGCACGCAGACGATACACCCTCGAAGCCTTCTGTGGCAAACACACCGCGCGCGTATATGATTAGGGGACCGACGAACGGGAGAAGACCGTCGTGGCCGTGAGACGAGGAGGAACGATGAAGAAGACTCTGCTCATCCTGACGCTGATTGCCCTCGCGTTTCTGCTCGGCGGATGTGGCGCCTCGAAGAAGCTCGTGGATCTCGAGACCAAGACGGCGGCCAACACGACGCAGCTGGCCGAACTGAAAGGGAGGGTCGACGGCTACCCCGCGCTCTTCTCGGCAAACGCCGTGCAGATCGCCGAAGTGAAGAAGGGACTCGACGGCGTGGGGCCGCTCATCTCGGGGAACACGACGCGGATCACGGACCTCGAGCGCCAGATATCGAGCTACCCGTCGATGATTGCGAGCAACGCGTCGGGGATCGCCGCGCTCGAGAAGCGCGTGGCGGACTACCCGGGTCTGATTGACGAGAACGCCAGGGACATCGTGGCGCTTCGGAGGGAGATCGCTGACTACTCGACGCAGATCGCGGGGAACGCCGCGCAGCTCGCTGAGCTCAAGCGGCAGGTTGACAGCCAGGCCTCGATGGCCATCAACAACACGGCGCTGATTGCGACGAGCTCCGCGCAGCTCTCCCAGGTCCAGCGTCAGGTGGAGACCTACGCGGCGGTGGTCGACGCGCAGCGGGTGAAGGTTTCGGCGCTCGAGGCGCAGTTGAGCGCGCTCCCGGCCGCCGTCGAGGCGAACGTCGCTCAGGTCGGGAAGCTCCGGACGCAGGTCGAGGCCGTTGGGCCACTTCTGGAGAGCGCTCGTGCCGACCTGGCGGCCCTCGGCGTGCAGGTCCAGACGGAATCCGCCCGGCTCGAGGCGACGCGCGTGGAGATCGCGTCCCTCAAGGACGTCGTCCAGACCTATCCCGAGACGATGGCGGCGACACGGGAGAGGCTGGCCGCGCTCGAGGCGAGGATCGCGCAGATCGAAGCGGAGGGAGTGGGCGGTGGCTCGTCCCTGCGCATCGCCTACCTCGACCCGGACAGAGTCCTCGGCCTCTTCGCGACGCCGGTGGCAGACCTTCTGCAGACCCAAGGGACGAAGCAGGCGGAGCTCGTCCGGTTGGAGGGCCAGCGCTCCTCGGGCGCGGTGTCGGAGGCGGACTACGCCGCAAAGGCGAAGGAGCTCCAGGTGGGAGTCCTCCAGGCTAGGGCCGACGTCTGTCTGGGCCGAATCAAGGCGTGGCGGGCCTCTGCGGGCTTCGCGGACGATCAGGCCGATCTGGAAGGCATCGAGAACGCGGCTCAGGGCGTGGCGGACGGGCTGCGCGAGCTTGGCTCGTCCCTCGCGAGCGCGGGCGGCGCAAGCCAGTTC
>JAPLGE010000066.1 GCA_026390315.1 Candidatus Bipolaricaulota bacterium
CGGAGCGGAGCCCGCGCTCCGTCTCATCGAACGCTGTGAGGACTTCCGCTCTCTCGCTCGAAAGCGTGGGGCGCGCTTGGAGACTCTCCTCTCTCAAGCGGGCCACCCGCTCAGTCATCGCCAAGAGCTTCACCTCCCACAGTCACCGGGAACTCATATCGTCTGAAGAGTCGCACGATCTGCGCCATTCGTTCCTCGTCCGGCGGCGTGACCTCTCCCAGGCGATACAGCCGCCCGAGGCGGGTGTACTTCCCGACCCCTATTCGGTGGTACGGCAGGAGGTCGACCGGAGGGGGATTCCGAAGGGACCCCACGAACTCGCCCAGGGCGCGAAGCTCCCTCTCTGAGTCGTTGATGCCCGGGATGACGGCCACGCGAACGATCAACGTCTGACCGAGCCGCGATAAGCGCTCGAGGTTCTCCAGGATGAGAGCGTTCGGGACGCCCGTCAGCTCGGCGTGCCGACCCGAATCCATGAGCTTGAGGTCGTAGAGGAAGAGGTCCGTCGCCTCCCTGACCCTGGCGATCGTCTCCCAGGGCGCGAACCCGCAGGTGTCGACGGCCGTGTGGATCCCTCGCTCGTGGCATGCCCGCAAGACGGCCGCGAGGAAGTCGGGCTGCCAGAGAGGCTCACCGCCGGAGAAGGTCGCGCCGCCGCCTGACTCGTCGTAGAACGGAACGTCGCGCACGATCTCGCCCACAGTGTCGCCGATCGTCACCGCGCGTCCGACGATCTCGAGGGCCTGCGACGGGCAGGCCCTGGCGCAGGTCCCGCAGCGCGTGCAGCGGCTTCGATCGACGGAGATCCCCTCGCCCGAGAACGAGAGCGCCCGCTCTGGGCAGACCCCAAGGCAGCTTGAGCAACGCTGGCAGCGAGACGGACGGACGACGAGCTCCGGCTCGGCGCCCTGGCTCTCCGGGTTGTGGCACCATCCGCAGCGCAAGGGGCAGCCCTTGAAAAAGACAGTCGTACGGATCCCAGGGCCGTCGTGGATCGCGAACCGCTTGATGTCGAAGATGACCCCTTCTTCCATCTCGCCTCTCACCATCACGCCGAATTCCTTCCCAGGCGGGTCTCGCTGTGCCACTCCAAGAACTTCTGCGTGCTCGCCACGAGGACGCGCGCCCCTTCCTTGGGCGATGTCTCATAGCCGTGGGGACGTGTCGCGAGGAAGTGGTAGCTGTCGCCCGGGGAGAGGGGGTAGGTCTCCTCCTCGATTCGCAGGACCAGGTGCCCCTCGAGGACGTAACCGAACTCCTCGCCGGTGTGGGTGGCGAGCGGGTGGTGGTAGCTGGGCGGGAACTCGTTGATCAGAACCTCGATGATCCGGTCTGGGAAGTTCCCGCTCAGATAGCGGTACGTGACCGGAGAGCTGGCGATTCGGATGCAAAGCTGATCCGCGGCCGGAACGATCGGGAAGACGAACTCACTCCGAGCGGCCGCGACCTTGCTGCTGGAAAGGAGGGCCGATGCCTCCACGCCCAGCGCCTCACAGATGTTGTGAAGCGAAACGATGGAGAGAGACGAGAGGCCTCGCTCGGCCTGGGAGAGGAAGCTCACCGAGAGCCCGGTCAAGGAAGCGAGCTTCTGGAGAGTCCATCCCTTCTTCAGCCGTAGGTCGCGGATCGCATTTCCGATGTCTTCCATGGTGTGTTAAGTGTAGCGGAATTTTTTCACTTGACAAGGGGGGCGCGAGGGTCCTTCTGTACACGAAGGCCATTCCGGAGACGTGCTGAGGTGGAGCCGCGCGTCTGTTGGGCTGTGAAATCGCTCCGCCCCGGCGTCAGCATTGGGAGCCGGCACTACTTCAGCGCTTCCTGGTCCTTGAAGGGGCGGTAGGGCGAAAGGATCTCGAGGATCTCCTGGTCCTTGGCGGAGAGGTCGTCCTGGGTCACCATGCGCGCCAAGAGCTCGCCGAGGCCGGGGCCGAGCATGAAGCCTTGCCCGCACATCCCGATCGCCAGGAGATACCCGTCGACCTCACGCGACCTGCCGACGAGCGGGGAGCCGTCGGGAGTCATCGGGTAGAGCCCGCGCCAGGTCCGACGCACGCGGAGGTTGGAAAGGCGCGGGATGAGATCGACCATGCGCTGGGAGACCATCGGCAGGAACTCGCTCGTCTCGCGGCGGTCCATCCCCCAGATGCTCGGGCTTGGCGTGATGCAGAAGACGACCTGGCCGCTCCGGAGTTGGAAGAAGTAGTAATTCGCCGAGCCGGGCGCGGGGCGGGTGTCGACGAGCATCGGGCGCAGGAAATGTCCCACCGGTTCGGTGATCCCTCCTTCGTGAGAGTCAGGCGTCACAGGGTGGTCGAATCCGAGGAGAGTCCCGACCTCTCGCGCCCACGGGCCGGCGGCGTTCACCACGATGTCCGCGCCAAACTCCCCCCGAGGCGTCGTCACCCCGGCGACCCGGCCGCCGCGAACCGCGATCTCCGTCACCGGCGCCTGGTAGCGGAACTCGGCCCCGGCGCGCTTTGCCTCGTCGTAGAACGCATGCCCCAGGAGGATCGTCGAGCAGTGGCCGTCATCGGGGGCAAAGGTGCCGCCGAGGAGGCCGTCTGGGTTCAGATCTGGGACGGCCTCGAGGAGCTCTCTTCGGTCGAGCCAGTCGATGTTCAGGCCGTAACGATGCTGCACACCGAGGAGGTCCTTGAGGATCCTCTCCTCGCGCTCCCGGTAGGCGACGAAGGAGTAGCCACCCTTCGACCACTCGACGTTGTGGCCGTAGGCCTCCTCCCAGGTCGAGACGATCTCCAGGCTTCGTAGACAGAGGCTGATCTTCGCCGGGTCGGAGTGGGTGGCGCGGATCCCCCCGATCGCGGCCTTCTGCGAGCCCTGGCCTTGGCTTGAGAACCGGTCGAGGACGAGGACCCTGACGCCGGCCCTGGCCATGGCGAAAGCCGCGGGGACCCCGACACTCCCTGCGCCGATGATGATCACGTCGTAGCGGGCGGCCCTACTCATGGTCCACCTCCGCGCCGGCGAAGACGCCGAGGGGAACCTCGACGAAGAGGGGGCGGCGGACCGGCCCAGTGACCTCCTCTGGGGGCACGCCTTCTTCGCGGAACAGGCGTTGCACGAGGGCCGTGCAGGTCTTGCCGCCGCAGGCGCCCATCCCGGCGCGGGTCACGGCCTTGATCTCGTTCATGTCGCGGTAGCCTTTCCGGATGAGGTCGCGGATCTCGCCAGCCGTCACGCGCTCGCAGCGGCAGACGATGACGTCATCGGTGAGGCGCTCCAGGGCCTCCGGGAGCGCTTCGGCGATCCAGGGCTCCTGGACCCGGATCCCGGCGATCCGCTTCGCGATGGCCCTAGGGACTCGCAGCTTGACGAGGACCGTCCGGTCGTTTCTCTCGATCGCGCGGACGCTCGCCACCTCCGCTTCTCCCAGGACCAGGCCCTCCGTATCGAGGACCGTGACGCGGCCCCTCTCCTTGAGCCGTTCACCTGAGAACTCGAAGGGAAGCGTGACCAGGGGGTATTCGGGATCCTTTCGGTAGTCGACGAGTGTGACGGCGAGCCCGGGACAGATCGTAACGCATCGCTCACAGCCCAGGCACGCCTTCTTCTCGGCCCGGCCAAGGAAGCGCGGCACGAGGCGGATGTCGGAGGGGTCGGTCTCGATCAGCCCGCGCGGGCAGACGGACGAGCAGGGGTTACACGGGATCTCCTGCGAGCAGTGGAGGACGGGGAGGACGCCCTCCTCCTCGTCCGGTGTCTCCTCCTCGGTCGTCTTCCCCGGGCGGGACTTGAGGATCTCCGCGGTGCGGGTCCACTCCGGCGGCGTATTCTCGACGTCGAGGCCGAGCGCGCGTGCCGCCTCGAGGCCCTTGATCTTCCCGGAGAAGATCGCGGCCGAGGCCTCGGCAATCTCCTCCGCGTCGCCGGCGGCGAGGACGGTCATCCCGAACTCCTTCGCCGCCTCGACGAACTCCGCCACGGGGTCGAGCCCGACCGCGATGAGGACCGTGTCGCAGGCAAACGACCGCTCCGTCCCGGCGATCGGCCGGAAGCGGGAGTCGACCCGGGCGATCGTCACCGACTCCACTAGGTCGTTTCCGTTCGCGGAGAGGATCGTGTGCGATGTGTAGATGGGGACCCCCATGCGGGCGAGCTTGTCCTTGTGGACCTTGTACCCGCCGCACTCGGGCATCGCCTCGACCAAGCCGACCACCTCGATCCCCGCCTGGAGGGCGTGGTAGCCCGCGATCAAGCCGACGTTTCCCCCACCGACGATGAACAGGCGCTCGGCTGGCCGTACGAGGTCGCGATTGACGAGCGTCTGGAAGGCGCCCGCCCCGTACACGCCGGGGAGGGTGTTCCCCTTGAAGCTGAGGGACTTCTCGCGGGCCCCGGCCGCGACGAGGAGGACTTGCGGCGAGACGAGCGCGTACCTCGTTCCCTCGCGGAGGATTCCGACCTTTCCGTCGCTGAACACGGCGAGGGCGACGCTCTCAAGCCACACGTCGACGTCCTTCAGGGCACGAACCTCCCTCTCGAGGAGGGTCGCGATGTCGATCCCGCGGGTTCCTGCGTGGACGGCCTCGATCGACCCGAAGAAACGGTGGGTCTGGAGGACGAGCTTCCCGCCGAGGCGGTCCTTGTCGTCGACGAGGAGGGTTTGGATCCCACGTTTTCCGAGCTCGGCTGCGGCGGAGAGTCCGGCCGGACCGCCGCCGATGATGAGGACGGGGACCTCACGGGTCGCGGGAGGCCGCATCGCGGGAGTCTCTTCGACACGCGGTAGCTCCGGAAGGCCCTCCATCGGGTCGACCCGCATCCCAGGTCGGACGGGAGTCATGCACGCCTTGACCGGCTTGCCATTCGCGAGGACGAGGCACTGGGCGCACTGGCCGTTGGCACAGAAGATCCCCTGCGGCGCCCCGTCCCTCGGGTGGTGGCCGAAGGTTCGCACGCCGCTCGCGAAGAGGGCGGAGGCGATCATCTCGCCTTCCTTTGCCTCGAGGTTCACGCCGCGCCAGCGGAAGGGGATGGTCGCTCTAGGGGTGACAGCCAGTATGGGGTGCCGATCAATGCGGTGTTCGGTCATCTCGTCTCCTCATCGTGACCGTGTCATCTCTTGCTTCGTAGGCCCGCTCGTCTTCCTCCAGTCGGGGCGGGCTTCCTCAAGGGGCTCTGACCAAGATGAATGCGTGGAATCCAGAGAAGCCCCTCATCTCCCTGCTCGTCGGGTCGGTCGTCGCCCGGGATCCTCGCGGGAAACGATCCTCCTCCGCCAGGAAGAGTGCCCCGACCGCCGTTTCACGAGCCTCTCCCGTCCCGTACTTCTTTCCGGAGGCCAAGGAATTCTACCGCAGGCGCCCGTCCAGCAAGGGGGCCGGTCGACCAGCGTTCTTCCGAAGGCGACCGGCCCCCGGGGCCGCGGCGTCGGACGTGTTCGCCGTTCGCAGCTCGCCAACGCAACACTCACTTCCCTTCTTGCTTTCCGATCATGACATCCACGAGCGCGTTCACCAGGTCGTCGAGAAACGCGCGGAAGGCCGTTTCTTCTCCCATCACGGAGTACTTCCCGGCCTCGATTCTCCCGCGCAGGGCGAGGAGGCGAGGGCTCGCCGCGCTCGTCTCCTCGAGAATCGCGATGAGACGGCTCGCGGAATCCAGCAGCCGGAAGGGTCCGTAGAGAGGGGGCTCGTCCAAGAGGTTCCGCGCGCTCGTCACCATGTACCCAACGAGGTCAAACAGCTCCTGCTCGCGGTCAGCGGACATCCTGCCTCACCTCCGTGAACGCGACGCGACCCTCGCGACGCGGCGGGGGGGAAGGCGTCTCGGCCGCCCAGCCTACGGACACGAGCAGGATGGGCTCCACGGCGGCCTCGAGGCCGAGGAGTCGCGCCACGCCCCCGCGGTGGAACGAGGCGATTACGCACGTTCCCAGACCCTCGGCGTGGGCGGCGAGAAGCAGGTTCTGCGCGGCCATCGCCGCGTCGACCGGTGCGAGAAAGGTCTCGCCCAGGGTCCCGCCGCGGCGACGGACCTCGGCGAGGTCCTGGCAGACGGCCACGAGCGCCGGCGGATCGCCCAGGAGTCCGGGGCTCACCGCCTTGAGCCGGCGCACGCTATTCCGGGTGGTCAGGACCACGAACCGCCACGTCTGGGCATTCCCGCCTGACGGAGCCCAGACTGCGGCCTCGACCAGCCGTTCGAGGCGTTCCCGCTCGACCGGCCGCTCCGCGAACCGCCGCACGCTGCGCCGCCCCTTGATCGCCTCCCAGAGCTCCACTAGGCACCTCCTCGCAGCCGCGCGGTCGCAGCGTGGTCCACGTGGGGAGGATCGCCGACGATGGCGACCCCGTACACCTCTTCGGCCGTCTTGAGGGTGACGTAGCCGTCGGCCACGTCATCCAAAACCGCCTGAGGATCACGGTTGTGCGGGTTCCCGTATCCTCCGGCCATCCCCGTGACGAAGCGAGCGACGTCGCCCTTCTTCAGCTCCCGGCTCGAGAAACGCCCTCGCTCTTCGACCCTCCCGTCCGTCGTGAGCACCGCGGCGAGGTTTGGGGTCCCGTCGTGGCCTCCGGCGAGGCCCCAGGGTGGAAAACGGTTCCTCCCGCAGCTTGCGGTGACGAAGGTCTTCGAGTTCGTCATTCGGTAGTCCTTCACGAGACCGAACCCGCCGCGCCATTGGCCGTGCCCTCCGTTCTGGATGTTGAGCGCGAACTGGCCGACGATGAGCGGATAGCGCGTCTCGGCCACTTCCACGGAGAGGACGTACGTCTCCCCGTCCGCGGAGCAGACGAGACCGTTTTCTCCGTCCTTGCCCTTTCCTGCTCCCCAGCCGCCGGCGTTCGGTTCGACGGAGAAGAACCATTCTCCGGTCGAGTCGTCGATTCCGCTCACGATCGACCCGCAGACGCTCAGGAAGTGCCCGGCGGTGATTCGCTCGGGAATGACGTTCGCCAGGGCCTTCCAGACGACGTCTCCCGCGTAGCTGTTCGATTCCCAGTACGTGCTGACCGGCGCGGGCCGCTTGGGGTTGAACACGGTGTCCTCCGGCACGATGACCTTGAGCGGAGCGAAGAAACCCTCGTTGGGGTCGGCATGTGGAGAGACGACGGCCTTGTACGCGAACTTCGCGGTACTCAGCACCACGGACAGAGGCGCGTTGATCGGCCCGGGACAGGTCTTGGCGGTGCCCGTGTAGTCGATGATGAACGCGTCATCCTGGATGGTGACCTTAACCTTGACCAGGACCGGGTCTCCTCCGAGCCCGTCGTCGTCGATCCACTCCTCTGCGGTGAACTGGCCTTTGGGAAGCTTCTTCAGTTCGTCCAGGGCGAGCTTCCGACCCTGCTCGAGGTAGACCTCGATCGACTCGAGGACCGTCTCCAAGCCGTACTTGTCGCAGATCTGAACGACGCGCTTTGCGGCCACCTGGAGGGAAGCGGCCTGGGCCCGCATGTCGCCGAGCGTCATGTCGGGGATGCGCCCGTTCCGGGCCAGGATGTCGACGATGCCTCGGACCTCCTTCCCCCGCTCGAACAGCTTCACCACGGGGAACTGGATCCCTTCTTGATAGATGTCCGTTGCGCTGGGGGACCAGCTCCCGGGGTCTTTGCCTCCGATGTCGTTCCAGTGGGCCTTGTTCGCCGCGAATAGGATCGGGCGACCCTCGTAGAAGATGGGCATCACCAGGACGACGTCGTTCTGATGAGTGGCTCCTCCCATGTACGGATCGTTCGTGATGACGATGTCCCCTTCCGCGAGGCCGTCGAGGCCGAACTTGGCGACGGCGTCGGCCACGGCGTCGGTGAGGACGCCGATGAAGGGCGGGATCCCGTTGGCCTGAGCGATCATGCGTGCCTTGGCGTCGGTGATGGCGCACCCGTAATCCAAGACCTCGTAGATGACGGAGCTCTTGCTCGTGCGGCCCAGGGCGGCGAACATCTGCTCGGCGGCGGAGACAAGGGCTCGCTTGATCACTTCGACGGTGAACGGATCGATGGAGCGCTTCGTCTTCATCGAGTGACCTCCGTGATGATGAGGTTGGAGAAGCGGTCGGCGACCGCTTCCTGGTCCGGGCAGACGACGGTGGTGCACGCCGGCTCCTCGACGATCGCCGGGCCCCGGAACGTCTCTTCGATCGGAAGGAGTCCGCGCTCGTAGACCTTGCTCTGGAGGGACCCCACCCCCTCGAAGTGGACCGCCCGCTCTCCCTTGGTGGCCTGCGCAAGGGTCCGCCGGTCCTTGCGGCGGGGCTTGAGGCGGGGCTTCTCCTCCTCGCCCCAGCCGACGAGGCGGAAGTTCACGATCTCCACCGGGTCGTCTTGGCGGAAGGAATAGGCCTGGTCGTGAAGCTCGTGGAACCGATCGATGACCGATTCTAGGCCCCGCGCGTCGCGCAGGGCTCCGTCTCCGACCGGCGCGCGCACCGTGTGCTCCTGGCCCTTGTAGCGAAGATCGAGGGACCGCTCGATGGTGACGCGGTCGAGAGGGAATCCTTCTGCTCTGAACTGGTCTCTTGCCCCCGCCTCTAGCTCGGCGAAGCCGGCGACGATCTCCGCCAGTCGCTCGCCGGAGCAGGGCATGACGTGCGTGCGAATGAAGTCGTGCCGGAGGTTCGTCATCAGCATCCCCCAGGCCGAGAACTGACCCGGCGCGGCCGGGACGATGACCTTCTTCATCCGCAGCTCGCGGGCGAGGGTCGTTCCGTGCAGGCCTCCAGCTCCCCCGTAGGCGACGAGGGTGAAGTCGCGCGGGTCGTAGCCGCGCTCGATCGACACCCGCTCGAGGGCGGCCTGCATGTTGGCGTTCGTGAGGCGGAGGATCCCCAGGGCGGCCTCCAGGGGGGATAGGCGGAAGGGTTCGGCGATCTGGCCGACCGCGGCTTCGGCTCGAGCTGGGTCGAGGCGCATCTCGCCGCCGAGGAAGTACTCGGGATTGAGGCGGCCGGTGAGCAGATTCGCGTCGGTGACCGTTGGCTGCGTCCCTCCCAGCGCGTAGCAGGCCGGTCCCGGATCGGCGCCGGCGCTGCGCGGCCCGACGTGGAGCGCCCCTCCGGAATCGATCCAGGCGATCGATCCGCCACCCGCGCCGACCTCGACGATGTCCACGACGGGGATCTTGAGCGGATAGCCGGCCCAGACGGCCGTCTTCTCCAGGTGATAGTCCGTGTTGATCTTCACGTGCCCGTGGTCGATGAGGCTCACCTTGGCGGTCGTCCCACCCATGTCGAAGGCGATGACACTCGTCTCGTCGAGGAGGTCGGCGATCACCTTCGCCCCGATCACTCCTCCCACCGGTCCCGACTCCATCAGGTGAATGGGGACCCTTTCCGCCTGCGCGAACGTCGTGGTGCCCCCGTTCGACTGCATGGCGTACTTGCTGCCGGAGAGACCCATCCCGGAGAGGTGCTGGTCGAGGGTGGCGAGGTACCGGGCCACGGCCGGCTGCACGAACGCGTTGAGCGCGGTCGAGTTCGTGCGTTCGTACTCGCGCCACTCTCCCGTGATCTCGTGGGAGAGGGTGACCGTCGCCTGGGGGCAGATCTTCCGGACGATCTCCCCGGTTCGCCTCTCGTGCGTGGGATTGGCGTAGGCGTGGAGGTAGCAGACGGCGATCGCCTCGACTCCTTCCTTTCGGCAGGCTTCCGCGGCGGCGGCGACGTCTTCTTCGACGAGACGCTGGAGGACCTCGCCTTGGTAGTTCAGTCGCTCGCGGACTTCGAAGCGCAGGCGGCGCGGGACGAAGGGCTTCGGCTTCTGGTAGAAGAGGTTGTACATGTCCGTGCGGTTGGCGCGCTGGATCTCCAGCACGTCGCGGAACCCCTGGGTCGTCAGGAGGGCCACCTTGGCCCCCTGGCGTTCGGTCAGCGCGTTGATCACCACGGTGGTCCCGTGGACGAACTGGCGGATCGCTCTCGGGTCCACCTGGCTCTTGCGGATCGTGTGGGCCACCCCGTCCGCGAAGTTGCGCGGTGTCGTGAGGGCCTTCTCGAGGACCACCGCGCCGGTGGTCTCGTCGAGCCCCACGAAGTCCGTGAACGTGCCTCCGATGTCGATGGCGAGTCGAACTGGCATCCGGCTTCTCCTCCTTCCGTGGACTCCTGAGCCATTATCCCCCGCCCCGGATGGGACACGCGGGGCGAGCGATGCGTCGTGCGTTCTTCACGGGAAGACAGCGATGCGTCTGCGCTCCCGCGCGACAGCCTCCTCTCTCGAAGTGAGTCTCCGTCCGCCTTCCCAGCAGGGGCTCGGTTCCGCTCGCCCGCCGCAGCCAGCCGCCGCCGAGCTCGGAACGCTCATCGGGTCGCGCTGCGCGCCTCTGCGGCCGGCGCGACCGAAGCGCCTCACCGACACCCTTCACAGCGGTGTTCACCATAGTGAAAAACCTTCAGTGGGTCAAGAAGCAGCGCCGCTCGCCGTCGAAGCGATCGCCGTTTGGAGCGCGCTTTTCGTCCCCTTCCGCTCGGTTGTGAAAGCCTCCGCCGGGTCCCGTCGGGGTCGATCTCAGTAGAATCAGGCATGCCTCGCTTGAGCGACTATGCTTTCGGCCGCGTCATCCTCGACGGGGAGGCGCACACACGCGACCTCGTCGTCACGAGCGGGGAGGTCCTCTCCCCGTGGGTCCGTCAGGAGGGACATCGCCTCGTTTCCGAGGATCTCGCCTGGGTGCTGGACCGCGCTCCCCGCGTGCTCGTCGTGGGGACAGGTGCGGTGGGGCGGCTCGTCGTTCCGGAGGACACGATCAACTACGTCGCGGCGCGCGGGATCGTGCTGGTCGTCAGAAGGACGGCTCGAGCGATCGACGAATTCAACGCGCTCGAGGGGAGAGGTGAACAGGTCGCCGCTTGTCTTCACCTCACCTGCTAAACTGTCTTCTTCTTCCGTCGCGGGAGTCCTGGCGGCTTCCCGGCCGCGACGATAGACTCTGCTCCCCAAACGGGAGGAGGCACGATGAAGAAAGGACGAGTCGCGTTTTTCCGCCGCTACATGGACACCGTTTGCCCGTCCGGCTACGAGGAGGAGGCTTCGCGCGTCTGGCGAGGGGAGGCCGAAGGGTTCGCTGACCGCACCTGGGCCGACTCGCACGGGAACTCGATCGCCGTCGTGAACGAAGGGGGCTCCCCCCGTGTGATGCTTGCAGGCCACGCGGACGAAATCGGCCTCATGATCACCTGCATCGACGACCGAGGGTTCCTCTCGTTCACCGGGATCGGCGGCTGGGACACGCAGATCCTTCCCGGGCAGAGGGTGCGCATTCAGGGCAAGAAGGGCCCAGTGTTGGGCGTGATCGGGCGGAAGCCGATTCACCTCCTCAAGGACGAGGACCGTAAGAAGGTCGTGCAGATGGAAGAGCTGTGGATCGACATTGGGGCGAAGGACCGCGATGACGCGGCCGCCATCGTGTCGATCGGCGACCCCGCCGTGCTGGATTACGGGTTCGCCGAGCTGCGCAACGACCTCGTCGCCGCGCGGGGGTTCGACGATCGCGTAGGCGCGTTCGCCGTTCTGGAGGCGGCGCGCCTGCTCGCCGGGATGCGGCCGAAGGCGGCGATCTACGCGGTGGCGACCGTCCAGGAGGAGATCGGGCTCCGCGGCGCGATCACGAGCGCGTTCGGGATCGACCCGAAGGTCGGGATCGCCGTCGACGTCTGCCACGCGTCGGACACTCCCGGGATGGACGTCGAGAAGAAGAGGGTCGGCGAGATCCACATGGGGAAGGGGCCGGTCCTCGCTCGCGGTCCGAACATCAATCCCCCTCTCTTCCGGCTCTTGGAGGAGACGGCGAAGAAGCAGAAGATCGCCTACCAGATCGAGCCCGCGCCGCGCGGCACGGGGACGGACGCGAACGCTCTGCAGCTCACGCGGTCCGGCGTGGCAACGGGGCTCGTCTGCGTTCCCAACCGCTACATGCACTCCCCGTGCGAAGTGGTGCACTTGGGCGACCTCGAGAACATCGCGAAGCTCATTGCCTACACGGTGGCGAGGATCGACGACGAGACGGACTTCATCCCCGCCTGGCGGACGAAGACAAGCTCGAATCCACAGTCAAACTGAAGGGACCTCGCCCGGGGGTACGCCTCGGGCGTTTCCCTTCGGGCTTGATCAGCGCGTTGCGGCCGGGTATAGTCGCGGCGTAGGGGAGCTCACCGTTGTGGGCTGAGAGGAGGGTGAACCTCGACCCTTTGAACCTGATCTGGGTAATGCCAGCGTAGGAAATGGGAATGCAGCTTGCGACCCGGAAGAAGGGCAAGGGTCGCACATCATGGGCGAACGCGACAGACGGAACCCCGCATCCCGACTTGTTCCCCAAGGCGTAGACAAGAGAACCATCACCCCGTTCCGGAACACCTGCCTCATCCGCGGCACGCTGAACGCGCACGACACGACCGCCTCCCCTGAGCTCTTGTTGGCTCTCCTAACCGGCTGCAAGGGGGACAACCCTTTCACCGAGACTGACGTGGCGCTCCTTCCGCGCCGAGGGGGGGAGCTTGGCGACTAGGGAGGTCCTCATTCTCGCGGCCGGACCGTGGTCGGAGAATCCGATTCCAGAAGACCTCGTGGCACAGGCCCATCTCATCCTCGCCGCAGACGGTGGCTGGGCCCAGGCGGTCGCGCGGGGTATACGCGTCGACCGTGTGGTCGGTGATCTGGACTCGCTCCGGGGTGACGAGATCGCTCTCCTGCGGCAGAGCGGGACGCCGACCGACGTGCACCCGCGGGAGAAGGACCGGACCGACCTGGAGATCGCTGTGGACGAAGCCCTACGGCTCTCGCCCGATCGGGTCGTCATCTACGGGGCGGTGGGGGGGAGGATCGATCAGACGCTTGCGAACATCTTCCTCCTCGAGAAGCTGGCCGGGGCTGGCGTGGAGGGCGAGCTCCGAACTCCAGAGGAGCGGCTGTTCGTGGCACAGGGAGAGCGGACGCTGACGCCTGCTGCGGTCGGGGACGGCGTCTCCCTCCTTTCTCTCACGGATCGGGCCGAGGGAGTGACGACGTGGGGGCTCCGCTACGCTCTCTCCGGCGCGGCGCTCGAGCGAGCCTCCACGCGCGGCGTGTCAAACGAGGTCGAAAGCCTGCCCGCTGGTGTCCGCGTCGGAACGGGGATACTCCTGGTTGTCCTTCGGTTCGCGGGCGGCCGGCAGGGGCTGGGGAGGATCGCCGCGTGAGGGCACGGCCGCGAGGAGGTCGGCCCGCCTCGGGCCTGCGGCGCGGGAGGGGGCTCCGCCGCGGCCTCTGGCTTCTCGGGCCGGTGAGCCTCGTTGCCCTCTGGGAGATCGTCTCGCTCTTTCCGAGTCTCCCCGACTACGTCCTGCCTTCGCCCGAGGCGACGATCGCCGCGCTGGCCAAGGATGCGGCGTTGATCGGATCGCATCTCCTCGCCACCGTCGCCGCCGCGCTCGGCGGCCTGGCCGTGGCGACGGGGGCGGGCCTTCTCGTCGCTGCGGCGATGAACGCCCGGCGCCCGCTGGGAGAGGTGATCTACGCGCAGATGGTCTTGTCTCAGGCCGTTCCGCTCATTGCGGTGGCTCCGATCGTTCTCATCTGGTTTGGACTGGGGGTCTTGGCGAAGCTCCTGATCGTCGCCTTCGTCTGTTTCTTCCCGATCGCGGTCAGCACGTACGAGGGGTTCCGCACGGTCCAGATGGAGCAGCTGGACCTACTGAGGACGTTCGGGGCGAGTCGGTGGCAGTACTACCGACACCTGTTCCTGCCCGCCACCCTGCCGGGGACTTTCGCGGGGCTGAAGATCGCGGCGACGTACAGCGTCCTTGGGGCGATCGTCGGCGAATGGTTGGGAGGGACGAAGGGGATGGGGATCTACATGACGCGGGCGCTCCAGTCCTTTCGGACGGAACGTCTGTTCGCTGCGATTCTCGCGGTTATGCTGACGAGCTATGCCTTGTTCAGCGGCGTGAGGTGGGTCGGAAACCGGCTCACCCCGTGGGTCGAAAGGAGGGAACCATGAACGGACGGGCATTTGCCTTGGTGGCGCTCGCTCTCAGCGCCTTCTGCGCCACGGCCGCCGGGGTGGACCGGGTGCGGGTCGAGGTGGCTCTCGACTGGACTCCGAACACGAATCACACGGGACTCTACGTCGCCTCGGAGAGGGGGTACTTCGCCGAGGAAGGCCTCGAGGTGGAGATCGTCCAACCCGGTCCGACGACGTCGATTCAGCTCACCGCGACCGGGAAGACGGCGTTCGGGATTTCGATGCAGGAGTACGTCACTATGGCGCGCGCTCAAGGGATTCCCGTCGTGTCGGTCGCGGCCGTCATCCAGCACAACACCTCCGGCTTCGCCGCGCTCGCGGATACGGGGATCCGGACTGTCAAGGACTTCGAAGGCCGCCGCTACGGCGGATGGGGGCAAGACCTCGAACGGGTGATGGTTCGCACGGTCATGGAGGGGGAAGGAGCGAACTTCGCCACGGTGAGCTTCGTCAACGTCGGGACGATCGAAGCGTTCACCGCCGCCCGTCGGAACCTCGCGGACTTCTTCTGGATCTTCTACGGGTGGAGCGGAATCGCCGCGACGCTGGAAGGAATCGATTTCAACTACCTTCCTCTGCCGGATCTTGCGGAGGTGCTGGACTACTACACTCCCGTCGTCATCACGAGCGAGCAGGTCATCGCGGAGCGGCCTGAGCTCGTCCGCTCCTTCTTGCGAGCGCTCGCCAGGGGGTACCGGAGCGCGATCGAGGAGCCTGAGGCCGCGGCAGCGATCCTGCTCGCGTGCGTTCCGGAGCTCGACCCCGCGCTCGTGAGCGCCTCGCAGGCCTGGCTCTCCCCGCGCTACACCGATCCGGGAGTGGCGTGGGGCGTGCAGAAACGCGAGGTCTGGGCGCGATTCGCCGACTGGGCTCTCGAGAACGGCCTGATTGACCGACCGATCGACGTGGATCGCGCGTTCACCAATGCGTTCCTGCCCGCAGGGGTGCCGAGCGATTGAACGCCATCCTCCGCGCGGAAGGGCTGTGCAAGTCCTACGGCAACTTGGCCGTGCTCGACGGGGTGACGTTCGCGGTCGAGCCGCGGGAGTCTCTCGCGGTCGTCGGCCCGTCCGGCTGCGGGAAGACGACGCTCCTGCGCCTCCTGCTTGATCTAGAATCCCCCGACCGAGGCGCCGTGGCGCGCGGCTACGACCACGTGGGCTACCTCCCGCAGGGTGGGCTTCTCTTTCCGTGGAAGACGGTCGTGGAGAACGTCGGGCTCCCGCTTGAGCTTCAAGGAGTGAGCGCCCGCGAGCGGAGCGGGATCGTGCGAAAAGAGCTTGGACGATTCGGCCTTGCCGGCTTCGAGGGCGCGTACCCGCGGGAGCTCTCCGGAGGGATGGCGCAACGAGCGGCGCTCTTGCGCACCGTGCTGACGGGCGCCCCGGTTCTCTTCCTCGACGAACCGTTCGGGGCGCTGGACACGATGACGCGTCAGCGCCTGCAGGACTGGCTTGGCGGCTTGACTGGGATCCTGGACCGCACTCTCCTCCTCGTGACCCACGACCTGGAAGAGGCGCTCGTCCTGTGTTCCCGCGTCCTTGTCTTCTCCCCGCGCCCGGGCGCGGTGCGGGGAGAGGTCCGGCGGACCGCCGGGGATCGTGGCGCGAAGATCTCGCGCCTGGATGAGCGGTTTCTCGAGGACAAGGCGAGGGTGCTCGAGATCCTGGAGAAGGGGTAGACGAGCGATGAGCAGGACCGAACCGTTCGAGAAAGAGTACGAGCTCTACGACGCGTGGTTCGATGAGAACCAGAACGTCTACGAGTCCGAACTCCTGGCCGTGCGGCGTCTGCTTCCTACGGGTGGCCGAATCGTTGAGATCGGGGTCGGGAGCGGGCGATTCGCCTCGCGCCTGGGCATCGCCGAAGGGGTCGAGCCGGCAGAGAGGATCGCAGCGCTCGCTGAGGCGCGCGGAGTCCGGATCCTGCGAGGCTGTGCGGAATGCCTCCCCTTGGGCAACGAGACCTGCGATGCCTTGCTGTACGTCACCACGCTGTGTTTCGTCGACGACGTCGACTTGACCTTCCACGAGGCGTCTCGGGTCCTCAAGCCCGGAGGATGTGTGGTTCTGGCATTCATTCCTAAAGATAGCCGGTTCGGGACGCTCTACGACCGGCTGAAACAGGAAGACGCGTTCTATCGTGACGCCACCTTCTACACCGCGAAGGAGGTTCTCGCCGCTCTGGAGAAGGCCGGGCTCCGTTTGATCGAAGCCGTTCAGACCCTGACCGGCCCGCCGGAGACGGCGAACCAGACCGTTGAAGCCCCGAGCCCTGGGCTCGACCGAGGGTCATTCGTCGTGCTCCGCGCGGGGAAGGCCGAGAAGCGGTCTTCGCGGGCACGATGAACTCCTCTCTTGCTCGCCTCGCTCACCTCGGGCCTTGGCCTGAGCACCGAGACATCGCCAAGGATCCTCCGAGCAGAGGCCCTTCCTGCGACTCCCCAAGCCGGCTCGTCTGCGAAACGCAGCGCCGCGCGTGAGCCTGCGCAGAACGCTACGTTACTTGCTGCCGCGCATGCGCGGATCGAAGATGTCGCGGACACCGTCTCCCATCAGGTTCCAGCCGAGCCCAAACAGGAGAATCGTCAGCCCCGGGAAGATGATCGTGTACCAGAATATGAGTGGGCTGCCAACCGTTCCCGACATCCAGTTGCGGGCAAAGGAGATCATCTGCCCCCAGTCCGCGTAGCCGAGCTCCGCGCCAAGGCCGAGGAAGCTCAGTGCCGCGGCCGCGAGAACCATAGAGCCGATATCCATCGTTGCCATCACGAATAGCGGGAAGATGGCGTTCGGCAGGAGGTGGCGCGTGATGATCCGCCAGTCGCTCGCCCCGACGGCGCGTGCCGCCTGGACGTAGTCGAGGTCCTTCACGGTCATGACGTCCCCGCGGGCCAAACGGGCGTACGTCATCCACCCGAACGCGATGAGGGCGACCATCACGTTGTCGATGCCGGTGCCCAGAATGGTCGTCATCACCATGGCCGCGATGAGGAAGGGCATGGTCATGAAGATGTCGACGATCCGCATGCTGATCTCCCCGAACACGCGGCTGTAGAAGGCGGCGAGCGTCCCGATGACGATCCCGATCAGCGCCGATGCGAACGTCACGACGATCCCGATCCGAAAAGCCGTCCGCGTTCCCCACACCATGCCGTACCAGATATCGTACTGACCAGACGTTGTGCCGAGAATATGCTCCTTGCTCGGAGGCTGGGGCTCGTTCAAGTAGCTGTCTCGCGGGATCATGTACGGGTTTCTGCCCGGCCTTGGCGGAGCGAGGACGGGCGCTAGGAAAGCGACGACGGCGAAGGCGAGGACCAGAAAGAAGCCCGTTGCCGATGTGGGTGTCAGGAAGAACTTGCGCACGGCTCTACTGGAGAAGAAACGACTCAGAGCCCCCCAGACCAGTCTCGTTCCTCTTCGAAGAAGATCCAGCATCATTCCAGCCTCACTCTCGGGTCGATGAACGCATACATGACGTCGACGACGAGGTTTGCCGTAACTAGAAGAAGGCCGTTGAACAGGGCGAAGCCCAAGACGGCGGCGATGTCCAGTTGGAGCGCCGCGGAGGCCGCGAAGCGTCCCAAGCCAGGGTAGTTGAAGATCGTCTCGGTGATAACCACGCCGCCCATCAACCCCGCGATGGTCCATCCGGCAACGGTGGCGACAGGGATGAGCGCATTCCTACGGGCATGCCGGTTGATCACAACTCTTTCCGGCAGCCCCTTGGCACGGGCGGTGGTGACGTAGTCCTGGCGCAGCGTCTCCAACATGGAGGACCGAGTGATCCTCAGGATCAGCGCCCAGGAGATGTAGGAGAGGGTCACGATCGGCAGAACCATGTGGCGAAGCGCGTCGAGGAAAACCCGCCAATTCCCATTGAGCACGGCGTCGATGGTGTACATCCTGGTGAATGTGTGCCAGTCTGGCGAGTTGACAATGGGTATCGTCCACACGCTGAGCCGGCCTGCCGGGAACCACTTGTAGAAGAAGAGGAGCAGGAGCAGGCCTGCCACGAAAGTGGGCAGCGACCAACCGGTGATGGCGAGAATGCGCGTAAGATGGTCGCCGATCGTGTTTTGACGGACCGCGGAGAAGACCCCCAATCGGATCGCGAAGAAGACAAGAGGAATGAGAGAGAAGAGAGCCAGCTCGGCCGTCGTAGGCAGGTACTTAACTAGCGCGTCCTGCACCATCAGGTGAGCC
Organism: Candidatus Bipolaricaulota bacterium; assembly: GCA_026390315.1. GTDB lineage: Bacteria > Bipolaricaulota > Bipolaricaulia > UBA7950 > UBA9294 > JAPLGE01. The sequence continues at coordinate 18,168 of JAPLGE010000066.1, forward strand.
GTCGGGGAGTAGCCTAGTTGTCCGTGGAAGACGCCGTTTAGCCAGCCCGCGTACTGCTCGTAGATGGGGCGATCGAGTCCGTACTTGTGCACCAGTCTGACGAGTTCCTCGGAGCTGCGCACGTGAGCGAGGGTGGCGTCGTTGACGTAGAGTGACAGTCGCTTGTAAGGGCCCACCATCTGCACCATGGCGAAGATGATCAATGTCACTCCGAACAGCACCACCGGCAGCAGAAGCAGTCTCCTTACTATGTATGCAAGCATCCTCTCCCTCTGTGAGAAACGAACCGCGCCAAGACTAGAATCGAGGGAAGCGGGGTCTCCCCCCGCTTCCCTCGGGTATCCTATGGATCTTGCTCCTTGTCTTCTACCACTCCTGAACCTTCATCGAGGTGAACATGGCGAGCTCCGCTAGGTCAGGCGTAGCGCCGTCGGCCTTGTAAATCGTCTTGAAGTTGTAGTTGGACCAGCCCGGATTGTACTGCCAGCCGCCAACCCACGTTCGCTGCCATCGCCGAAGCGTCGGCTCGTGGACAATGACGCCGAGGGCGTTATCGTGGCCGAGCTTCTGCAGCTCGTAGTATATGGCTTGGCGCTCGGCCGGGACGCTCGTCGCGCGGCCTTGGGCGATCAGACTGTCGAGCTGGGTCGACAGGGCTCCAAGCTTCGAGAACGAAGCCGGGCCGCCGAAAGCGCCCGTGCTCGAGTAGTACGGGGTGACCCAGTTGTCCTCGTCGGGATAGTCCCAGACCCAACCCATGTAGTAGAACGGCAACTTGCCGGCCGTCTTGTCATCGAGGTAGTTCGCCCACGGCAGCCCCTTGGACTCCACGAGGAAGCGTGCGTCGAGCTTCTGCAGCTCGTCGCGCAGCATGTCGCAGCCGGTCTGCCGGGCCACGTTGCCCGCGTTGTAGGTGAGGGACATCCGGAAGCCCTTCTCGAAGACTTTCCCGCCCCAGGCGAGCTTGAACTCTGCCATCGCCTTCTCAGGATCGTAGGTGAATCCCTCCTGATTGGGGTTGAAGTAAGTCATGAAGTGCGGGATGACGCCGGTCGCTTGCAAGGCCTCGTTCATCATCACCTGCGCAATGAACTTCTCGTAGGGGAACAGGTAGGAGAATGCTCTGCGGACGTGGACGTCCTGGAAGAAGTCAGGAGTAATGCCATTTCCATCAAGCTTTCCGCTTCCGATGTAGTTGTTCCCCTCCGGCACCATGTACAGGTTCATGTTGAAACCAGCGTTCGAACCGCCCGGGAGCCCGTAAAGCGTGCGGAGGCCGGCGGTTCCCTCAACCTGGGACTTGTACTGGACGGGAATGTCCGCCATGTCGGCGTCACCGTTCACCAGCATCAGCTTTCGGGTTGTCCACTCCTCGACGTAGCGGATTTCGACCCTCTTCACCTTCGCTGCGTTCGTCTTGTCCCAGTAGTTCTCGTAGCGGGTGAGCGTGTACCCGGTCACCGGGTCTGGCGCGCCCTCGAGCTTGAACTGCGCAGTCCCGCACTCGACGTTATACAGGGCCATATTCTCTTTGTTCTGGTCGTGGAAGGTGATCCAGTTGTCCTTCGTCCCAGGCCAGCCGCCGTGTTCGATCACGAACTTCTTGCTGTAGATCATGCCCCAGCTGTTGTCGCACAGCGTGTTCAAAGAATAGGCGTACCAGTATACGGCCTTGATCTCAACCGCCTTTGGATCATCCGCTGGCACGTAGACGCTGTCGATGACCTTCTGGTACGCAGCGTCCTGACCCAGCGAGTCGATCAAGCCCGCAAGCGTATCCGATCCAAGGATCCAGGACATCAGGATCCAGCCCGGCCCAGCGGTGATGTCCGAGATCATGAGTCGGCGGAGGCTGTACACCACGTCTTCCGCGGTGAGGGGGTCGCCGTTGTGGAACGTGACGCCCTGGCGAATGTGGAAGCGCACCGTCGCCCCGCCAGCCCCGTCGAGCTTGACCAGGCCGTTCGCGATGGATGGGACCTCGGTCGCCAACAGAGGCCGCATTTCGCTCACTGACCCGCCCACATAGCCAATCAGGGGTTCATACGTATTGTAGAGAGCCTCCCCGCTCGCCGTGTCGTACGCATAAGCGGGGTCCCACGTATCCCACCCTGCGAATGTTGCGTAAATCAGCGTATCGGGGTTCGGCACGGCGGCGAAGCCGATCGCGCCGAACGCGAGAACGCACATTAGAACTGCTAACCAAAGTTTCCTCACGACATTCCCTCCTTCCTGCTCTCTGAGACGGGACTCCCCGAAAGCCACCTGAGTCGGGTTATCCCCCTCCCCGCGGCACCCCTGTGCCGCCGGTCCTCCGATAAGATCCAGTGGTTTGGCCCCTTAGTATAGCATACCGAGGTGGGGGAAGCGAGGTCAACGACCAAGGTCGGACGCACCCTACCAACCAAGGCTGCGCCCGCTCGAGCGAGCCTTGACCGATGGTCCCACTCGGAAAACGGACGGCGATCCGGAATGGTGCGGGGTGGGGATCCGGCCGCCGAGGCCCTCCGGCGAGAACGAAACCTTCCTCCTTGACAGGGTCACGAGCCCCAAGTTATAGTACTCTTGAGGACTATCGGGTCCATAGCTCAGTGGGAGAGCAACCGGCTCATAACCGGTCGGTCCCAGGTTCGAACCCTGGTGGGCCCAGAAACAACCATGGAGAAGGTCTTCGTCTACGTCGACGGACGCGCGCGCAACGGCCCTGGAGAAGCCGGGATCGGGATTGCGATCACCGACAAGGACGGGAACGTCCTTGAGGAGGTCTCGCGGCTGATCGGCCGCACGACCTCGGAGGTGGCCGAGTATCGCGCCCTGATTGAGGGCTGCCGGCGTGCCCACGCGTACTCGCCGCAGTCCGCCATCTTCTTCGTGGCCAACCAGAACCTGGCGAACGAGGTGAACGGGCTCTTCGGGACGAGACAGCCGCATTTGAGGCACCTCGTCGAAGTGGCCAAGGCCTTGTTGAACGAATTCCCTCAGTGGCGAGTGAACCTGATCGACTCCGACGCAAACCGCCTCGCGCTTCGTCTGGTGGAGCAGGCGTTCCACAGCCGCATCCAAGCCCAGATGACCCGCGAGCGGTTGGAGCTTCGGCTCCTGGCGCGGGCTTCGCGCCTGACGGACGAGGAGATGGAAGAGCTGATCGCCTACGCGGAACGTCTGCAGGGGAAGGGGTAGGGGTGCGGATCGTCCTGCAGCGCGTCGCTTGCGCGCGGGTCGAGGTGGGCGGCCAGATGATCGCCGCGATCCGAAGAGGGCTCCTGCTTCTCGTCGGGATCGGTCGGGGCGACGGGGCAGTCGACCTCGAGAAGGTGGCGCGCCGCCTGGCCGAGCTACGGGTCTTTGAGGACGGCGCCGGGAAGATGAACCTCTCGCTGCGCGACGCGGGAGGGGAGATTCTCGCCGTGTCCCAGTTCACCCTCTACGGCGACACGCGCAAGGGATGCCGGCCGAGCTTCACCGACGCGGCGGAGCCGCACGTGGCGGAGCCGATCTTCGACGCCTTCGTCCAGGCGCTGCGAGGCGAGGGGATTCCCGTCCAGACGGGCAGGTTTGGGGCCAAGATGTCGGTCGGGTTAGTGAACGACGGTCCGGTCACCTTCGTGCTTGAGGTTGCGGCGGGAGGCGAGGGAGGCTAGACTTCTGGCCCTCGCGAGGACCGCGAATCCCAAGGAGGCAGTATGCCGGTACCGAAGTATCGCACGTCCCGCTCCAAGGCGCGCATGCGCCGGGGCCACGAGCGGATGGCCGAGATTGCCGTGGCGGAGTGCCCGCATTGCCACGAGTCGAAGCTTCCGCATCGGGTCTGCCCGCACTGTGGCTACTACAACGGGATGGAGATCGTCGCCGCGGCGAAGGGCAAGGACTAAGCCTCCGAAGACGGTTTCTCTCCGGGCGCTCGACCAGGGCGCACCGTCAGTTCTTTCGTACACCCGCCTCGCCTGGCGCCGCCTGCTGCGGCTCTCCGAGGACCGCCAGGGGATTCCCTTTCGGCAAACGCTGTGGCCTTGGACGGCCTTGAGATCTGACAGTCCCCATCCCCCGTCTCCAAACCCGCGTCGTTGTTGACTTTTCCGCCCCACCCATAGAGAATGAGACCGGGAGCTGAGAGGATGTCAGAGAAGCAACCGGCTGAGGGAGCCTCTTCTGAGGGCGGGTCGAGGGATTGCTGGCGTGAAGTCCTGGCGGCGATCGACGACCGCATTCTTCGCGCCTGTCTTCCCAAAGACCCTCAGTCGATCACGCAGAGCGGTGACGAGCTGGTGATCGCGGTCGACAGCGAGTTCAAGAAGGAGTACTGCCTTCGCAAGCAGGCGAAGCTCGAGGAGATCGTCGCCCGCGTGATGGGCCCCCGCCGGCTCGTGATTGGCGAGCCGCCACTCATCGAGAAAGCCCGCGAAGTGCGGCCGCGCGTGGAGACGAGCGGCCGGATTGGCGTTCTCGGGGTCGGGGACGGCGGCGTGAACGCGATCGACCGGATGCGCGAGGAGCACCTGCAGGGCGTGAGGCTCGTGGCCGTCGACACGGACAAACAGGTGCTGGGGATGTCCCGCGCTCCGGAGTTGCTCCAGCTTGGCGCCGACATCACCGGGGGACGGGGGACCGGCGGCGACGAAACGAAGGGGCGACAGGCCGCTCAGGAATCGCGATGGGAGATCGCCTCTCTTCTCAAGGGGATGGACCTTGTCTTCGTGACGGCCGGCCTGGGCGGCGGGACGGGCACGGGGGCCGCCCCCGTCGTGGCGGAGATCGCAAGGGAGAACGGGGCGCTGACGATCGGCGTCGTCACCAGGCCGTTCACGTTTGAGGGGACCGTTCGGAGGGCCCGCGCCGAAGCGGGTCTCGCCAAGCTTCGCGAGGCGGCGGACGTGCTGATCGTGATCTCGAACGACCGCCTGTTGGAAACGGCGGCCAAGGGGCTGCCGCTGACCAAGGCCTTCGAGCTGGCGGACGGGATCCTGCATCAAGGGGTCCGGGGGATCTCGGATCTGATTACGGTGCGCGGCCTCGTGAACCTCGACTTCTCCGACATCCGAAACATCCTGTCCGGCGCCGGCGAAGCGATGATGGGAATGGGGGAGGCTCGCGGCGAGCAGCGAGGGCCCAACGCCGCAAAGCTCGCCAGCGCGAACCCTCTCTTGGAGGGCGGGTCGATCCGAGGCGCGCGGAAGCTGATCATGAACATCACCGGCGGGGAGGACCTCACCCTGAGCGAGGTGACGGCGTCTGCCGACCTGATTCGCCGCGTCGCGGCGACGGAATGCGATTTGGTGTTCGGCGCGGTGGTGAAAGAAGGGTTCAAGGACGGGGTGAGGATCACCGTCATCGCTGCGGACTTCGAGGAGTCGAGCGAGGAAGAGTCGAAGAAGAAGCAGCTTCCACGGCGTGAGCGGGTCAAGTTGACGAAGGACGTGGATGTCCCCGCGTTCTTGCGGAGGGGTCGCGAGACCCAGGGCGAGGAGAAAGGGGGAACCTAGGCGTGGCTCCTCGCGGGCACGCTCCTCGAGACAGCTGACGGAGTCGGATCTACGAGGCGCGCCTGGACGCGACCTTGGCCGATCTCTGGGCGGAGCGCCCTGCTGAGCCGGGAGGAGGCTGAGCCAGCCGTGCCACAGGAGGCCGCGCCCTGGACGGACGCGGTGCAGGTGCAGGCTGAAGACCGATAGGCTGGAGGTTCCAGGCGATCGTGGACGGGGCGACGCGGCGTGAGGAGTTGGCTGACCGTTCTCCGGACGGGATGCTTCTACAGGCGGAGGGAAGGATCGTCTCCGCGAACCGGGCGGCGGCCCGGATGCTGGGAGCGGAGCGGCCCGACGATCTGGTGGGCCGAATGGTTCTTGACTTCGTCGACCCCATCTCCCGCGGGGACGTAGAGCGGAAGCTTGCCGCCGTGAACGGGGGGGCGGGGACGACGCTCCGCGATTGCTGGCACTTCCTGCGGACGGATGGGTCGCCGGTCGACCTCGACGTCATGGCCATCTCGTCCGAAGGGGGCGCGGAAGCGCGTGCGACGCACCTGACCCTGCGGGACCCAGCCCGGGGGACCGACGCCTCGCGGACTCGACCGGTCGACTTGGAGCAGCTTCGCGAACTGGTGAAGAACATCCCCATCCCGACGTACGTTTGGCGCCTCGTCGCCGACGACTTCGTCCTTGTCGACCGTAACGAGAGTGCCATGGCGCTGACTCACGAAGGGGTCCCGACGCAACTCGGCGTCTCGGCGAGTCGCCTGTACGCCGGGCAACCCGAGGCGCGGGAGTTCCTTACGCGCTGCGCGGAGGCCCAGGGAGCGCCGCGACGCGAGATGCAGCGCCACTTCACGACGGCGGGAGGCCAGGCAAAGACGTTTCTCGTGAGCGGGCGGTTCGTGCCTCCGGACCTCGTCGTTGTCCACACCGACGACATCACCCAGTGGCGCGAGATCGAAGAGGCGCTCCGCGTGAGAGACTGGGCGATGGAGTCCTCCATCAACGCGATCGCCATGGCCGACCTGGAGGGCAGGCTGACGTACGTCAACCCGTCCTTCTGCAGGATGTGGGGCTACGAAAGCGGCGCCGAGGTCCTGGGCCGGCCCGTGGCGGAGTTCTGGTGCTCGCTGGAGCAGGCGCAGGGAGTCCAGAGAGTCGTGCGGGAACGAGGAAGCTGGATGGGCGAACTGGTCGCCCGTAAGAAGAGCGGGGCCGTGTTCGACGTCCACCTCTCCGCCAGCGTCGTCACCGACGAGAACGGACGCCCGATCTGCCTGATGGCGTCCTTCGTCGACATCACGCAGGAGAAGCGCATGACGGAGGAGCTCCGCCAGCTTGGCGACTTCAACGCTAAGCTTCTTCAAGTGGCGAACGTGTGGATCGACGTGCTCGACGAGAGGGGAAACGCGCTTCTCTGGAACGAGGAGGCGGAACGGATCAGCGGCTACTCGCGCGGCGAGGTGGTGGGTCACGATCGATGGTGGGAATGGATCTACCCTGATCCTGCCTATCGAATGGAGATCCGCCGGAAGCGCCGTGAGGCGATGTTGGAGGGGAAGCCCTTCTGGGGCGTGGAGTCGACGGTCCGCACGCGGGCCGGCGAGGAACGGGTCATGTCGTGGTACGGGAGGACCCTCTTCGGAAGCGACGGGAAGGTGTGGGCGTTGGCAGTCGTGGGGCACGACGTGACCGAAAGGAAACGAAGCGAGCAAAGCCTGCGCGAGTACGCGGTCCAGGTGGCGCAGTTGAACAAGGAGAAGACGCGCTTCCTCTCGACCGCATCCCACGAGCTGCGCACGCCGCTCACAGCGATTCGGGGATTCGCCGATCTGCTGGCGAGAGAGGAGGGCCTGCGGCCGCCGCACCGAGAGATGCTCGCGAGGATCCGCGCCCAGGCGGAGCGTCTGGACGCTCTCTTGTCAGACCTCTTGACTCTCTCGCGCGGTGAGCTTGACCGCAGCCGGCCGTCGCGCTCCCCGGCAGAACTGGGAGTAGTCTTGGAGCGGGTGGTCGAGGTGGTGAAGCCGCAGTTCGCCCTGAAGGGGCACCAGTTCGCGTACGAAGCCGGCTCCGTCCCGCTGCTCGTTGACGCCGACGAGAAGGACCTGGAGCAAGTCCTCGTGAACGCCCTCGCGAATGCGATCTTCTACACCCCGCCCGGCGGGAGGGTCTCTGTCAGCCTGCGCGAGCTGGACGAACTGGTGCAGGTTGAGGTGGCCGACACCGGAATCGGCATCTCTCCACAGGAACGCGAGCGGGTCTTCGAGGAGTTCTACCGGACCGAGGCGGCGAAGCGTGTGAAGAAGGACGGAACTGGCCTCGGCCTCAGCATTGTGAAGCGCCTGGTGGAGGGATGGGGCGGGTCGGTCTGGGTGGTGAGTCCGGGAGACGGACAAGGGACGAGGCTCTGCTTCACCGTTCCGCGTTCGTGACCGCGGCGAGAAGCGGCTCGCCGTCTTGAAATGGAGCATGACGTCTCTCACCATCGCGGGGGTGAGCGCGGTGAGTCAAGGAGCACAGATCCTCGTTTGCGAAGACGAGCCAGACATTGCGGAGATCCTGCGCAGCTTCCTCAGCGCGCAGGGCTACGAGGTCTCGACCACGGCGACCGGCGCGGAGGCCTTGGAGCGGATCGCCGAGATCCAGCCCGACCTTGTCCTCCTGGATCTTATGCTGCCGGACCAGGACGGCTGGGAGGTGCTCGAGGAGATTCGCAAGACCGGCACGAGGCCGGTCATTCTCCTGACGGCCTTGGGCCGCGTCGAAGACAAGGTTCGCGGCCTCTCTCACGGCGCCGACGACTACATCTCCAAGCCCTTCGACCTAGATGAGGTGCGCGCTCGCATCGAGGCCGTGCTCCGGCGGAGCGGGCCTCGTCTCAGGTCCAAGATCTGGATCGACGACGTCCGTAAGGAGGTCCGCGTGAAGGAGCGGACGATCTCCCTCTCTCCGAAGGAGTACGCGCTCCTGAAGCTCCTCATCTCCCAGCCGGGCCGGGTCTTCTCCACCGAGGAGATCCTGGCTGAGTTGTGGCGGGGGAGTCCCTACGCGAGCGCGCAGGACGTCCAGAAGTACGCGTACCTCTTGCGCAAGAAGCTGGAGACCGACCCGGCCCGTCCCGAGTTCCTTCTGACGGTGCGAGGGTTCGGCTACCGACTGGCGGCCTAGTCGCTCAGGGCGAGACCGCCTACGGACTCTCGCGAATCCCGAAGCGCCCCCCTAGGGGACCACAGTAATCGCGCGGGTGGTCCGGGACAGGGCGCCTTCCTCGTCGATGACGATGAGGACGATGGTGTAGGTCTCAGGCACCTGATAAACGTGCGATTCGACGCCTTCGCCCGCGCAGGCTCCCACCGGGCCCGGGCAGGTTGTCCCGTCGCCGAAGTCCCAGGCGACATGCACGATGTGCCCGGTAGGGCTTGGGTCGTAGGAGCGGTCGGCAACCGTCACGGCCTCGCCGACGCGCGGTGAGGCGGTGACGAGGTCGAAGGCCGCCACGGGAGGGGCGTTCCCCACCGTGACCCTCAGCGTGAGGGTTCCCTCACTGCCGTCGTCGTCCCGCACGATCAAGGTGACGTCGTAGGTCCCGTCGTCGCCGAAGCGATGCGCTGGCCGCTCCACGGTCGCGGCCGTCCCGTCGCCGAAACGCCACCGCCAAGCGACGATCGTCCCGTCTGGGTCAAAGGCCGCCGGCGTGAGCACCACCTCGTCGGCGTCGCTCGGCGACGAAGGCGACCAAGCGAAGGCCGCGGTGGGAGCCCGATTGGCGACCTGAATCGTGACTGGCTCCGACAGCGCGGTCGCCCCGTCGTTGTCCGTCACCCGCACGCGCGCTCGGTAGGTTCCATCGTCGGGAAACCGGTAGGTGAAGACGGGGGTGGTCGTGCTCTCGGCATAGCTCCCGGTGCCCGCGACGTCCCATTCGTAGCGGACGATCCGGCCACGCGGGCTCGGATCCCTCGATTCCGTTGCCTCGAGCGTCACCGTCTCCTCGGTCGACGCCTGCGCCAGGTCGAGCTTTCCGTTGGCGCGCAGGATCGCGAGCGGCGGTAGGTTCTGGACGGTGATCGTCGCCGACGCCCGGCCTTCCGCGCCGTATCCGTCCTTGACCGTGAGGACGACCGAGCACGTGCCCTCTTCCGCGTAGGAGTGACTCGCCGAGCTCTGCGGGGACGTGGTCCCGTCGCCGAAGCTCCACAGCCACGAGGCGATCGACCCCTCGGGGTCTTGGGAGCGGTCGGTGAACCTGACCTCCTCGAGCTCCCAGGGGAAGAGGTTCGAGACCTGAAACGCCGTCACGGGGCGCCGGTTGACGTACAGGGCAAGCGAGAAAGGCGGCGAGACGGCGCCCTGATCGTCGATGGCGCGCAGGGAGACGACCCGGCGCCCACCGTCGTCGAAGACGTGAGTGGCCCCGGTCTGCGCCGTCGAGTGATCGATCTCACCATCCGCGTCGAAGTCCCACTCGTAGCGGACAATCGCGCCGTCCGGGTCGGAGGACAGGCTCGCGTCGAAGAAGGCCTCGACCTGCTCGCTCGGAGTCTGCGGAGACACGTCGAATCGCGCCACGGGCGGCTGCGTTTCGAGGCGGAGAAGCTGAGCCTGCGACCCCACCTCTCCCGCTCGCGCGGTCACGAGAAGCGTCACGGTGTAGGTTCCGGCGCGGGCGTAGAGGTGAGTTGCCTTTCTCCCTTCTCCGAGCGAGCCGTCGCCGAAATCCCAAGTCCAGGCGACGATCTCGTCGTCCGGGTCGTAGGACTCGTCCTGGAACTCGAGGGGTTCGAGGTTCCGCAAGACGGAGCCTCGAGAAGCCGAACGGGCGCTGAAGTCCACGAGGGGCGGCAGATCGGCGACGACGCGCACCGAACGGGAAAGAGTGGCGGAGCCTCCCTGGTCGTCCACGACGGCGAGCGAGACGGAGTACGTGCCGGGCTCCGCATAGCGGTGTTCCACGACTCGGCCTGCGGCCGTCGTGGCGTCGCCGAAGCCCCAGGAAAACGAGCCGATCGCGCCGTTTGGATCGACCGACGCGCCGGCGTCGAACAGGACGGCCTCGCCCGGATGCGCCGGATCAGGCGAAAAGGAGAACTCCGCTAGGGGAGCCACGTTGAAGACGGAGTTGGGCTTTCCGGGCGAACCGCACACCACGTCTGATGGAGCGGCCGGACGGTGAGTCGCCCAGTTCGTGCGGCGGTCCGGGGCGCTTGGGTCGATTCGTTCCATGGTGGCGCAAGGAGGGACGCCCCACTCGCTCGTCCCCGCCGGCCAACTTCCTCCCTCCTGGTTCGCCGAGTCGACCACCCGCCCTTCCGAGTCGACGAGCCACAGGGTCTCCCCGGCGTCGCTCAACGCTCCGTGGTACACGAGATCGGGGCGGGCGCTCCCGGGAAGAGCTCGATCCCCGCGCCCAAGGATGGTGAACCCGAACGGCGGAATCGTCCCCGAAAGGAGGACGTCCGGACTTCCGTCGGACGAGACGAGACGCCACCCCTCGAGGGAGGTCTCGCGATCCATGGTGTTCGCAAGCTCGATCCATTCGTCGGTCCGGTCGGCGGGCGTCCCGCCCCAGGCGACCTCGTTGATGACCACGCGACGCTCCTGGGCCAGGCCGCCCAGGGAGACGACTAGACTAGCCAAGATGAGCACGGCAACCGGTGACCCTCTGCGCACGTTCTCCTCCTTCCCGTTGCTCGGCTCAAAGGACCCAAGCGAGGCCCTTTGCCTTCGGAGTCTCTCCGAGCATAGCACATCCCGCGTGTTCGCCCAATCCGGCGCGGCGGACGGCGGCTCCGCATACCGAACGGGAGAGAAGTCGTGTAGGGTGGGAAAGCGCGCTACGCCGGGTTCGTCCGGCTGTTCGGGCCGTTCTTGCGGCGATCTTTGCGCTCGTAGGCGTCGATGATCCGCGCCACGAGGGGGTGACGGACGACGTCGGCCTTATCCAGGTTGACGAAGGCGATCCCTTCGATGCCGTCGAGGATGTCCTGGACCGCGAGGAGACCGGACATGCCCTCGGCCAGGTCGACCTGGGTGACGTCTCCGGTGATCACGGCCTTGGAGTTGAACCCGAGGCGCGTGAGGAACATCTTCATCTGGATCGAGGTCGTGTTCTGCGCCTCGTCGAGGATGACGAAACTCGAGTTCAGGGTTCGCCCGCGCATGAACGCGAGCGGGGCCATCTCAATCCGCCCGTGTTCGAGGAGCTTCTCGAACTCCGCGGCGGGGATCATGTCGTAGATCGCGTCGTAGAGCGGCCGCAGGTACGGGCTGACCTTCGCCTGGATGTCTCCGGGGAGGAACCCCAGCTCCTCACCGGCCTCGACGGCGGGGCGGGTGAGGATGATCCGCTTCACCTTCTCCTTCTTCAGGGAGTCAATCGCGAGGGCCACGGCGAGGTACGTCTTGCCCGTCCCGGCCGGGCCGATGGAGAAGACGATGTCGTTTTGGCGGATCGCCTCTACGTAACGCTGCTGGCCGACGGTCTTCGTGCGGATCTCCTCTCCCCAGTGTGTGACTCGCACCACGTCGGAGAGAACCCCGTCTACCTTCTGCCCGTCCCTCACCTGAGCGATCAGGTAGCGCACGTCGGCGAGCGTGGGGACGTGGCGGCTCTCGATCAGGTTCAAGAGCTTATCGAACAGAGACCGGACTTGCTCAACCTCTTCGCGCGTCCCCTCGATCTTGATCGTCTCCCCGCGGGCAAGGATGCGCGCGGGGAAGCTTTTCTCGATCTCGCGGAGGTTGCGGTTGTACTCGCCGAGGAGGGCCGTCGACTCCGCGTTGTCGCGGAGCGTGATCTCAGCGCATTCCGGTTCGATGGTCAGTCACTCCTTCGAGGTGTCCTTCTTTCGTTCCGGCGAGCTTCACCGGCACCTCCATCCCCGGGCCGACCGCGCCGGCCGCCGCGAAGTGGACGTCGAGGTATTGGCGGGTGTAGCCACGCCACCGATTGGCCTTCCGCTCCTCGACGAGGACCGTCTCCTCGCTTCCCACGAACGCTTGGCGAACCCTTTCCTCCACCTTCGCGGCCAGCTCCTCGAGGTGGCTCGCTCGCTCGCGCTTCACCTCTTCCGGAACCGATCGAGGGAAGGACATCGCCGGCGTTCCTTTGCGCGGAGAGTAGCGGAAGACGTGCAGGTTCGCAAACCCGACCTCCTCGACGATGGAGCATGTCCGCCCGAACGCGGCGTCGTCCTCTCCGGGGAAGCCGACGATCACGTCGGCGCCGAACGTGGCGTCGGGGATCGCGCGCCGGACCCGCGCGGCCGTTTCGACGTAGGAGGACGCGGTGTAGCCGCGCGCCATGAGGCGGAGGACGGCGTCGTCTCCGCTCTGGAGAGGCATGTGGAAGTGCGGACAGGCCCGGCGGTCGTCCGCGAACGCCGCGATCAGTCCCTCGGTGACGCCCGACGCGTTGATCGAGCCCAGGCGCAGCCGGCGGAGCCCCTCGATCCGCAGGAACTCGCGCACGAGGTCGGGGAGCCCTCCTACTTCAGTCCGATAGGCCGCGAGGTTGATCCCGGAGACGACAATCTCGGGGCATCCGCTCGCGACGAGCCGCCTGGCCTCCTCGACCGCTGCCGGAATCGGCTTGGAACGGCAGGGGCCGCGCACCTGGTGGGTGCGGCAGAAGGTGCAGCGCAGGTCGCAGCCGTCCTGGACCTTGAGAAAGGCGCGGGCCCGGCTCGGATCCCGTGCCGCCCGCTCCTCGGCGAGGGGAACGGGCTCGGCCGCCGCCGCAAGGCCTCGTTCGTCGGCGAGCGCGCGGGAGACGAGCTCGTTCACTCGCCCCTTCCAGGCGTTCCCGCCCAGGAGGTCGGCGTCGCTCACGCGGGTGAGGCCTTGGGCGACGGCGTCGGCGAGGCACCCGACGAGGACCACCTTCGCGTCCGGATGCTCGCGCCGCAGGCGGCGGATCGCCTGGCGGGCCTTCTTCTCGGCGAGCGCGGTCACGGTGCACGCGCTGACGAGGAAGAGATCAGCCTCACCGTTTGAGAGCTCAAAGTCGCGCGCGAGGAGGCCGCGCATCGCCAGGGTCTCGTACTGGTTGACCCGGCAGCCGAAGGTGAGGATCTCGACGCGCGGGCGTTCGGCCGCTTGGGACATCTAGGCGTGACGCTCCACCGTGAACCGATAGAGGCGTACCGGCTCGCTCGGATGGATTCCCGCCTTGGCGCGGGCGATCGCGAGCTGCTCGGCCGCCGTGTTCACGCCCTCGAGGTCGGGGAGCAGGAGGCCGCAGCGCCAACCCCGCTCGACAATCACGCCGTAGCACTTGGGGTCGAGATCCTCTTCTTGGCAGGCGGCCGGCTCCGAGAGGACGTCGACCGAGTAGACGAGCAGGGCGAGCTCCTTCTCCTCGACGGGCGGAAAGCGTGGGTCACCGGTCGCGGACTTGATCGCGTTTGAGATGACCTCGCGGGCGACGTTCGCCTCCGTCGGGAGGAACGTCCCGATGCAGCCGCGAAGAGCTCCTCCCTTCTTGAGCGAGACAAAGGTGCCGGATCGCCGCGCCATCTCCGCAGGGAGCGGGTCGAAGGGCGTGACCGTCCGGCCCTCCCGCACGTAGGCCTCGACCGCCTCTCTCGCGAGCTCGACGTACGGATCGTGCGCTTCTCTTGCCACGCGACAAGGATACGCCGGCCGCGCGGAGCGTCAACCCGCCCCGAGGAGGCGGGAGGGGCCGTCGGCCGCCGTTTTGGTTGACATTCCCAAGTTCTTGTGCTAGCGTCGACCTTGAGGGGGTCTACGATGAGGCGGAGAAGAAGAGGAAGGGGCATTCGTAGGCCGATCTTGATCGGCCTCGTGTGTGTCGTCGTCGCGGCCGGCGCCTTTCTGGGGTGGTACTTCGGGACGCAGCGTCACGTCGGGCGTCTGATCGCTCGCGGCGGGCGGGCGAACGTCCTCCTGCTCGGCGTGGACAGCATCAGCGGGACGGGTCGGAGCGACACGATCATGGTCGCAAGCGTCGCGTCGGGCAAGGACGTCGCCCTCCTCTCCCTCCCGCGCGACCTGCGAGTGAAGCTCGACGACGGGCAGTTCCACAAGCTGAACGCGGGCTACACCCTTGGCGGGCCGGAACTCGCTCGCAAGACCGTGTCGGCCCTGCTCGGGGTGCAAGTTCCGTTCTACCTTGCGCTCGACTACGAGGGCTTCAAGCGCCTGATCGACGACATCGGCGGCGTCACGATCACCGTGGACGAGCGGATGGTCTACAACGACGAGCGCGCCGTCCCACCTTTGCACATCAACATTCAGGCCGGCACGCAGAACATGAACGGCCAGACCGCCCTAGACTACGTGCGCTACAGGAGCGACGCGGCCGGCGACATCGGCCGGATCACCCGCCAGCAGAAGCTCGTCACCGCGGTCCTGAAGAAGGGTTTCCAGAACAAGGACATCGCCACGATTCGCAAGCTAATCAAGGCAGTGCATCCCTTCGTCCAGAGCAACCTCTCCCTGATCGATCTCTACGACCTGGCGAAGCTGCTTCAGGGGATCGACCCGAACCGCGTGCAGATGGCGACGATTCCGACGATTCCCGTGACGATCGACGAGGTGAGCTACCTTGAGGCTCAGGCCATGGAGATGGAGCGGCTCGTGGCGCGGCTTCTCAAGGGCATCAAGCTCCTTGGCCCGGAAGAGACCAAGGTCGCGGTCTT
>JAPLGE010000048.1 GCA_026390315.1 Candidatus Bipolaricaulota bacterium
CCGCGAGGATCCGGCGCACGTCATGATGGACCCGGGCCTCTACGCGAACTACGACTCCCGCGGCTGCTCGACCTACCTGCTCGACGCCGCCTTCCTCGGGGCGACCGAGGTCGACCTCGACTTCAACGTGAACGTGAACACCCACTCCGACGGCCGGCTCCTGCACGGGATCGGTGGGCACCAGGACGTGGCCGCCGGGGCGAAGATGACCCTCATCACCGCCCCGTCCATCCGCGGTCGGCTCCCCGTCATCCTCGACCGAGTCACGACCGTGACGACCCCCGGCGAGGTGATCGACGTGATCGTCACCGAGCGCGGCCTCGCCGTGAACCCCAAGCGCCAGGACCTGAGGGACGCCCTCGTCGCCGCCGGGCTCCCCGTGCGCGACCTGGCCGAGATGAAGGAGGAGGCCGATCGCCTCGTGCGGCCTCTCGGCCGGCCCGTGTTCGCAGATGAAGTGATAGCCGCGATCGAGTGGCGGGACGGAACCGTGATCGACGTCGTAAGGAAGGTGGAAGGATGGGAGTGAGAGACGAGATTCGCAAGTTCCTCCCCGAAGTCGACCTGATCCAGGACAAGGCCCTGCGCGACAAGGTCCTCGCGACCTGGGAGGAGGGACTCAGGCGCGGCGGCTGGACTCCGAAGGACATCGCGCGCATGCCCTTCACGCTCCTGAAGCCAGTCAAGATCAGCTTCGCCGACCACGTCCGCAGCGTCACCAAGGTCTGCCTGGCCGTGGCCGAGACATTCGACGAGATCTACAAGGGCGCCCTCAAGCTCGACCGAGACATCCTCCTCGCCGGGGCCCTCCTCCACGACGTGGGAAAGCTCCTCGAGGTGACGGAGACCGGCGGGACCTTCAAGAAGACAAAAGAGGGCTCCCTCGTGCGGCATCCCTTCTCCGGCCTCGCCCTCGCCGACGCCCAAGGCCTCCCGGCCGAGGTCCTGCACATCATCGCCACCCACTCCAAGGAGGGAGACCCGTACAAGCGGACGGCGGAGGCGATCATCCTCCACTACGCCGACTTCATGAACTTCGATCCACTCGAGGGGTGATCGGAATGGGACTGACCTTTGCCCAGAAGGTGCTCGCGAAGAAGGCAGGGCTTCCGACCGTCGCGGTCGGGCAGATCGTCGAGGTCGAGCCCGACTTCTGCCTCTCGCACGACAACACCGCCGCGATCGCGAAGACCTTCGCCAAGCTCGGCGTCGAGCGAGTGAAGAACCCGGAGCGCTTCGTGATCGTCCTCGATCACACCGTGCCCGCCTCGACCGAGGAGTACGCTCTCGGACACAAGGAGATCCGCGAGTTCGTCGCCAGACAAAGGATCGAGCACTTCTACGACGCCGGCGTTGGGATCTGCCACCAAGTCCTTCCCGAGATGGGGTTCGCCCTGCCCGGGGCACTGATCCTGGGCTCCGACTCCCACACGACCGCCTACGGCGCGTTCGGCGCCTTCTCCGCCGGAGTCGGCCGCTCGGAGATGGCCGCTCTCTATGCGACGTCGCGGATCTGGCTCAAGACCCCGGCGACCTTCAAGATCGACGTCGCCGGGAAGCTCGGGGAGCCGGTGACGTCGAAGGACCTCGTGCTCAAGATCATCGGCGACATCGGCGCGGACGGCGCCCTCTACCGGTCGGTCGAGTACACGGGCGAAGGAATCGAGGCGATGAGCCTCTCCTCGCGCCTCGTCCTCACGAACATGGCGGTCGAGATGGGGGCCAAGAACGGCTACTGCGCCCCGGACAAGAAGACCTTCGCCTTCCTCAACGGCCGCGCCGTGGCCGAATACCCCCCGATCTACCCCGACCCGGACGCCGTGTATGAGAGGGTCCTCGACTACGACGCCTCCGCGCTCGGCCCTCAGGTGGCGAAGCCCCACGCCGTGGACAACGTCGTGCCGGTGGAAGAGGTCGCCGGGACGAAGATCGACCAGGCGTTGCTTGGGACCTGCACCAACGGCCGCCTCGAGGACCTGCACCTCGCCGC
>JAPLGE010000084.1 GCA_026390315.1 Candidatus Bipolaricaulota bacterium
ACTCCACCTGAGTCCGGTAGGTTCTCTCGTATCTCCGGTAGTAGAGGTAGCCGGCAGCGACGATGGCCAGCGTAAGGAGGGCGAAACCTAGGACAAAGGCATATTGCACCACACGGGACTCTGGCCTTCTTGAGCGCCCTGCCTTCACCCTGATCTCCTGTGATCTTCCTGGTGTTGGCACGTCGCACACATGCCCTTCTGCGGCATCTCTACCTCCCTTGTGCTAGAGTGAACCGGAGGGCCTGTCAGGGGAGTGGTACCTCTTTCGTCTCATCCTCACAAGGAACTTCCTTCTGGCAGGCCCTTCTAGTTCCTTGACCGCCAGGGAAGCCACCGGCGACGGCGAGGACGCTCCTCTTTCGGACGCGGCAGGGCAAGCTGATTCTTCATATCAAGTGCTACTTCCCTCCAGGTGTCACGCTCCCGCCGCAATTCTTCTACCATCTGCTTCAGGTAGCTGACCTCTACCTCCAGCGCCTCGCGGTTGTCTGCCTTGCCCCCTTGCCCATCACCGTTTCCGTTCCCACGGATCTTCTTAGCTAACTCCCTTGCCCCCTGCCCGTTGTCCTTGCCTGGCTCTTGGGCAAGCGTGCCAAGGTCCCGCAGCATCTCAATCACGGCCGGTGAGTAGTCGAGTCTACCGTTTGGCCCCTTGACCACTTGCCTCTGCAAGAGGTTGCCCTCACGGGCAAGGTGGTCAAGGCGAATGCGGAGCTGCTTATAGCTCAGCCCAAGAATCCGCGTTAGCTCCTCTCGCGTGTACATGGCAAGCTTGACCTTATTGTGGGCAAGGTGGGCAACCTAGCCCCACCGACCGCTGGGCTCGTGACGTTCGTCCCGAGTAGAGGCAGGGAGATTGACTCACTCTGACGAAACCCCTATAGTAATCTGCATCACAAACGAAGGGGGTACGAGCCGGGATAGCCTAGGAACCGAGACCTAGAAAGGAAAACTCGACGCTAGAACGTCGAGTCCCGCAAGCGCTATGAATAGCATCTCCGCTACCTCCAAGATAGCGTCTAGGTGTGTTGTTGTCAAGAGCAAACGTCCAGACGCAGACGAGAGGCCTTCAGCCCTCATTCCATCTGGCTTTAGCCGCTCTCACCGTCCCGACGTACTCTCAAAGATGCCGCGATCTTGCAACGTTTTGTTCGGACCGTTGCGCAAGGGGGAGCCCTCGGGAAGTCGGTCTAGTTCTTGGACATCCACACGGTCGAACGCGGCGGCCGCCACACGCCGAAGAGGCGTCTGAGACGCCGCGTCCACCAACGCTCGGGCCGGACCTTGACTGGCGCGCGGAGGCCCTTGTTCGTCACGAGCAGCTGGTCGGCCTCCACGAGCAGGAGCTCCGCTCTGATCTTCAGAAGAGCGTTTTCCAGCGTTTTCCCCTCCTGTAGGAGCGTGAGAAGCCGCTTGACCCGCAACGCGTCGCTCCGGCCGAACCGCCACTCGTCCGCGTCGTCGCGCCAAGGGTGAATCAGTCCTGCGCGTTCGAGTGCGCGTCTGGCTCGATCCATCTCCGAGTCGGAGACGCCCCAGCACGCGGCGAGAAGGTTCCCCACGGTTTCGTACGGCAGTCCCATGAGACTTTTGTACCCGCTCTCGGCCTCGTCGAGAACTGCAGGAGCGCTCATCCCGAGGGACGTTCGTCCCCCGTCGCGCGGCCTGAGGGGAGAGCGTCCGGAGACGTGTGAGAAGAGCCGCGCTCGGGTTGGTCGACTCCGTCTTTTCGAGAGAACGGCTTCGGAGCGAAGGCTGGAAGCGGATCGAGAAGACCGGCGGCGAGGCAGACCCTCCCACGCACGCTCGGCGAGGACTTGCGCGCGTCCCTCCTAGGCCTTCTCGCGAACAGGGGACGGCAGAGACGTGCCAGCCAGCCCGCATGTCACGGATCCTCGCAGGCACCCTGACCGGTTTGGGCCGCATCACCTGCCGAACTGGGCAGGGAAGGCGCCGAGGTCGCCGAGGCGGATGCGGGCGTCGGCCGAGCCATCCCGCGAGATGCCGTCACGAGAGCGGGGGCCCAACCGTGCTCGTCCTGAGGCAGCAGCAACAAGGATGGGATGTGCGCGGCATGGCCCCAAGATCGATCACACTCGGAAGAGAGACCGAGACCGCGCCCCTAACGTTCGCGCGTCAGGGCCGCCTCGAGGTCGGCGCGAAGCTTCTCCTTGTCCGCGATCCCTTGGACGCGGAGGATGACGTGGCGGTACGTCTCGTTCCCTGAGCCCTGGGCAACGCTGATCAGATGGACGGCGTGCGCGCGCAAGACAGCGAGGGCCTCGTACAGGTCGTCGGAGTCGTTCCGCACCCGGACGGTGAGGCGGGTTCCCTCGAGGCCGATGCCGAGGGCGCGGGAGAGGGCGATGAGGATCTCCCCCTGGGTGATCACGCCCACCAGGCGGCCCGGGTCGACGACCGGGAGGAGGGCGAGGCGGTTCTGAATGAGGATGAGCGCCGCCTTCTCCAGGGTGTCCTCCTGTGAGACCGCAAAGCGTGCCTCGAAACAGGCCTTCTCTGCGGGGAGGGCCCAGTCGGTCACGTCTTTCAGCGCGCCCTTGGTGATGAACCCCTTGAGCGCCCCTTGCGAGTCGACGATCAGGAGGAGGCCGAAGCCGTTCTCCTCCATGACTCGCTTGACCTCGGCGAGGGGCGCGTCCGCAACCACGGTGACCGGGTCGCGGTGCATGTAGGTCGAGACCTTCATTTGGTTTCCTCGGCGGCGAGGGCGACGATCTTCTCCTGGAGGTTCGCTGGAACCTTCTGGTACTTCAGGAACTCCATCTGGAAGGTCGCCCGCCCTTGGGTGAGCGACTTGAGATCGAGGGCATAGCTCTGGACCTCGGCCAGCGGGACCTCGGCGAGGATCTTCGTCCCTTCCGTCGAGGGCTCCATCCCGTGGATGCGCCCCCGGCGGCCGTTCAGGTCGCCGATGATGGCGCCGGTGTGGTCTTCCGACGTGCGGACTTCGAGACTCATGATCGGCTCCAAGAGGCAAGGGGACGCCGCCTCGACGGCGAGGCGGAAGGCGCCGCGACCCGCGAGCTTGAACGCGAGCTCGGAGGAGTCGACCGGGTGGAAGCTTCCATCGTAGACCGCGACCAGGATGTCGGTGACCGGGTACTTGGCGAGGATCCCCTCATCGAGGGCCTCGAGGACCCCCTTCTCCACTCCCGGCACGTACTGGCCGGGGATCGACGCGCCCTTGATTTCGTCCGCGAACTGGAACCCTCCAGAGTGCAGCGGCTCCACGCGCAGGAAGACCTCTCCGAACTGGCCGCGGCCGCCGGTCTGCTTCTTGTGGCGGTACTGGGCGGTCGCCGTCTTCTGGATTGTCTCCTTGTACGGGATCCGCGGCTGCCGGGTCTCCAGGGAGACGTTGTAGCGGCTCTTTAGGCGGTCGATGAACACGGCAAGGTGAACGTCGCCCATCCCCCAGAGAAGGAGTTCCTTGGTGACCGGCTCCCGCACGATGCTGAGGGTCGCCTTGGTGGAGGCGAGCTCCTTCAGGGCGGCGCTCATCTTCTCCACGTCGGACTGGGTCTTGGGGACGATCGTGCGCGAGAAGACCGGCTTGGGAAAGTCGGCGAGGTGGAACGCCGCGGCTCCCGGCTGCGCCACGAGCGTCGCCCCGAGGGCGAGCTTCTCCGCCTTGCCCAGCGTGACGATCTCTCCCTGCTCCGCCTGGGGCACCCGCTTCTGCTTGGTTCCGTCGAAGGCGTACAGGTCGCGGACCTCGACCTTCTCTCCCGAAGCGGCGTCGAACCACGTCGTCCCCTCCTTGATCGTTCCCCGCAGGATTCGCAGGTAGGCGAGGCGGCCGAGGTACGGGTCGGTCGAGAGGTTGAACACGACGGCGGCAGCGATGCCGTCGCCGGGTTCCGCGGCGGCGGGAGCCAGGTCGACCAGCGTCTCGAGCAGAAGGTCGATTCCCTTCTCTTCCGCGGCGGACGCACACAGGACCGGGACGATCGCTCCCTGGGCGACGCCCTTGGCAAGGCCCAGGGCGAGCTCCGCGTCGGTTCCGGCCTCGCCCTCGAGGAACTTCATCATCAGGGCGTCGTCGGCCGAGGTGATCTCCTCAATGAGGAAACCGCGCTGCTTGGCGAGCGCTGCTTCGAGTTCGGCAGGAACCTGCTTCTTGGCCTTGTCGCCGAAGGTGACGGCGCGGTTCGCGAGAACGTCGACGACGCCGACGAAGGCAGCGCCCTGCTTGATCGGAAGGTGGAGGGGCACGAACTTGCCCGCTCCGGGGAAGCGCTCGGTGAGGGCGGAGAGGGTCTTGTCGAAGTCGGAGTTCTCCTTGTCCAGGTGGTTCACGAGGACCACGGTCGGGCGCCTCTGCGCGCCGGTCAGTTCCCACGCGCGTTCAGTCACGACCTCGAGGCCCTTCTCGGCGCTGACGACGAGGAGGGCGAGATCGGACACGGGAACCGCCTTGTGCAGCTCCTCAATGAACTCGCTTCCGCCGGGGGTGTCCAGGAGAGTGACGCGCGTCCCCTTGTGACTGAAGGATCCAAAGCCGAGGTCAATGGAGTACCCGCGGGCCTTCTCCTCCGGAGACGCGTCGAACGTGATCTGGTCCTTGATGCCACCTTTCTTGAGAAGCGCTGCCGCGAGGGTCGTCTTGCCGGAGCCAGAATGCCCCACTAAGCATATGTTCCTCGCTTGCCCCATCGAGCATCCCCCCTGCGTGAGTAGAGAATTCAGGGCAGTATACCGATCGCTAGACGAGTCGGCAAGCGTTGCTGATCCCAACTCACTCGGCGCGTTCGAGGAGTGGGAGGCGCGAGGCGGCCGCCCCGCGCCAAGGCGTCAGTCGGGGCTCCTGCTTGCCCGGACGCTTGCGGCGACGGATTCCCTCTGCGTGAGCGGCGGTTTCAAGAAACGGGCGGGAGGAATCGGCGTTGCGCGATCGGGGGTCTCTGCGCTATCCTAGCGTTCCTGGCCTCGTGGCGCGGCACCCGCGAGGCCGGGATCTGTCTCTTCGATCCACCTCAAGGAGGATCTCATGCCGACCAAGCTCCTCCTGGGGGACGAGGCGGTCGCCCAAGGGGCGATCGACGCCGGTCTCTCCGGCGCCTACGCCTACCCCGGGACCCCTTCCACCGAGATCACCGAGTACGTCGAGAAGAGCCCGCAAGCGCGAGAGGGTCTCATTCGTTCCTTCTGGTCGGCGAACGAGAAGACCGCCGTGGAAGCCGCCCTGGGGATGAGCTACGCCGGGAAGAGAGCCATGGCGAGTATGAAGCACGTCGGCCTAAACGTCGCCGCGGACCCCTTCATCAACGCGGCGATCACCGGGACGAGCGGGGGCCTGATCGTCAACGCCGCCGACGACCCTTCCATGCATTCCTCGCAGAACGAGCAGGACTCCCGTCTCTACACGGAGATCGCGCTCGTCCCGTGTCTTGAGCCCTCGAACCAGCAGGAGGCCTACGACATGGTCTCCTACGCGTTCGATCTCTCTGAGCGCTTTCGCGTCCCGGTCCTCCTGCGCCTTGTGACAAGGCTTGCCCACTCGCGCGCGCCCGTCACGCTCCGCACCCGCCGCGAGCAGAACCGAGCGCGCCTCCCCGATGATCCGGAGCGGTTCATCATCCTCCCTCCCACGGCGCGGCGGCAGTACGCGGCGCTCGTCGCCCGTCAGGAGGACTTCGTGCGGGAGAGCGAGAGAAGCCCGTTCAACCACCTGGCCGATGGGCCGGACGCGAGCCTGGGAATCGTGGCGAGCGGGATCGGCGCGAACTACGTGCTCGAGGCGTTCGCGGGTGAGGTCCCTCACCCCTTCTTGAAGATCGGCCAGTACCCGCTTCCCGCCCTCCTCGTCGACCGCCTGTTCCATCGGTGCGAACGGATCCTCGTGGTCGAAGAGGGGTACCCGTACATCGAGGCGAAGCTTCGCGGCCTTCCCGAGAGGAGGTCGCCGCAGATCCTCGGGCGGATGAGCGGGGAGCTTCCGCGGACTGGGGAGCTCACTCCCGCCCTGGTCGCCCGCGCCCTCGGGAGGCGCGCGGGGGCCGGGATTCCTCCCTCTTCCGTCCCGGTCCCGCGGCCGCCTTCCCTGTGTCCGGGCTGTCCGCACGCCGACACCTTCCGCGCCCTCACCGAGGCGCTTGGGACCTTCCCGGAGACGGCGCGCGTCTTCTCCGACATCGGCTGCTACACGCTCGGAGCCTATCCTCCCTTCTCGGCGATCCACACCTGTGTGGAGATGGGGGCCTCGATCACGATGGCCAAGGGCGCCGCGGACGCGGGGATCGGCCCGGTCGTCTCCGTGATCGGCGACTCGACCTTCGCCCATTCCGGAATGACCGGGCTCCTCGACGCGGTGCTCGATCGATCGCCGATCACGGTGGTCATCCTGGACAACCTCGCCGTGGCCATGACCGGCGGCCAGCGCTCGTGCGCGACGGGGCGGCTCGAGGCGATCTGCACGGGCCTAGGGGTCGAGCCGGCGCACGTGCGCGAGATCGTCCCCGTGCCCAAGGAACATGAGAAGAACGTCGCGGTCCTTCGGGAGGAGATCAGGTACGCCGGTCCCTCGGTCGTCATCGCCCGTCGGGAGTGTCTGCAGACGGCTCGCCGGGCGAAGAGGCCGGCAAGGGAGGGCGCGTGAAACGAGACGTGATCCTCGCCGGCGTCGGCGGTCAGGGGCTCCTCTCGGTCGCCGCGGTGATCGGCGAGGCGGCGATCGCGCGTGGTTTCTTCCTCAAGCAGGTCGAGGTGCACGGGATGGCCCAGCGGGGCGGAAGCGTGACGAGCCACCTCCGCTTCTCGGACCGTCCGGTCTACTCCGACCTCGTCCCCGACGGGGAGGCGGACCTCGTCCTCGCGCTCGAGATCCTCGAAGGGCTTCGCTACGTCCACCTTCTCTCTCCCACAGGCACGCTCGTGACGAGCACGGCCGCGGTGAAGAACATGCCGGGCTACCCGCCGGAAGAGACGATCCGCGCCGCCGTGTGCGCGGTCCCGCGTCACGTGCTCGTCGACGCGCCGCGTCTGGCGGAGAAGGCGGGATCGGCTCAGTCGGCGAACGTCGTCCTTCTCGGGGCGGCGGCCCCCTTCTTCGGGCTTCCCCAGGATTCGCTTGTCGGCGCCATCAAGCGGGCGTTCGCCGGCAGGGCTCCGGCGGTTCTCGAGGCGAACCTCGCCGCCTTCCGACTTGGCCTCGAGGCGGGCGAAGACGGGGCGACGAAGACCTAGGCGAGCTTCCCGCCGTGGCGGTACGTCCGGCCTTCGTTGTAGGCCATCTTGGCGTGCACGGCCTCCTCGAGGCGGAGCCCGCGTTCCTCGGCGAAGTCGAGGAGGCGGATGACGGTGTCGGCCAGTTCCTCCTCGAGCTTCGAGAAGCCAGAGATCTGTTCACTCTCCGGATTCCCGGCGCGATAGGCCTCCATCGCCTCGGCGAGCTCGGTCACGATCAGCATCAGGACTTCTCCGGTCGAACGCGGGGAGTCCCACCAGCCGTGGTCCACGGCCGTCCGGTGCACCTTGCGCTGCATCTCGCGAAGATCCATGTCGCCTCCGCCTTCTGGTTTTGGGGACGAGAGCGTAGTGGGAGTCGCGCCTCGCGGCAAGGCGGTTTGTGCGCCGAGAAAGGGAGAGGTAAGCTCGGAGAAGACACGACGATTCACGGAGGAATGAGATGAACTCGAGAAGGTTCCTTTCGTTGGCACTCCTCGGCGCCTGCCTCCTGGCCGCGCTCTTGGGTCTTGCGGTCACCGCGCAGGAACAGGCCGGTTCTGGGCCGCTTCGCATCGGAGTCTTCACGGATCTGCACGCCCACGACACCCTCGGCTCGCCAGAGCGCATTCCCGGGATCCTTGCCGCGGCGGAGGGGCTCTTTGCCCAGTTCAAGGGGCCGCGGTACTACGTCGTGGGGAACCACGACGTCTACGACCTATCGAAGGAGGAGTTCCTCGCCGGCAGCGGCGCTCCCTGGACCTACGGAAGCTTCGACGCAAAGGGTTACCACCTCGTTGTCTTGGACGCTCAGTACACGACGAAGGACGCGCCTCTCGGCCGCGCGACGTGGGTCGTCCAGGGGTGGATTCCCCAGGTCGAGCTCGACTGGCTCCGCGCCGACCTCGCCGCGACGAAGAAGCCGACGATCGTCTGCGTCCACCAACGCCTGGACGGCGCCCTGGAGGGTTGGACTAAGAAGCCGCAGGTCCTGAACGCCGACATCGTGAGGGGGGTCCTCGAGTCGTCGGGCGTCGTGATCGCCGTCCTCCAAGGGCACGACCACGAGAACGCCCACACCGAGATCGCCGGGATCCACTACTTTGAATTCCAGGCCCTCGTCGACCACACCGACGGGACGCCCCCCTCGTGGGCGAAGGTGACCTTCGACCCGGCCACGCGGACGATCTCGATCGACGGAGAAGGGGACCAGGCAGACTGGGAGTTCGCCTACTAGGCGAGAGGAGGAGCGGATGATCGTCGACTTCTCCATCGCCCCGGTCGGGAAGGGAGAGAGCCTGAGCGCGTCCCTCGTCGAGGTCTTTGAGCTCGTCGACGCCTCCGGGCTCTCTTTCGAGCATCACGCCATGGGGACGAACATCGAGGGCGACTGGGACGAGGTGATGGCCCTGGTCAAGGCCTGCCGCGATCGCATGCTTGAGAAGGCAAAGCGGGTCTCCATTTTCCTGCGGATCGATGACCGACTGGGGGTGACCGACGGGATCCGGCGCAAGGTGGCGTCGGTGGAGGCCAAGCGCCGGCACTAGGCCGCCGGGAGTCGTCCGACAGCCTCGAGACTTGGCTCCCGAAGGTCGGTGCGCCGTTCTCTAGAGGAGGAGGACGTCGGAAGCGATGTTCACGGCGTGGTCGCCGACCCGCTCGAGGTTCCGCAGGACCTCGACGAACAGGATCCCCGCGGCTGGGTCGCAGGTTCCCTCTTCCAGGCGCCGGATGTGCGCCTCCTTGTAGCGGACCTCGAGGCGGTCGACCTCCTTTTCGAGCTCCAAGGCCTGCTCAGCTAGAGTGGGGTCCTCGTTGCGAAGGGCTTGGAGCGAGAGGGAGTAGAGGCTCCGGGTTCGCTCGAACATGTGGGCGAGCTCTTCCTTCGCCTCCGGAGAGAAGGTGGACTTTCGTTTGATGTTGACCTGCGCCCGCTCGGCGACGTTCACCGCGTGGTCGCCGACGCGTTCCATGTCGCCTGAAATGTGTTGCAGCATGTGGAGCCGCGCGGCGTCGCGGGGCGACAAGAGCTTAGTGTCGATGCGGTTCAGGAAGTCGTCGATCGCGCGGCGGAAGAGGTCGACGGACTCCTCCGTCTCCAGGACGTCGCTCGCCTTGGAGAGATCCCCTTTCAGCAGAGACGCTTCGGCGCTCTCGACCATCCGTTCCGCCGCCTCGCCCATCCGGAGGAGTTCGGTCCTCGCCCGGTCGAGGGCGATCGACGGGGTATGCAGGAGCTCCTTCCCGAGGACGGGCCGCGCGAGGTCGACCTTCGTCTCCTTCCCCGGCACGAGCCGCTCGATGACCCAGACGAGAGCCCCCACGCAGGGAACAAGGACGAGCGTCGATGCGACGTTGAAGAAGCTGTGCGCGTTCGCGATCTGACGCGTCAGGCTCCCTGAGGTCGCCTCGAGGAGCCGGGCGTACGGGGAGACGAAGGGGAGGAAGAGGCCTACCCCGACCACGTTGACGACGGCCTGGGTCAGAGCGAGTCGGCGCGAGGCGAGCGAGGAGCCGATCGAGAAGATCAGGGCGTTGGTCGTCGTTCCGATGTTCGCCCCGAGGACCAGCGCGATCGCCGCGGGCAGGTCGAGGACGCCGGCGCCGCCCATGGCGATGATGAGAGCCGTCACGGCGGTCGAGCTGTGCACGATCGCCGTGACGGCCGCGCCGACGAGGACGCCCAGAATGGCGTTCGATCCGCAGGACTGCAGGAGGCGCATGACCGCGGGCGCCTCGGCCAAGCCGCGCAGGCCGCTCGTGGTGATGCTCATCCCGAGGAAAAGGATTCCGCCGCTCAGGATAATCTGTCCTACGTCTCCCAGCCGCTTCCCGCGGAAGACGGAGGCGACGATGAACCCGAGCGCGATGAACAGGAGGTCGTACTGTCCGATGTTGAACGCGATGATCTGCGCAGTGACGGTGGTCCCGATCTCCGAGCCGAGCATCACGCCGATCCCCTGTGCGAGCGTGAGGGCGCCGGCGTTGAGGAGCCCGATGAGAAGGAGCATCGTCATGGCGCTTGAGTGGAGGATCCCCGAGGTGACGGCGCCCACGATGGCCCCCCGCCAGGCGCGACCGGTCAGGCGCTCGAGAAGCCGGCGCATCTGTTCGCCCGTGATCCGCTTCAGGGCGTCGGAGAGGGTCCGCAGGCCGAAGAGAAGAAGGGCGATCCCTCCGACAGCAGAGAAGACGACGTTTACGACGTTCGTGGCGGTTCCTCCTCGGGGCTTGAGTCCGTGCGATCGTCCCTGGGACGCAAGTATCGGCGTTGTCCCTGGGCGAGGCAAGAGAGAAATGGGGCGTCGGGGTGCGATTTGCACGCGGAGCTCCGTGCGGCGAGAATCTCGGGCAATGGAGAAAAACTGGGTGAAGGGGCTCCCGAAGTTCGACCTGCACGTCCACCTCGACGGGTCGCTACGGCCGCGGACGGTGAAGGAGCTTGCTGCGAGGCTTCCAGAGGACGAGCGAAGCCTTCTCCCCCCGAGCCTCGCCCAGGCGGTCACCCCCCCGGCGCGCGCTTCTCTGGAGGAGTACCTCAAGGCGTTCGACGTCACGGTCGCGCTTCTCCAAGACGAGGAAGCCTTGGAGCGGGTCGCGTACGAGCTATGCGAGGACGCCGCTCGCGAGAACGTCATCTACATCGAGATCCGCTACGCGCCGCTACTCCATCTGCGGAAAGGGCTCTCTCCGCGGCAAGTCGTCGCGGCGGTCCTCACTGGGATGCGGCGCGCGGAGGGCGGGCTCGGGATCAAGACCGGGCTCATCCTGTGTGCGCTGAAGCACGAATCCACTGAGCGCTCCATGGAGGCGGCGCAGCTCGCCGCGCAGTTCGTGAGCAAGGGGGTCGTTGGCTTCGACCTCGCGGGACCGGAGCGGGGGTTCCCGCCGCGCGTGCACCACGAGGCGGTGCAAATGGCGCGCGACGCCGGCGTCCACGTGACCCTTCACGCCGGGGAGGGCTGCTGCCCCGAGCACATCCAGGAAGCGCTTGACCTGGGAGCGGAGCGTATCGGGCACGGGGTCTACCTCAAAGAGGACAAGGCCGCCGAGAAGCAAGTGGCCGCGCAGGGTATCCCGCTCGAAGTCTGCCCGACGAGCAACCTCCAGATTTCTGGGCTCATGCAGGGCTACGCCGATCACCCGCTCAAGCGCTACCTCGACCGGGGGATCCGCGTGACCGTGAACACGGACAACCGCCTGATGTCGAAGACGACGTCGACCGACGAGCTGCTTCACGTGATCGAGGCGTTCGACCTCGAGCCGGACGACGTCCGTCGGATCCTTCTCAACAGCGCCGACGCGGCGTTCGCCCCGCCGGCGCTTCGCGGCTCTCTGCGAGAGCGGGTCGAGGCGGCCTTCGCCGATCGGGGCTAGAAGAGCCTCGGCTCCTCTGGCGGGGCGAGGGGGATCCTGACCCTGCCGAAGACCCCGTCGTATCCCGGATCGATCTCGAGCTCTCCCCTTCTCACCTTGCGGATCCCT
The DNA here is from genome assembly GCA_026390315.1 of Candidatus Bipolaricaulota bacterium. Taxonomy (GTDB): domain Bacteria; phylum Bipolaricaulota; class Bipolaricaulia; order UBA7950; family UBA9294; genus JAPLGE01. The sequence goes on from JAPLGE010000084.1 coordinate 11,671, forward strand.
GCGAGGACCTGTGGCGGGGTGTGTCGGGCGAGGTCCTCGTTCGCAAGGTCGAGGAGGATCCGAAACTCGCTGCCGTAGCAGGAGACGAGGCGCTCGTATTCCTTCGAGACGCCCTTCGTCTCCGAGCCGACTCCGAGAGCTTGAGCGATGATCTCGTGGAGGGGGACGACGCGTTGGTAGGGGATCTTCGTCGGCGGTCCTTGTCCGGCCGGGCGGTCGGCGAGCTCTTCCACGCGGTGCATCACCCCGACCGTCAACGGGAGTCCGCAGACCGGGCAGAGGTTGCGCCGTGCCATCGCCTCTTGCGGGGCGAGGACGACCCCGCAAGCGCGGTGCCCATCGTAATGGTACTTCCCCTCCTCGGGGAAGAACTCGATCGTCCCGAGGAAGCGGCCCGGGTCGCGCGACTTGAGGGCGAGGACGAGGCCATCGTAGCTCGGCTCAGGAAGGTCGAACAACGTCGCCTCCCGCCCCAGCTTGGGTGGAGAGTGAGCGTCCGAGCTCGAGACGAGCGCGAGGCGGTCGAGGGACGAAAGGCGCCAGTTCATGGCCGGGTCGCTCGAGAGGCCGGTCTCGATGGCGAAGATCCGCTGGGTGTGCTCCTGGAAGCACTCCTCCAGGCGGTCGAATCCTGACCGCGAGCCGAAGACGGAGAACCACGGGGTCCAGACGTGGGCCGGGATGACCTCCGCCTCCGGGACGGCGTCCCAAACGGCCTCGACAAGCCGCTTGGCCGAGATTCCGAGGATCGGCCGGCCGTCGGCGGCGAGGTTCCCGATCCGCGCCAGGGCTCGGTTGACCCGGTCGGCGGCCTCGAGTCCGGGAACGAGCAAGATGAGGTGAACCTTGCGGGTGCGGCCGTCCTCTTTCCAGATGGCCGCCACCTCGGCCGTCGCCAGGAACCAGATTCCCTCGTAGCGCAGGAGGCCGTTTCCTTGAGGCTCAAGACATTCCTTGAGATCCTTCCACCAAGAGGGATGGGTGAAGTCCCCCGTGCCGAGGAGGTCGATTCCCTTCCGTTTCGCCCAGTGGGCGAGGGCGTTAAGGTCAGTCTCCGGGCTCGTCGCCCGACTGAAGCGAGAGTGGATGTGTAGGTCAGCGACGAGGCGCATCGCCCATCGGAGGCGGGTACGGTCCGTACGGGCAGTCGGCCGTGAAGGCCTGGACCGCTGCGCTCGCCGAGAAGATCTCGCTCGCGTATTCCTCGGCCTCGATTCGGAAGCGAACCCGCTCGCCCGGCTCGATCTCGTCGATCTCGGCGGTCGCGTCGGTCAAGCGGACGCCGTCGGCGTCGTAGAACTTCGCCTTCACGGTCACCGTGGTGAGGGTGCTCTCAGAGCGGTTCTCCACCTCTCCGGTCACCTCGACCGGCCAACCCAAGGTGAGCTTGAAGGAGCGGATCATCGCCACCTCGATCGCGTCGACGGTCTTGGTCGTGCTGGCCGAGGCCCCGCGGTCGTCAGTAACTGTGAGGGTGACCTGATAGGTTCCCGCCGCAGCAAAGCGGTGGGTGACCTGCCCCCAGGAATCCTTAAGGACGGTTCCGTCGCCGAGCGTCCACACGAACGAGGTGAGGTAGTGGCCGGGGACCGTCGAGGACTGGGACACGAGCCAGTAGGCGAGCAGCCCGTCCGCGCCATCGGGGCAGACGGTGAAGTCGGCCGTCGGCGCGACGACCGGCCCGAAGCACCCGCCCGCGAGGAGGCCGATCGCCAGGACGAGAACTGGAAAGGCAACGCGTCTCATGTTGTTCCTCCTTCGTCTGGTAGTGTAGTCTTGCCCGGACCCTCAGGCAACCATGCGACTGCGGGAAGAGGTAAGGAGGCGAACGATGAACGTCCGCATCGTCTACGGATCGCTCACTGGAAACACCCGCCGGGTCGCCGAGGCGATCGGGAAGGAGCTTGCCGTCCTGCCCCGGGCGGCGAAGGAGCCCCAGTCGCTGGAAGGCGGCGACCTTCTCTTCCTCGGCAGTGGCGTCTACGGAGGCCGGCCGGCCGGGGCGGTGCGCCGGCTGCTCAACGCGGCGACGAGCCTCGCCGGAGTGAAGGTCGCCCTGTTCGGGACCTACGGCGGGACCCCGAACCAGCTCGACTGGATGGCGCGGGCGGTGCAGGAGAAAGGGGGAGAGGTCCTCGGCCGGTTCAGCTGCAAGGGGCGCGACTGGTTCGTCTTGGGCCTCGTCGCCCGCGGGCACCCCAGCGCAGCCGACCTATCGGCCGCCGCGGCCTTCGCCCGCCAGGCCAGGGAACGGGCCGGTCAGGCGAAGAGAGAGTAGTTCGCGGGCGGGTTCGGGGAGTCCTCGATGAAGCCGTCCCATCCAAAGCGGCGAAGGTCGATTCGTCCGCTCGAGTCGAAGAGGACACCCTCTTCCTTGAGCAGGGCGATTTGCTCTCCGCCGAGGCTCGACATTCCTTTCGCGTTCACCACCCGCTGCCAAGGGACCGACGGAGCCGCGCGGTCCTCGCGCAGGGCGGCGAGGGCCCAGCCGACGCGGCGGGCGTTGCAGCCCGGGCCGACAAGGTGGGCGATCTGGCCGTACGTCGCCACCCGACCGGCGGGGATCTGCCGGACGACTCGATAGATCTCCTCGTGTGAAGCTCCCATTCGTGCGTCCTCCTTCGTCAAGGTCGAAGCGGGGAGAAACGGTAGCGCGAGGAGCGAAGCGAGGCAAGCCGGCTCTCGACGGGATCGAGTTGGCTCTCTGAGACGGGTGACAGGCCGTATGGCCGGGCGAGGATGGGGCTCTCCCCGCGCCGGTATAATCGTCCGGGGTGATGGAGGATGTGTCTCGCGGCGCCGGGGCGGGTAATCGCCATCGCGGGGAACGAAGCGACCGTTGACTACGGCGGGGTACGAACCAGCGCACGCCTGGACGCCCTCGGCGAGCCGGTCGCCGTCGGCGACTACGTCCTCGTCCATACGGGCTTCGCCATCCGTCGGCTTTCCCCCGAGGACGGAGAGGAGACCCTGCGGCTCTTCGACGAGCTCCTCGCCTCCCTCCAGGAGGTTGCGCGGCCTCCGAGAGCGGGGGACGTCGGCGAGGGCCGATGACGCGGCCCTTCGCCTTCGGAGACCCCGAACGGGCGCGCGCCCTGGCTGACGCGATCTTGCTCCTGGCCCCGGCCCAACGCGTGAAGATCGTCCACGTCTGCGGCACACACGAGGTGACGATCGCCCAGCACGGTCTCCGTCGCCTCCTTCCCGAGCGGGTGGAGATCCTGGAAGGCCCGGGCTGCCCGGTCTGCGTGACGCCCACGCGCGACATCGACCTGGCCGTCCGTCTCGCCGAGGCCGGGGCGATCCTGTGCACCTTCGGCGACATGACGCGGGTCCCGGGAACCCGAAGGACCTTGGAGGACGCGCGTTCGACCGGGGCGGATGTGCGCACGGTCCTCTCGGCGTCCGAGGCGGTCGCGATCTCGCGAAAGACCGACCGCGACGTCGTTTTCTTTGCGGTCGGCTTTGAGACCACGGCCCCAATGACCGCGGCGATCCTGCTCGACCGCCCCCCGCCGAACCTCTCCGTCCTCGTGTCGCACAAGCTGATCCCGCCTGCGATGGCCGCGCTTCTCGGCCTTCCCGGGGCCGAGGTGTCGGGGTACATTGCGCCCGGGCACGTGTCGACCGTGATCGGCACGAGGCCGTACGAGGCCCTATCCAGCGAGCATCGGATGCCGGTGGTGGTTGGAGGGTTCGAGCCGCTCGACGTCCTGTACGCGATCGCTCTCGTGCTTCGCCAGATTCGTGACCGCTCCCCGCGTGTCGAGAACGCCTATCCCCGCGCGGTGACGGAGGAGGGGAATCGGCGGGCGCAGGCGATGATGGCGGAAGTGTTCGAGGTCTCGGACGTCGCGTGGCGCGGCATCGGGACGATCCCCGCCTCGGGCCTCGCCTTGCGGGAGCGCTTCGGCGCGTTCGACGCCCGCCGGCGGTTTCCGGCTGAGGGCGTGGAAGGGGAGGAGACGATCCCCGGCTGTCGGTGCTCGGAGGTCCTGACCGCTCGCGCCGTGCCCGCCGACTGCCCGCTCTTCGCGACCCGTTGCACGCCCCTCACGCCGGTCGGCCCGTGCATGGTGGGCGGTGAGGGTGCCTGTTCCATCTGGTTCCGCTACGGCGGGAGGCCGCGGCTGTGACCCGCGATGTCGAGCGGATCAGTGCGCTCCAGGGGGCGGGCGGGGAGCTCATGGGCCGCCTCCTCAAGGAGCACGTGCTCAGCCGCTTCTCCCGCCGCTCGGCGGGTCGGATCGGGCTCGACCAGCTCGACGACGGGGCGACGATCGACCTGCCGCAAGAAGGGGAGGT
>JAPLGE010000149.1 GCA_026390315.1 Candidatus Bipolaricaulota bacterium
TATCTCTTCGGCGATCGCTGCCTCACGCTCTTCACGTCCAAGGCCTACGGAGGATCCGAGCGCCGCGTGGCCCTCCTGCGCCCGGAGAAGTCGCTGCGCAGCGCGCGAGACCTCGAACTCGTGAGCCTGTAGCAGAAGCCCTGTCTCCCCGCAGCCGGGGAACGGCCAAGGACGCTAGTTGGATCTCCTCCGCCACAACAGCCCACGCCGCGGAGCCGCGAAAAGCACGATCACGAAGAAGCCGGTCGCCACGAGAACGATCGCCGCGCCGGAGGCTATTCCGGCGTAGTAGGAGAGGTACAAGCCGATCAGACCGGAGAGGACCCCGAACCCCGCCCCGAGGAACATCATCGCCGGCACCCTCCGCACGAGGAGGTAGGCCGTGGACGCTGGCGTGACGAGCAGGGCGAGCATGAGGGCGACCCCGACGGTTTGAAGGGAGACGACGACGGCGACGGCGATCAAGATGAGGAGGAGACCGTTGTACAGGCGAACAGGAAGGCGCAGGGTCGCAGCGAGGGTCGCATCGAAGGAAACGACGAGGAACTCCTTGTACAAGGCGAGGACGAGCGCCAGCACGAGGCCTCCCAGGAGGGCCGTGAGGAGGAGGTCGCCACGCGAGACGCCGAGCACGTTTCCGAACAGGAAGTGAACGAGGTCGACGGCGTAGCCGCGCACGGTGGAGATGAGGGCGATCCCCAAGGCGAACATCCCGGCGAGCACGATCCCGATCGCGGTGTCCTCTCGCAGCCGTCCGCGCCGGGCGACGGCGCCGATTCCCAGGGAGGCAAGGATCGCCGTGCCCAGAGCCCACCAGAAGACCGAACGCCTCCCGCCGTGCGACGTGAGGAAGCCGACCGCCACACCTGGGAGAACAGCGTGAGCGAGGGCGTCGCCGAAGAACGCCATGCCGCGAAGAACGACGTAGGTCCCAACCACAGGACAGACGACCCCGACCATCGTCGCGGCAAGGAGTCCGCGAGCCATGAACGGGTATCGGAACGGGGCGACGAGGAGCTCAGGGAGTCCCATCGCACGGCTCCTTGTCGCAGGGAGCGTCGCTGACGACGAACAGGCCCTCTTCCGCACGCACCATGCGCAGGCTCGCCCCGTACGCCTCCTTCAGCGCCTCCGCGCGGAAGACCTCTGCCGGAGGACCGAATCCGAGTTGGCTCTTCTTGAGAAGAAGGACCTTCCCGAAGCGATCTGCCGCGATGCCCAGGTCGTGAAGGGCAACGAGGAGGGTGATGCCGCGCTGGCGCAGCGCGGACAGGAGTGTGAGGATCCCCTCCTGCGAGCGCAGGTCGAGGCCGGCGAGCGGCTCGTCCAGAAGAACGAGGTCCGCCTCCTGGGCGAGTGCCCGGGCGATGAACATGCGCTGCTGCTCGCCGCCCGAAAGCTCGCCGATGGAACGGCGCGCCAACGGGGCGAGTTCGACCAGATCGAGGGTTCCCCGCACGAGGTTCCGGTCTCGGGGCCCCGGCCGGCGGAGCGGCCCGAGCCGCGCAGAGCGCCCCATCATCACGACGTCCTCGACCGAAAGGGGAAAGCGCCAGTCAACCTCGCTCCGCTGGGGCAGGTAGGCGATGCAGATGTGCCCGGACGGCACGTGACCGTAGACCCTGACCTCACCCGCGGAAGGGGCAGCGATCCCGGCGATCGCCTTGAGGAGCGTACTCTTCCCCGCCCCGTTCGGGCCGACCACGCCAAGCTCCGCTCCCTCCTCGAGCTCAAAGTGGATCCCCTCGAGGGCGAGACGACCGCCGTAGTGGACGGTGAGCCCGTCCACCTCGAGCGCCGGAGTCCCGGCCACATGCGCTTCGAGGGGCTTCCGGCGCACTCTGGTCCAGATAGGTCCGTGACCGCTTGGGCAGGCGGTATCGCCCGGGGCGCGTTTCGAAGCGCTCACGGCCCTCCTCCCAACGCTTGAACGATCGTTCGCACGTCGTAGCGCATGAGGTCGAGGTAGGTCCCTGCCGGCCCCGCGGTGCCGCTGAGCGCCCCGGTGTACAGGAAGACGATGCGAGCCCCCGTATCCTGAGCGACCTGTTCTGCCAGCGCCGGGTTGACAGTGATCCCGACGAAAATGGCTGGGACGCCGCGCTCGCGGATCGCGTCCTCGAGAGCGGCAAGGCCCTGCGCCGAGGGCTCAGCGAGCGTGCTGAGACCCGGGATCACCGTGCCCACGTCGTCGAACCCGTAGCGATCGACGAAGTAGCCGAAAGCCTCGTGATCGCTCACGAGCTTCCGCCGTTCGCGCGGGATCGCCGCGACCGCCTCAACGATCCAAGCATCCAGGTCCTTCAGCTCCTGCTCGTAGGCGAGGGCGCGGGCCGCGTATCCTTCCGCGTTCGCCGGGTCGAGGAGGGCGAGCTCCCGAGCGATGTTCTTGGCCCAGACGACGACGTTCCTCGGATCGAACCAGACGTGCGGGTCGACTCCCTGCTCCTGGCCGCCCGGTGAGAGCGAGAGAAAGGTCACCCCCTCCGACACGGAGACCACGGGCGCCGTCACCGCCGCGAGGAGCGCGCCGAGGAACGTCTCGAGGCCGCCGCCGTTCACGAAGATGACTTGGACGTCCGCCAGGGAAGCCATCTCCCGGGGAGTGGGCTCGAAGGTGTGCGGGTCCGCCCCCGCGGGAAGGAGGACGGTCAGCGAGATCGCCTCACCCCCGACCGCGCGGACGACGTCGCCGACGATGGACGTCGTGGCCGCGACCTCGAGAGGCGCGGCCGCCCCTCCGGCGACTACCGCAGCCAGAACCAGCCCCACCGCTACCGCAATCCGCGCCGTCCTTGGCATCCACCCTCCCTTGAGAGAGTCACTCCCGACTCCGGTCGATCGCCCGCTCTCGTACGGTCCCAGGCGCACTCCCCGGCCCGTGGCTCGTCTCGTTCCGCCCCTGGCGGCCCTAGAAGTCCCAGTCCGGCTTCGGTTCCGGGAGGCGAAGGACCTCGTCCAGAGCTTCAAGGAGCGAGCCCGAACCCGCGAGTGAGTCCGTGAAAGAAAGCCCCGTCGCCGGCCTCACCCCGAGCCAAAGGCGGGTGAACGCCCCGACGCTCGCCTTCAGGGTGGGGAGAGAACGGCTCTTCCCCGGCTCGGCCCCCGAGGCAGGTCCCAACGTCACGACGTACTCGCCGCCGACCCCGCGCCAGTCCGTCCGCTTCGGAAGGAGCGACTCGATCGGGTCGACGAGGACGAGATTGAACCGCACCGGCTCCCCGTCGAGGTGCGTCCGTTGGAGACACCCGGCGAGGTCGCAGATCCGCGCCTGCCAGTAGGCGGTCGCGGAGAGCTTCGTCTCGTACTTCGCCCTCTCCGTCACCTGCCGCGCCTTGAACGGCTGGCGGAGGAGGTCCTGGAGCTGGATTCCCGGTGGCTCCTGCATCCGCACCAGGTGAACCTGGTCCCCAAGGCTCTTCACGAGCCCCATGAGTTCGAGGAACTCCTCGCGCGTTCGGAAGACGATCCAAGAGATGGTGTAAGGCCCGTGCTCCGACTCCTTCCCGTCGCACCAGACGTAGTGGCTGAGCGCGCCGCGGCGTCCGTCGAAGTAGCCGAGACCGAAGCCGTTCGTCGTCCAGAGCATCTCGCCCTTCGTCAGCTCCGGAGCGCTCAGGTTGCAGCCCCCGTGAACGCGGCGCCGGCGCAGACGAGCGGCGTGTACGGCCTTCCAGTCGTCTGCGGCGATCCGCCGCGGGGCCCGCGGCTTGGCCACGAGAGTGAGCTCGGCCGGATCGAACGCGTACCAGTGCTCGTACCCGCCGGTGCTGAAGCCGAGCCGGTCGTAGTAGCCCTGCTCGAACATGCCCAGGCAGGAGACGAGGGACCCTTCCGCGGCGTCGCGCGCCACGCACCGAGCCGTGAGCTCGCTCGCGAGGCCCTGCTTGCGCGCGACCCGGCTCGTCGTGACTCCGGTGACGAACGAGGCCGGAAGGTCCTCGTCGAGATAGCGCATCGTCCCCCGCGCCGTGAGGACCACGCACTCGGCCTCTGCGTTCACCTCCGCGACGATGGCCCGGCTGCCCTTGAGCAACGCCTCGAGGGCAGGCTCCTTCCCCTTGTCCAGCCACCCGCACTCGCGGTAGACGCGACGCACCGCCTCCCGGTCGCGCTTTGGGCTGTAGTCCCGAAACTCCCTCTCGCTCATCGCACCACCTTGGCTTCCGTGGTTCGTCGCGGCCGGGCTCTAGCGCATGTAGATTCCGCCGTTGATGCCGATCGTCTCGCCGGTGATGTACCCCGCCTCTTCGGAGGCGAGAAAGACGACGAGGGCTGCGATCTCTGTCGGCTCGGCGACCCGGCCGGCCGGAATCCGTGCGCGGATCGCCTCCCCGTGCCGCTCGAGGTCACGGGCGGTCATGTCGGTGCGAGTGTAGCCCGGAGAGACCGCGTTCACCGTGATCTCCGGCGCGAGCTCGAGGGCCAAGGACTTGGTGAGCCCGATCAGGCCGGACTTCGCCGCGGCGTAGTGCGCTCCGTGGTCCGAGCCGGTCATCGCGCGCAGCGACGAGACGTTGACGATCCGCCCCCACGGCTCGCGGCGCAGATGGGAAAGGGCCGCCTTGGTGGTGTAGAACGCAGCGGAGAGGTTCACCGCGAGAGAGCGAGCCCAGTCCTCGACGGTCATCTCCTCGAGCGTGCGGTGCTGAGAGAAGCCGGCGTTGTTCACCACCACCCGCACGCCGCCGAACCGCTCAGCGGTCTCTTCGACGAGGCCCTTGGCCTGTTCGAAGTCCGAGACGTCTGCCTCTCTGGCAAACGCCCTCCCTCCGGCCGCTTCGATCTCGCGCACGAGCGCCTCGGCCGGCGCTTCGCGGCTCGCGTAGTTCACGCACACCCCGAAGCCGCGTGCCGCGAGGCCGCGGGCGACCGCCGCGCCGATCCCCCGAGAGCTTCCGGTGACGACCGCGCCGGGCGCCCCTCCTCGAGAGGGTCCTTCTCCGATCATGGCTTGAGTATAGCCGGTCAGCCGGATCCCTGGGGCCGGCCTAGAGGTGTTTTAAGGCTTCTCGCGCCACCTCGACGCGCCGCTCGTCCTCGAGCCACTGAGCGAGCTCGGGACGAACGATCTCCGGCTTCTTGCGGCCAAGCTTCCACATCGCCGAGGCCGCGGCCCGCCACACGTAGCGGCGTTCGTCCAGAGAGAGCTTCCGCAGAACGATCAGGGCCTTCTTGGCGAGAGGCGGGGCACCGGAGGCGGAGAAGGCCATCGCCACGTTCCACAGGACCTGCTCGTCGGTCGAGGTCGACCACTTGGTGAGGTACTCGAACGTGAGGTCAGGATAGGCGCGAAGGAGCGACGCGCCCAAGGCGACAGGGGCGAGGATCCGCCGAATCCCCTCGTCGCGGTCGAGAAGGAGCGGCTCGAGGAGCTTGAGCAGCGGCTCAGCCCACTCCGGCCGGCCTCGCGTGGCAGCCTTGGCCGCGGCGACGACCACCGCCCGCCGAACCGCCGGCGAGGGCGCGCCGGACCATTCCCGCAGGGCCTCCACCATTCGCGCGAAGTCCTCCGCGAGCAGGTGTCCGCAGGCGTGCGCTGCCGACTCGCGCACCGTCCAGTCCGGGTCATCCGCAAGGCGCCGCAGGAGCTCGAGCGCCCTCGTCGGCTCGCCCCCGTAGCCCGCCACCACGAGCCCACTCGCCACATGCCGCGCCGCCGGCTCCGCCCGCCCGGCGAGCGCCGCGGCACGGTCGAGGAGGCTTCCGTCCTCTCTCGCCGACTCAACGATCCTCCCGATCGCGTACCGCACGTCCGGCGTCCTCGCCCCCGCCAGCGCTTCCAACAGCCGCTCCAACTCGCCCCCCGCAACGGCCCGATCGATTGCCTCGTGCATCGCCCGCCTCCTTGCCGAGACCGTTCACCCGCCCCATTAAACCGACGGCCTCACCGCCCGTCAAACGCAAGCGGTTGCTCCGTGATCCGCTCCGGACTAAGATGGCCCATCTCAAGTTTGGAGGGAATCCCATGAAGAGAGCGATTCTCCCCGTGCTCGGGGCCTTGGTCTTGTTGGCGCTTGCCCTGCCCGCCGCCTCGCAGGAGGCGAACCTCTCGGAGGGCCGAGCGCTCGCGATCGGCATGCAGCTCGACTATCCCTGGGGAGGCCTCGTGAGCGTCCGCTACTGGTTCTCGCCCGCCTTCGGAGCCGAGGAGGTCGTGTTCGTCGCAGGCGACCTGCAGGGGTTGGGCGGGAGCCTCACCACCCGCGTTCTCTATCGCCTCGCCGACACCGCGGCGGTCGACTTCTACGTCGCGGCAGGAGTCTCCGCGCCCTTCTCCCCCTACGGCGGCGAGCCCGTCGTCTTCTCCGCGGTGGGAGGGATCGAGTTTAGCTTCGCCTTCGCGCGGAATTTCGCCTGGAACCTCGAGTTCGGGGCCGCCGTCACGGCCACCGGAGCCGTGGACATGTCCATCGGGACCGGCATCCACTTCTACTTCTGAGACAACCCTCGTGGAGGTCGGTGTGCCCAGCGGGACCCCGTACAAGCCGTACCGCATTAAGGTCGTGGAGCCGATCCGGATCCTCAGCCGGCCGGAGCTCGACGCGCGGATCCGCGACGCCGGCTACAACGTGTTCAACCTCCGTTCGCAGGACATCTACGTCGACCTGCTGACCGACTCCGGGACCGGTGCCATGAGCCAGGACCAGTGGGCCGCGCTCATGCGCGGTGACGAGTCGTACGCCGGGAGCCAGAGCTTCGAGCGGTTCGAGGCGGCCGTGCGCGACATCTTCGGGTTCCGCTACTTCCTCCCCACTCATCAGGGACGGGCGGCGGAGAACGTCCTCTTCTCGGCGACCCTCAAGCCAGGCGACATCGTCCCGAACAACATGCACTTCGACACGACACGGGCGAACGTCCTCGCGAACGGCGGGGAGCCCGTCGACCTCGCCGTCGAGGAGGCGTTCGATCCCGCAACGGTCGCCCCGTTCAAGGGGAACATGGACACGGAGAAGCTGCGCGCCCTCATCCGGAAGGTCGGCCCCGAGCGGATCCCGTTCGTCTTCCTCACGATCACGAACAACTCGGGCGGCGGCCAGCCGGTGTCCCTCGCCAACGTCCGCGCGGTGAGCGAGATCGCGCGCCGCCACAGGATCCCCCTCTTCCTCGACGCCTGCCGCTACGCGGAGAACGCCTTCTTCATCCGCGAGCGGGAGGACGGGTACGCCGAGAAGGAGCCCCTCGAGATCGCGCGCGAGGTCTTCTCGCTCGCCGACGGGATGACGATGAGCGCGAAGAAGGACGGCCTCGTGAACATCGGCGGGATCCTCGCCATGAACGACCGGACGATCTTCGAGCGGGCGCGCGAGCGGCTGATCCTGATGGAGGGGTTCCCCACCTACGGCGGCCTCGCCCGCCGCGACCTCGAAGCGATCGCGGTCGGCCTGTACGAGGCCCTCGACCTCGACTACCTGCGCGATCGGATCGGCCAGGTCCAGCGGCTGGGAGACAGCCT
>JAPLGE010000059.1 GCA_026390315.1 Candidatus Bipolaricaulota bacterium
GGCAAGGAGACTCCCCATCCGAACACGATCGAGCACCACATCAAGTGGATCCTTCTCTTCGGCGCGAAGGGAGGGCTCGCGGTGCACGTCGCCACGCTCGACCTCGGCCCGACCTTCGGCCACCCGAAGGCGGCGGTTCACGTCGACACGAAGGACTTGAGCGAGCTCGTCGCCGTCGCTTACTGCAACATCCACGGGCTGTGGGAGAACTCCCTCGCGCTCTAGTCAAGGAGGAAGAGAATGGCTGAGGAAGGGAAGGTCTACCGGTGCTCCGTGTGCGGCCAGGAAGTGAAGGTCACGAAACCGGGAGCGGGGACCCTCGTCTGCTGCGGGAAGCCGATGCAACTCCGCAAGGAGTGACCGGCGGAGGGCAAGACGGCGAAGAGCGTACCCTCTAGAGAAGAGGCCGTGCCGCATGCCCTTCGAGCCGGGGTCGTGGCTCCGGCGATGGCCGGTCGCGCGGTCGGAGGCGAGGATGGAGTCGGCGTCAGCCGGCGCCTCCATCGCCACTCGTCTCGAAGACCTGTGCCTCCTCGCCAGAGCCGGGGAGGAGGGCTGTTTGGATCGAAGGAGGACGATGCACACCTTGGCGAAATGGGCATACACCTCGATTCTGGGACACCCGCTCGTCTTCTACCTTGGAATCCTGACCTACGCTGCGGTCACCGTCACCGCCGGCGTCGCCCTACTGCGGGCGAAGAGCGCGCGCATGCGTCGGATCCCAGCAACGCTTCACCGGCGCCTGGCCGTCGTTGCCGTCGGGCTCGCCACTCTGCACGGGCTTCTCACGCTCTCGGCCTACTTCTAGCCCGAATCGGCGTCCTGGGAGAGGCCGAGGCGAGGATCGGGGGGATCGCCTAGTACTCCGGCCGCAGGCCGAACTCGGCGGACTCGACCCACTCCTTCGGTCGGTCGAAGTACTCAAAAAGCGAGCTCACGAGGAGGTAGTGTCCAACCTCCTGTCTCGCGAGTTCCTGAAACAGCCCTCTTAGGTCTTCCTCTTTCGCGCGGTTCGCACGCGCCGTGTAGAACCGTTCGGTCGCCTGTTCCGTCTCCATCGCCTGGCGAAGAACGTCGCGCAGGGAGGCGTCCTTCGAGACGGCTGTCTGGCCCTCAACGACGGCACCCTCCATCAGGCTCTTGACCTCCGTCAGGAGCGACGAGTCCTTGAGGGACGCGGAACGCCCCTCCCTCGCCGCGGCGAGCGCCGCCACGTGTTTCTCCTCTTCCGCAGCGAGAAGCTCAAGGATCCTCTTTGCGCCCGGATCGGTTACCTTCTCCCTCGCCTCGCGGTACGCCGTCCTCGCCCGCTCCTCGAGCGCGATCGCATCGTCAAGCACTGACCTCATCGCTCCCTCCTTTCCGTCCCACTCCCAGTCCCGCACGTCCAGCGCCGAACCCCATCCCCAGCCGCCTCCAGGGACTCGTCGTGCCGGAGGTGGGTGCAATCCCCCGATACGACCGTCTCAAGGATTCCTTTATCATCCAGAACGAGGAGCCGGCCGAGGCGATCGACTCCTTGCGCCTTTCCCACGATCGACCGCCCCCGATCGGCCGGCCCCCTCTCCACGCGGACCATGCAACCGATCGTGGCGGAGAGCTCGGTGTAGCGATCGAGGAGTCGACTCGGAGGATCCCAGGGGAGCTCCTCCAGGATCCGCTCGAGCAACCGTTCCGGCGAGGGAGAAGAAGGGGCCACTCGAGCGAGGCACGTTGCGCCTGGGACGGGTGAGGTGACGAGATTCACGCCAATCCCCACGATGGCGGTGCCGCCGACTGCCTCGATGAGGATCCCGCCGACCTTCTTCGCCTCGATCAGCACGTCGTTCGGCCACTTGAGCTCTGCCCGAGCCCCGAACGCCCGCAGGGCGGACGCGACCGCGATGCCCACGCGAGGCGAGAGGAGCGGGTCGGCAGGAAGGAGGACCGAGGCGTACAGCCCTCCGGGAGGGGAGACCCACACCCGGTTTCCTCTTCCCCGACCGTGGTCCTGCTCGCAGGCCACGACGACCGTCCCCATCGCGGCACCGCGGTTGAGGAACTCACGGGCCAGGATCTGCGTCGATGAAACGCGGCCGCGGGGGTGGACCCTAAAGCCCAACTCCGACCCGCTCAGCGGCTCCCTCCTTCACGATAGGAACCGTGTCTCCGCCGTAAGGCATGACCAAAGCGCGGAAGTCCTTGCCAAAGCGCTGGGCGGCGATGGGAATGAGCTCGTTTGGGTCCTTGGCCGGCTCCAGGAAGAACCGGCGCGCGAGGGCATCGTCCAGCAATGAGAGGATGGAGATTCGTGACCGGGCGAGATCCCTCGCCAGGTACACGGCCTTGTGCCCGCCGAGTTTGAACCCCTCTTCGCGAAGGACGTCGAACACGTCGCTCGGTTTCTGGCAGCGCATGACCCAGTCTGTGAACACCGGGTCCCCGATGCCGTCCGGGCAGGCCGCGACGAGGAGGATCAGTCCTCCGTCTTTCACCGCCTTGCCGGCGTTGTACAGCGCCTTGTACGCCTGGTAGAGGTCGATGTCCTTGGGGTGTCCGCCCGGCGAGACGATCACGAGGTCCGCGCGCTCGCTCACCCTCACCTGAAAGAGCGTGTCCCAGAAGGCGCGACCCGCCGCGTGCGCCTCTTCGAGATCGCCGACCACCACCTTCGCCACGCGCCCCTTGGAATCGAGCACGACGTCGACGATGAAGTCGACGCCGACGAGCCGCGCCGCCTCGACCATCTCCTCGCTGATGGGGTTCCCCTCGTAGACACACCCTTCGCAGTGGGGATCGGTGAGCTGGGCGTGGTTTCTCTCGATCGTCTCGCGGCCCGAGACCCCGGGGAGGATGTTCTTTCGTCCGCCGGAGTAGCCGGCGTAGTAATGCATGGCAATGTGGCCGATGGTCACCACGCGGTCGGCCTCGGCCACGGCCCTGTTCACGAGGATCGGCGTTCCACGGGCGGTCTTTCCGATCTCGACCAGGTCTCGATCGCAGTCGTGGAAGACGAGGCGGAACTCGTGCCGCAGGTCCCCGAGCATCTTCTCGAGTTCCTCCTCGGTCGGGCGCCGGTGCGTTCCTTTCGCGATCACCACGGCCACATCCTCTTTTCGAACGTGCTCGCGCAGCCGTTCCCAGATCAGAGGAAGGAGCCGGCGCGTCGGGGTCGGACGCGTGTGGTCGGTCACCACGAACGCCACCTTCTCGCCCGGTCGGATCCTCCTCGCCGGATCAGGGATCCCGATTGGATTATCCCACGCCTCGGCGAACACGTCGGCGAGGTCGACCTGAGGCGCCCCCGCCCCTTGAAGGACCCCGATCAGGTTCCGGTCGGGAATCATCACCTCGACTGTTCCCTCTCCGTACGGAATCTGGATCCGCGCCATCCTACACCTCCAAAGCCGATTCTAGCTTGAAGGACGCGCTCTCACAAACCTTGCGCTCCTCCGTCCGCCCCGCTAGGATCTCTCCGCCTGCGGACGGGAGGATCCATGCTGAGGACGTCGCTTACGGCGGAGTCGGTCACGGAAGGTCATCCAGACAAGCTCGCGGACCGGATTTCGGACGCGGTCCTCGACGCGATCCTCGCCGGGGACCCGAGCGCTCACGTCGCCTGCGAGACCTTTCTCACGACCGGCCTCGTCCTCGTGGGGGGAGAGATCACAACCAAGGTCTACATCGACATCGACCGGCTCTGCCGTCGCGTCATCGCCTCGGTGGGATACGACAAACCGGGCTACGGGTTCAACCACCAGGACTGCGCCGTCCTCTCGGCGATCAAGGAACAGTCCCCGGAGATCGCGGCCGCCGTGGCGAAGCCGCGGGAGGCGCGGACCGGCGAGGCAAAGGACGCCTACGATCTGCTCGGCGCCGGCGACCAGGGGATCGTCTACGGATACGCCTGCACGGAGACGGACGAACGGATGCCCCTTCCGATTGTCCTCGCCCACGGACTGACCCGACGCCTCGCCGCGGCACGAAGAGACGGCACTCTCCCTTACCTCCGGCCGGACGGGAAGTCCCAGGTGACCGTGGAGTACGCGAGCGGCTCTCCACGGCGCGTCTCGGTGGTCGTCCTCGCGGCTCAGCACGACCCGGACGTCGACCAGCCTACCCTCCACCAGGATCTCCTGGAGACCGTGATCCGCCCCGTGCTTGGCCGATTCATGGACGAACGCACGGAGGTTTTCGTCAACTCCTCCGGGAGCTTCGTGATCGGCGGGCCGACCTCCGACACCGGCATGACCGGCCGAAAGATCATCGTCGACACGTACGGTGGGCACGGTTCCCACGGAGGAGGAGCCTTCTCCGGGAAGGATCCGACGAAAGTCGACCGCTCGGGCGCGTACATGGCTCGCTACGTGGCGAAGAACCTCGTCGCCGCAGGATTGGCCCGCGACGTGGGAGTTCAGATCGCCTACGCGATCGGCCGCGCGCGGCCTCTTGCGGTCGAGGTCGAGTCCCGAGGAACCGGAGTCGTCGACGACGAAGCGCTCCGTCGCGCCGTCCTTGAGGTGTTCGACTTCCGGCCGGCCGCGATCATCGAGCGGCTCGATCTCCTTCGCCCGATCTACGAACCGCTCTCCTGCTACGGACACTTCGGAAGGAGCGAATCCGAGGCACCGTGGGAGAGGACCGACCGCACGGAGGAACTGAAGCGCGCTCTCCCTCAAGCGCGCAAGGTGGCCTAGACCCGTCGCCGCTCACGCCTACAGCTCGGCCTTCACCTCAAGCACGCCTGGCAGGGTGGAGAGCTCAGCGGCAAACTCGTCGAGCGGAACCTGTCCGCGATGGCGGACGCGATAGCGCATGACGACCTGTCCGCTAACGGCGTCTGACTCCCACGCCGTGAGTTGTGGGCGAATCTGGTGAGCCGCGCAGCGCTCTTGGAACAACGTCCGAACCGCGTCGTTCTCCTCGGGAAGGACCTCGAGAGAGATCCGGTGGTAGACCGTGGTCGGGAGGCGCTGTTCGAGGCGGCCAACGACCGTCAGGATGAGGAAGCCGATCGCGGTCGCTCCGAGGGCGAGCACGTACAGTCCCTCCCCAGAGACAATCCCGATGGCGGCCACAAACCAGACGGAGGCCGCCGTGGTCAACCCGCGAACCCAGTCTCCAACGCGCAGGATCGTCCCCGCGCCCAGGAACCCGATCCCGGTGATGATTCCCGCGGCGAGTCGGCCTGGGTCGATCTGCGCCCCGTTGGCGAAGCCTCCGTTCGAGGCGACCAGAATCGTGGCTCCTTCGAACGTCACCATCACGAGCGCCGAGCCCACGGCCACCAGGAGGTGAGTCCGTAGGCCGGCGGGCCGACCATGAAACTCCCTCTCTAGCCCGACCACCGCGCTCAGGGCGGCCGCGAGGGCAACCCGCCCCAAGAGCACCAGTTCGTGCATCTCGTCACCTCCTTCTCCAAACGTCCGGAGAAGCTACAAGAGGGCCTTCTCCGCCACCTTCGCCTTGATCAGGTCGATCACCTCGGCGAGCGGCTTGGGCCCGAGGTTCTCCTCGGTGCGCAGCCTCAGGGAAACCGTCCCTGCCTCGGCTTCGCGCTCGCCCACGACGAGCATGTACGGGATCTTCTCGAGTTGAGCCTGCCGTACCTGATAGCTCAGGGTTCGACTCCGTTCACTCCACGTCTCTACCCGAATCCCTGCGTCGCGGAGCGCCTCTCTTACCGTGGCCGCGTAGTCGTTCACCGCGTCGGTCACCGGGAGGACGACCGCCTGGACCGGGGCGAGCCAGACCGGGAAGGCGCCGGCGTAGTGCTCGATCAGCGCCCCCATGAAGCGTTCGAGGCTCCCGAGCAGAGCCCGGTGCACCACGTAGGGCCGGGAGGCCTGGCCGTCCTCCGCGATGTACGTCATGTCGAAGCGCTCGGGCAGGTTGAAGTCGAACTGGATCGTCGAGCACTGCCAAGACCGGTTGAGGGCGTCCTTGACCTTGATGTCGATCTTCGGCCCGTAGAACGCGCCGCCGCCCTCGTCCACCTGGTACGGAAGCCCGCGCGCGTCGAGGGCTCGTCGCAGTGAGTCGGTCGCTTGCTCCCAGCGCGCCGGTTCCCCCACCGCCTTTCCCTCCTGCGGCCGGGTGGATAGGTAGATGTCGAAGCTCCGAAACCCGAAGGCCTCCAGCATGGCGAGGCAAAAGTCGTAGACCTTC
Source organism: Candidatus Bipolaricaulota bacterium (assembly GCA_026390315.1). Taxonomy (GTDB): domain Bacteria; phylum Bipolaricaulota; class Bipolaricaulia; order UBA7950; family UBA9294; genus JAPLGE01. Next base: position 6,148 of record JAPLGE010000059.1, read on the forward strand.
CGGATCTCTTCTTCCACTTGGTCCGGCCGGCAGATGATGTGGGCATCGTCGATCGTGAAGCCGCGCACGCGCAAGAGCCCGTGGAGCACGCCGGAGCGCTCGTAGCGGTAGACGGTTCCCAGCTCTCCCCAGCGCAAGGGAAGCTCGCGATACGAGCGAATCCTCGTCTTGTAGATCAGGATCTGGTAGGGGCAGTTCATCGGCTTGACGTAGTAGTCGACCCCGTCGATGTCCATCGGCGAGTACATGTTCTCGCGGTAGAAGTCGAGGTGGCCGCTCACGGCCCACAGGTCGCCCTTGCCGATGTGCGGTGTCGAGACGATCTCGTACCCGCGCCGCTCGTGCTCGTGGTACCAGAACTGCTCGATCTCGTGTCGGATCCGGGCCCCTTTGGGGTGCCAGCAGACCAGGCCCGCGCCTCCCTCCTCGTGAATGCTATAGAGGTCAAGGTCCTTGCCCAGCTTCCGGTGGTCCCGCCGGGCCGCCTCTTCGAGGCGCCACAGATGCTGGTCGAGGTCGTCTTTCTTCTCCCACGCCGTCCCGTAGATCCTCTGGAGCATCGGGCGGCTCTCGTCGCCGCGCCAGTAGGCGCCGGCCACGGACAGAAGCTTGAAGGCCTCCGCGTTGATCCGGCCGGTCGCCTGAAGATGCGGCCCGCGACAGAGATCGGCGAAATCGCCCTGACGGTACAAGGTCACGGTTCCCTCTTCGATCTCGTCGAGGAGCTCCATCTTGAGCGGCTCATCGGCCCGCTCGAGGATCTCGCGTGCCGCGTCCCCCGTGAGCTCAAGCCTCTCGATCGCCAGATCGGCCTCGATGATCTTCCTCATCTCACGCTCGATCCGCTCGAGGTCCTCGGAAGTGAACGCCTTGGCCACGTCGAAGTCGTAGTAGAACCCGTCCTCGATGGCCGGGCCGATCCCGAGCTTCGCGTCCGGGAAGAGCCGCTTCACCGCCTGGGCCATGACGTGCGTCGTCGTGTGCCGCAACACCTCGAGGCCCTGCTCCGTGCGCTGCGTGACGAGCGTCAGAGTCGCGTCCTCGTTCAGCCGGTCCCGCACGTCGCGAAGCTCACCGTTCACCAGAGCCGCAACGGCGTCCCGGGCAAGGCGGGGTCCGATCGCCTGCGCCAACTCAAGGATCGAGGCGCCGCGGGCGATCTCCTTCTTTGACCCGTCGGGCAAAGAGACGTGAATCATGGTCACTCCTTCCTCCGAGAAACAGGATATGTTAGCGGGGAGGCATCTCTCGAACAAAGGAAGCTTGGCCTTGTCTACAGGATGTATCGCGACAGGTTAGGGTCTTCGACGATTCCCGCAAGGCGCTTTTCGACGTAGGCGCCGTCGATGACGAGGGTCTCGCCGTGGTGGGAGTCGGCCTCGAAGGAGATCTCCTCCATCACCTTCTCCATGACCGTCGCCAATCGGCGAGCGCCGATGTTCTCGGTCACCTGGTTCAGTTCATAAGCCATCTGGGCAAGGCTTTCGATGGCGTCCTCGGTCATCTCGAGACGAATCCCCTCGACCGCAAGGAGCGCCTCGTACTGCTTGACCAGAGCGTCCTTCGGCTCGCACAGGATGCGGCGGAAGTCCGCCGCCGTCAGGCTCTTCAACTCGACCCGAATGGGAAGGCGCCCCTGCAGTTCCGGAATGAGATCCGAGGGTTTGGACATGGTGAACGCCCCCGCGGCGATGAACAGGATGCTGTCCGTGCTGAAGGGGCCATAGCGCGTCCGGACGATCGTTCCTTCAAGGAGCGGCAGCAGGTCTCGCTGCACGCCTTGACGGGAGACGCCCGGGCCGGCGGTCTCCTCCCGCCCGCCAGCGGCGATCTTGTCGATCTCGTCGAGGAAGATGATCCCGGTCTCTTCAGCCAGGCGAACCCCGCGCTGCCGCACCTCCTCCATGTTGATCAGGTGGTCGGCAGCCTGTTCGAACAAGATCGGGCGGGCATCGCGGATCCGCAGCCGCTTCTTCCTACGCGACGGGGGCAGGAGCCCGGAGAGCATGCCCCCCATGTCAATCCCCACTTGGTCCATGCCGTCCTGGCTGAAGACTTCGACCTGCGGGATGATCGCCGGCTCCTCGACCGTGATCTCGATGTAGCGATCCTCCAGTTCCCCCCCCTCCAGCTTGACCCGGAGCTTGTCGCGAGTCTTCTTCGCCCTCTCCTCGTGCTCCGAATCCCCTTCGGAAATGGGCAGGAGGATGTCGAGGATCTCCTCGCTGACCATCTGCTCGGCCTCCTCCTCGACGCGGAGGATTTCGTCCTCGCGGACCATGTCGATCGCGACGTCGACGAGATCGCGCGCCATCGACTCTACGTCCCGCCCGACGTAGCCGACCTCGGTGAACTTCGTCGCCTCGACCTTGATGAACGGACAGGTGGTCAGCCGCGCGAGGCGACGCGAGATCTCCGTCTTCCCCACGCCGGTCGGCCCGATCATGAGGATGTTCTTCGGCTGGATCTCTTCGCGGATCTCTCCCTCGACCAACTGGCGTCGCATCCGGTTACGCAAGGCAATGGCCACGGATCGCTTCGCCTCTCCTTGCCCGACGATGTATTTGTCGAGCTCCGCGACGATCTCCCGCGGGGTCAAGCCGATCTCCTCGTCCTCGCGCGCGTGCACCACCTCGGCCATCCCTTCCTTCACCAAGAGACCTCTTCCACGCTCGTTTCCTGATTCGTGTAGATGTCGATGGCCCCCGCGATCCCCAAGGCCCGCCGCGCGATTTCCACGACTCCCAGGCTTCCCACGCTGAGGAAGGCGCGCGCCGCCGCCAACGCGTACGCCCCTCCCGAGCCGATTCCGATGACCCCTTCGTCTGGCTCGAGGACGTCTCCGGCGCCAGAGATCATCAGGATTCCCTCCTCACTCACCGTGACCAGGACGGCCTCCAGGTCGCGCAAGAACTGGTCGCCCCGCCACTCCTTGGTTAATTCGACCGCGGACCTTCGTAGGCGGCCATCGTACTTCTTCAGCTTTCCTTCGAACTTGTCGAGTAACGAGAGACAGTCGGAGGTCGCCCCGGCGAACCCCGTCAGGACTCGGCCATCATAGAGGCGGTACACCTTCTTCGTGTTGCTCTTGATGACCGTCGTGTCCAGGGTCGCCTGTCCGTCGCTCGCGATCACGCCCCGCCGCTCCGTTTCCGAGCGGATGGCGAGGATGGTGGTGCTCTTGACCGTCAACATGAGAAAGGAGTCTAGTCCTTTCTCTTCGGGTCCGCAATCCCGCCCAAGCGGCACCCCGCACAACGATGTCCCTCCCCCGTGAAGACGACCCCGCACGAGGAGCAGCGTGCCCCGCCGGAGGCCAGAAGGGTCCGCTCTCGTCTCAAGAGCGTCAGGTAGAGCTCCACGAACGAGTCACGAAGCGAAGCCTCGCCAAGGTTCTCGAACAGCACCCGCGCCTGCCGCCGATCGTCCTCGGAGATCTGAACGTCCGTCTTCTCGAGCTGCACCGGGAAGAGGCCCGGAACAAAGCGAATGCTGTTCACAGTCTCTTCCCCCAGGCGTTCGTTCAAGCGACGGACGTACTCGTCTTTGAGGTAGGAGAGTTCCTGAGCCACCGTGGGAGAGCTCACCTCGATCCAAAGTGTGGTTCCACAGAGGCGAAGAGCTCGGCTCAGCTTCGCGATCTTTTCTCCCACGACGTCGCGCCAGAGGAGGAGGACTCTCTGGCGGGAGTACTCCTCGCCGAGTTGGTAGCGCTCTAGTACATGCTCTACCCAGTGGCTAAACATTGCTAGTAGAGTTGGTTGACGGGGCACGCGCTTGTGGAAAACACTCCTTCTCCTCAAGTGGCCAGCACTTGTGCATGTGAACAACCCTGTGGATAAGTGCGCCGAATGGTGGGAAAGCAGTGGAGAGCGCCTGTGGAGAACACGGCCGTCGGAAGAGCACAGGAGTTTTCCACAGGAAAGGCCTCTTTTTCACCCCATTTGAGCCCCTTATCCACAGGGTTTTCCACAGGAACACGAGGGCGACCGCTCTTGAAAAGATCCTTCCAAAGGGCATTTCTGACTCAGGCGGCTGTAAAGCGCGCCCGCAGGCTCTCCTCGATCTCCTTGATCTCCGCGTGGAGGAGCGGCGTTTCCTCGACGAGGTGCTTGATTTTCACGTAGGAGTGCATGATCGTCGTGTGATCGCGGTTGCCGAACTGCTTGGCGATGGCGGGAAAGGAGTGGTCGGTCAACTCCCGGGCCAGGTATATCGCGATGTGGCGGGCTTGCGAGATCTCCTTCTTGCGGGTGGAGCCTTCCAGATCGTGCCGCTTGAGGTGATAGAGGAGGGCCACTTCATCCTTGATGTGAGCGATGGTCAGCTTCTCCCTCTTCCCTTCTTCGGGGAGCATCGCCTCCAGATTCCTGGGGGTAAGCACCTCGCCTTGGAGCTCCGCGTAGGCGATCGCCTTCACCAGAGCTCCTTCCAGCGCGCGGATGTTCGAGGAGATGCGGCTCGCGATCAGTTCGAGGATCGCGTCCTCCACCTGAAGACCGCGGTTGTTCGCCTTCTCTCGCAGGATGGCGATGCGGGTCTCTAAGTCGGGAGGCTGGATGTCCGCCACGAGTCCCCAGCGAAAGCGAGAGACCAGCCGCTCTTGCAGGCCGGAGAGAACCTCGGGCGGCCGATCACTTGACAAGACGATCTGTTTCTCGCTGCCGTAGAGCTCGTTGAACGTGTGGAACAGCTCCTCTTGTGTCGCCTCCTTGCCTTGGAGGAAGTGGACGTCGTCGATCAGAAGGACGTCGATCCGGCGGTACTTCTCGCGAAAGGAGGTCGTCGTGTTGCTGCGAATCGAGTTGATCAACTCGATGGCGAAACGCTCCGAGGTGGTGTAGACCACGGAGCGGCGGAGTCCTGAGTTGGCGACGAGATTCCCGATCGCCTGGAGGAGGTGGGTCTTGCCCAGGCCCACGCTTCCGTAGATGAACAAGGGGTTGTACGCCTTTCCTGGGGCCTCGGCGACGGCTATCGAGGCGGCGTAGGCGAGGTGGTTGCTCTTGCCGCGGACGAATCGAGCGAAGGTGTAGTCTGGGTTGAGGGGCAGGCCCTCTCGAGGGCGAGGCCCTCCAGTCTCCTCGGGAGTGAGCTTCGGAGCAGCGAGCGGCTGCGGGTCAGCGCTGTTGACGCGGACCTCGACACGAAGGTTCCTTCCGCACGCGAAGGAGGCCGCCTTCTCCAGGAGGGCGTGATAGCGGCGCTCGATTCCCCCTTTGGTGAACGCGTCGGGCACCGCGATCTCGAGGGAGTCCTCTGTGAGCCGGAGGAGATGTGCCTTGGAGAACCACGTCTCGAAACTCGCGTGCGAGAGCTCCTTCTTGAGGTGAGACTGAATCGCCTCCCAGGTGGCACCGGTGGACTCGTCACTCATCGGTCTCCCCTCATCGCCAGCGTCCAGGATAGACGGTCCCAAGTCTCAGGCAGAACCACAAGACTGGTGCCGAGGCCCAGAGTCGAACTGGGGACACCGGCCTTTTCAGGGCCGTGCTCTACCAACTGAGCTACCTCGGCAGAGTCAAAGCGGGGACGACGGGATTTGAACCCGCGATCTCTGGAGTGACAATCCAGTGTCTTAGACCAGACTAGACCACGTCCCCAAGATCCCGATACTCACTGGGCAAGACAGGACTCGAACCTGCGACCTTCCGGATGTAAGCCGGATGCTCTTCCAGCTGAGCTACTCGCCCATTATAGCGATGCATTCTGAGCTCCGCAAACCTGTGTCCCCAAGGGGATTTGAACCCCTGTCGCCGGGATGAAAGCCCGGTATCCTAGGCCACTAGATGATGGGGACAAGCCGCAACCACAGTATAGAAAGCTGGGGCAGCCGTTTCAAACGAGATGGGTCGTGCTGGATTCGAACCAGCGGCCCCCTGATTAAAAGTCAGGTGCTCTTCCCCTGAGCTAACGACCCTCGAGGGCAGGCGCGGCATTGGGTCGTGCAGGACTCGAACCTGCAACCGACGGATTAAGAGTCCGTTGCTCTGCCGAATTGAGCTAACGACCCGCGGATCGCCTCATCTTACGGAATGCCCGTTTTCCCGTCAAGGTTGCGACTCCGTGCAGCGATTCGTACGATGGCCGTATGGAGCCTCTGAGATTCGGTGAGCCTCATGCCGCGCCCCTCGCGGAGAGGATGAGGCCCACGACCCTCGACGAGGTGGCGGGCCAGGGCGAGATCCTCGGGAAAGGGAAACCCTTGAGGACGCTGATTGAGCGACGGGACTGGCGATCCTTTCTCTTCTGGGGCCCTCCGGGCACCGGGAAGACTACGGTGGGGCGCATCCTCGCCGAGTGCGCGCAGACGCGCTTCGTCCACCTCTCCGCGGCCCTGACCGGCGTGAAGGAGGTTCGCGGGGCGCTTGAGCGCTCACGCGAGCGTCATTTGACGGAGGGGCGCCGGGATATCCTCTTTCTCGACGAGGTTCACCGCTTCACTCGCGCTCAGCAGGACGTCCTCCTTCCCTACCTCGAAGAAGGGACCGTCATCTTCATCGGGGCGACCACGGAGAATCCTTCGTTCGTCCTAAACGCGGCGGTTCTCTCACGCTGTCAGCTCTTCTGCTTCTTGCCTCTCTCCGAGCAGGAGACGCGAGACGTCCTGCGCCGCGCGGTGGGGGATTCGCGAGGCTTGGCGGGGCGCTTTGAGGTCGAAGACGAAGCCGAGACTCTCCTCGTCGCTCTCGCCGACGGAGACGCCCGGCGAGCCCTCACCATGCTCGAACTCGCCGCCTCGATCGCGAGAGGCCCCCGGATCGATCGCGGATTGGTTGAGGAGGCCGTCCAACGGAAGAGCCTGCGCTACGACCGCGCAGGGGAGGAGCACTACAACCTGATCTCAGCCTTGCACAAATCGGTCCGCAACTCCGACCCCGACGCTGCTCTCTACTGGCTCCTGCGCATGATCGAGTCCGGAGAGGATCCGCGCTACCTCGCGCGCCGACTCATTCGTATGGCGTCTGAGGACGTCGGTCTCGCGGACCCTAGCGCGCTGGGCGTAGCCGTCGCCGCGATGCGCGCGGTGGAGTCGATCGGCCTTCCGGAGTGCGACCTCGCGCTGGCGCAGGTCGCGGTCTACCTCGCTTGTGCCCCGAAGAGCAACGCGCTCTACGTTGGCGTGGGGGAGGCGAGGACAGACGTCATGGAACGCTCCGGCGAGCCCGTCCCGCTTCACCTGCGGAACGCTCCGACGGATCTGATGAAGAATCTTGGCTACGGGAAAGGGTACCAGTACGCGCACGATCTCGAGGAAAGGGTCGCGCGCATGGACTGTCTTCCTCCATCTCTTGTCGGGAGGCGCTACTATCGCCCCCAGGGAATCGGGTACGAGAAGTCCTTGGGCGAGAGGCTTGAGGAGATTCGCAAGGCAAGGGAAGGCGGCGTCGACGAGCCTTCGCGAGAAGACTAGGGGTCCGCCGCCCGACTCGCCACGGCCCTTGGTGAGGTTCCTTCTACTTCTTCTTCTCTTCCCGGTCGAGGAACTGCAGGATGGCTTCTACGACGAGGTAGTTGATCGAACGTTCCTTCGCTTCGGCGAGTTTGGCGAGACGCTCGACAGGGCGCCTAGTCATTTTGTTCTTGGGAACGTAGATCGATAAGGTATTCACCCTGTTGACCATATTGTGCACCCCCCTTCACACGCATTAACTATACTACAGCAAATGGCGGTTGACAAGGGGTCTTGTCGACCGGCGCGGTCGCGTAGAACGAGGTCGATGAAGCGGCGGATTCGCGTGATCGTGTCCGGAAGAGTTCAGGGAGTCTACTTCCGAGCTCGCACGGGCGAGCTCGCCGAAGGGCTCGGCCTCTCGGGATGGGTGCGCAATCTCCCGGACGGGCGCGTGGAGATCGTCGGCGAAGGAGATGAGAAGCTAGGTCAGCTTCTCGACTGGGCGCGCGTAGGGCGGCTGGCGGCGCGAGTAGACACCGGTGACGTCGACTGGCTAGAGCCCCGCGGACGAGAATCGGCTTCGCTATCCGCTAGACGTGTGGCTCGCTACGCTTTCTTCTGATAGACGTAGCGTTTGATATCAAGCTTGACGCTCTTCTCGAACGGCTGATCGACCAAGGAGATGGATTCCTTGTACTTGATCCGCTTGAACACGGCGAGGTTCTCGCTCCGCTCCTTGATGGCCTCCCAGATGACGTCGAGAGCCTGGTCAGGATCGGAGATGCCCTGCTTCTTGAGGACGGTCCAGTTGGGATAGATGAACGCCGACACCGCTGGCGCGCCCTGGCGTTCGCCTTCGTAGACCATGATCTCCTCGAGGGCTGGAATGTTCAGGAGTTCCCATTCGATCTCCTCTGGGTACACGTTCTTCCCCGTGTCGAGGACGATCACGTTCTTGGCGCGGCCGGAGAGGACGAGGCGGCCGCCCGGCTCGAGTCGCCCGAGGTCGCCCGTGCGGAACCAGCCATCTTTGTCAAGCACGGCCTCCGTGGCTTTGGGGTTCTTGTAGTAGCCGGCCATGACGTTGGGACCGTGAGCGACGACCTCGCCGACGCCGTTCTCGTCCGGGCGGTCGATGCGCAGCTCGACCCCGGCGATGGCAGTCATTCCCGGCTGTTCGGCGAACGCCTCGCACAGGGTGAGGAGGGGAGACGTCTCAGTGAGACCGTAGCCTTCCATCATCCCGATTCCCATGCGTCGGAAGCCTGCGGCGACCTCGGGGCTCAAGGGAGCTCCGCCCGAGGTGAAGAAGCGGAACTGCCTTCCTAGGATCTTCCGCGTCACTAGCTTTCCCATCAGCGTGGGGGAGAGGCGGTCGATGGTCCTCTTAAGGAGGCTCTTCTCGATCGATTCTCGGATCTTGCCATACAAGACGTGGTAGAGCTTGGGAACCCCGAGGAGGATCGTCGGCCTGGCCTTGAGCATCACCTCGGAGAGGTTGCGATCCACTGGGCCGTAGGTGGACGTGCCGCCCGCCACGATCGGGCTGATCAGGGTCATTGTCAGGCCGTAGATGTGGTGCCAGGGGACGATCGAGAGGAACGTGTCACGCGGAGAGAGATCGACCACCTTCACCGCCGTCAGGGCGTTGGAGGCAATGTTCGCGTGGGTGAGCATGGCGCCCTTGGCGTTGGCCGTCGTTCCCGACGTGTACATGAGGACGGCGAGGTCCTGGGGATCAGCCGCGACGGCCGTGAGAGGCTGGCGACCGACCAGGAGCGCGTCTAGGAAGTGAACTCCTTCCTGTTCCGCTCGATCCATTGAAACCAGAACAAGGTTGGGGAGAGAGCGTTCCCTGATCGCACACAGATCTGGGACCTTGCCGCCGGACGCGACCGCTCCCTGGACCTCCGCCTCGCCGAGGATGCGCTCGATCTCGCCCGGTTGGAGCTCCGGGTCGAGGGGAACGACCACCGCACCGCACCGAAGGATTGCGAAGAAGGCTGTGGCCCACGCGGCGCGGGGCTTGGAGATCAAAGCCACCTTGTCTCCTTTCTTCACGCCTAGCTCAGCGAGGGCGGACGCGAAGCGCCCGACCATCTCCTCGAGGCGCCCGTAGGAGATCTCGTTCAAGATCAGCTGGGTTCCGCGACCGCGTTTTCGCTCCTTCGGGATCGGTAGTCGGAGGACCACTCGGTCTCGGTGGGCCTTCACGGCCTCGCTAAACAGGTCATTGATCGTCGGGTACATGGTCTCTTTTCCCCCTTTGTACGGCGCTTGCCTGTTCTGCCTCCGGAACTCGGGACGACGGGTGGTGTGATCTCGCTCCGAAACGTGTCCTGTCTTTGGATGGCTCGCCACGTTCGTCATGACGCCTCTTCGGCTACGCCGCGTCGCGCAGGATGTCCGCCAACGCGCCGCGCCCCACCTGACGAGCCAGGCTCCCCCTGCGCAGCCCTCGTCACACGAGGTCTCGTCTCTCCTGACTGGCAGGATTATAGGAGGGCGTCACGCAAGGTCAAAATCCTCGAGGGAGAAGACGCCCTGAGCTTCCTCGATCACGCGGCGGACCTTGAGCTTCGCCTGGTCCAAATCCGTCTTGATCCTCGCGGCGAGGGCGATCCCTTCCTCGAAGAGAGAGACCGCCTCCTCGAGAGGCAGACCCTCCTCCTCGAGGTGCTTGGTGATCGCTTCGAGTTTCGAGAGGGCTTCGTCGATCGTCACGTTCTAGACACCTCCTCCACCCGCGACAGGATCTTCCCTATGAGAAAGCGTGTCTCGATCGTCTCTCCTCGCGAGACGCGGCCCGGGTCACGCAGAGGAGAGGGATCTCCCGGAGTGAAGGTGAGGCAGTAGCCGCGCCGGAGGGGGAGACGCGGATCGACCAGCGGCAGCCGGTCTTCCAGCCTCAAGAGCTCGCGGTCGCGCGCCTCGAGCGCCCGGACGATGGAGCGATGAAGCTCGTCCAGGCGCAGGTCGAGCCCTTGGCTCGCCGTCGCTGCCTTTCTCAGGGGAATCCGGAAGATGTAGCCTCTCAGGCCGGTCTCGAGGAGTCTCCTTCGTCGATCGAAGGCAGAGCGAATGGCGTGCGCGAGCCGCCTGTGAAGAGTCCGCAAGAGAGATAGGACCTCACCGGAGTCGGGAACAGCCAACTCGGCGGCCGCCGACGGGGTCGGTGCGCGCACGTCGGCGACGAAATCGGCGATCGTGAAGTCAATCTCGTGCCCTACGGCCGAGACGATCGGTATCGGGCAGGCGGAGATGGCGCGGGCGACTCGCTCGTCGTTGAACGCCGCGAGATCCTCCAGGGACCCACCTCCGCGGCCCACGATCAGAACGTCGATCGGCGCGTACTTGTCGTTGAAGGTTGCGGCTGAGCGGATCGCCTCGACGATCTCCAGGGGCGCAGTCTCTCCCTGGACGGCGCTTGGGAAGAGGTAGACCTCGACGAGAGGCCAGCGCCGCTCTAGGACAGAAAGGATATCGCGAAGGGCCGCTCCGGAGGGTGAGGTGACGACGCCGATCCGCTGGGGAAAGGGAGGGAGAGATCGCTTACGTCCGGCGTCAAACAGCCCTTCTCCCTTCAGTTTCTCCTTGAGCCGTTCAAACTCCAGCTGAGCCGTCCCGAGACCTGCGCCTTGAAGGAGAGAGACGACAAACTGGTAACGGCCGCGCGGCTCGTACACCGTGAGATGTCCGTAGGCGACGACGGACAGACCGTCCTTGAGGACGACCGAGGGAAGCAGGCTCGCTCGGCCTTTGAAGCGAACGGCCGAGACCTCCGACTCCGCGTCCTTTAAGGTGAAGTACAAGTGTCCGGAGGGAGCGGACACGAGGTTCGACACTTCTCCTTTCACCCAAAGAGGGCCGAGCCCCTCCTCCAGGAACTCGCGGGCGACGCGATTCAGCTCTGTCACGCTGTATACACGGTCTTCAGCCATCTTCGTCGGAGTGTACCGCTCCCCTCGGGAAAAGGGAAGCAGGGGGCGAATCCTTGAAAGCACCGGAGTTGCCCGCTATAGTCTTCGCCATGAACGCCGGTGGCGACGCTCGGTTTCCCGCCACCATGAGGCTGAAGCACAGAGCCGATCTTGGACGGGTCTACCGCAGCGGGCGGGCAAGGAGCGGGGCTCTCTTCTCGCTCCGTTTTCTCGCCCGCGAAGGGGAGGGCCGGCTCGGGATCACGATCCCGCGTCGCTGGGGCTCGGCGGTCGAGAGAAACCGAGTGAAAAGGCTTCTCCGCGAGGCGTTTCGTCGTCACCGAGCGGAGTTTGCGGGAGTGGATCTGGTCGTACAGCCGTACGAGTCGTGCAGGGGCCGCCGTGCCGATGAGGTCGAGCGGGCTCTCGTCGAGGAGTTCCGTGCGGCGGCGCCAGGGGAGGTGGAGGATGAATAAGGAAACGATCTTCCTGACCAAAGAGGGACATGCTCTCATGCAGACGGAGCTTGAGCTCGCGAAGAAGATCTTGTACGAGGAGATCCCCGAGAAGCTGAAGGCCTCGAAGATCAACGGCGGCGACCTGCGCGAGAACAAGGAGTACATGTACCTGCAAAGCGAGCAGCAGTACTACGAGCGCGAGGTCCGACGGCTGACCTCGATCATGGAGGCCGCCGAGATCATCCCTGATGAGGAGATCTCCGGTGAGGAGATCGGCGTCGGCTCGGGCTTCATCCTTCAGGACGTTGAGATCAGGGAGAGCGGGACGTTCACGCTCGTGAGCCCCGCCGAGGTCGACCTGGAGAACAACAAGATCTCGATTGCCTCGCCCGTGGGGACTGCCCTCATCGGGAAGCGGGAGGGCGACGACGTCAAGGTCGATCTTCCGTGGGGCACCACGCACTTCCGCGTCATCACGATCAACAAGAGAGCATGACCGAAGACTCCCTAGTTCAGGTGAGGCTCTCGAAGCTGCGAGGACTGGCGGAGCGAGGGATCGATCCCTACCCGCCGCGCGCGGGGAACGTTCGCCCGATCGGCCAGGTCGTCGAGCGGTTCTCATCCCTGAAACCCGAGGAAGAGAGCGGTGAGCGGGTCGCGGTGGCCGGCCGCCTGGTTGCCCTCCGCCAGATGGGAAAGGCGAGCTTCCTCGACCTGCGAGACGGGACCGGCCACGTCCAGATCCACGCCTCGATCGACGCCCTCGGCGAGCAGCGCTACGCTGACCTGCGAGACTGCGACATTGGGGACTTCCTTAGAGTGGAAGGCGATGTCTTCCGCACGAAGAGAGGGGAGCTGACGGTCGCGACGGCGGAGTGGACGCTCCTCGCGAAGGCCCTTCGGCCGCTTCCAGAGAAATGGAACGGGCTGAAGGACGTCGAGCTTCGCTATCGTCATCGCTCGCTCGACCTCGTGGCGAGCGAATCCGTGCGCACGACCTTCGTCCGGCGATCCCGAATGATCTCAGCGATCCGGCGACGCCTCGATCAGCTCGGCTTCCTCGAGGTGGAGACGCCGATCATGCAGCCGATCGCGGGGGGAGCCACCGCGCGGCCGTTCGTGACCCACCACAACACCCTCGACGTCGACCTGTACCTGCGCGTCGCGCCCGAGCTCTACCTGAAGCGCCTTGTCATCGGGGGATTGGAACGGGTCTACGAATTGGGAAAGAACTTCCGCAACGAGGGCGTGTCCTTCGAGCACAACCCCGAGTTCACCACCCTGGAGATTTACGAGGCCTACAGCGACTACGAGGGGATGATGTCGCTCGTGGAGGAACTGGTCGCCGAAGGGGCCCGGGAGGCCGTCGGTTCGCTCGCCGTGGCCTACCAAGGGAACCTGATCGACCTCGCGCCGCCGTGGCGACGCGTCAGTCTAGAAGAGGCCGTCGAGGAAGAGAGTGGGATCAAGGTTCGTGGGGCTCGAGCCGACGAGATCCAGAGCGGCGCGGCGAGGAAGGGAGTGGATCTCCCCCCGCTCTCTCGAGGGAAGCTGGTCGAGCATCTGTTCGAGTCTCTCGTCGAGCCCAGGCTGATACAGCCGACGATCGTCAAGGACTACCCGATCGACATCTCGCCTCTCGCCAAGCGGAAGAGAGGCGTCGACGGAATTGTCGAGCGGTTCGAGCTTTTCATCGCGGGAATGGAGATCGCCAACGCGTTCACGGAGTTGAACGACCCGCTCGACCAACGCGCTCGGTTCGAGGGGCAGGAAGCGATGCGTCAGACGGGGGACGACGAGGCACAGAGGCTTGACGAGGATTTCCTCTTCGCTCTAGAGCATGGAATGCCCCCGACGGGCGGCATCGGCGTCGGGATCGACCGACTGGCCATGCTCCTCACCGACTCGCGGTCGATTCGGGACGTGATCCTCTTTCCGACCCTGAGGACGAAGAAATGATCGACACGTTGGCACGCGTGGTGGACCGGATAGACCGCGCCATCGAAGACCTGCTCCGCTGGGATGCTGAGACACTGCTCGCGATCAGCGAACAGCCATTCCTGAAGCGTCTGTCTCGGCTGTTCATCGTCGCCACGCACCTGGGCGACGGCTACTTGTGGGGAGCCCTGGCATTGGGTCTCATCCTCTTTGGACGCCCGATCGACCGCACCTACGTGTTGATTGCCCTCAGTGTGACCATCGTCAACATCACAGTTTTCCGCCTCTTCAAGCTTCTGTTCGAGAGACCCAGGCCTACGCCGGCGATCGTGGGGATCCGCTCGCGTCTGATCGACGTCTACTCCTTTCCATCGGGCCACGCGACGACGGCGTTTGGCATTGTCTGGGTCATCGCTGTTCACTATCCTCATCTTCTTTTCCAGCTTCCGGCCTATTTCGTCGCGATCGCAATTGGGCTGTCGCGCGTGTACCTGAAGGAGCACTATCCACTGGACGTGATCGGTGGCGCCCTCCTCGGATCCTTCGTTGCCGCCTACCTTGTGCCGCTCCTCGGACGACTCCTCCTTTGACAGGGCCCAAGAGGCCACCTACAATTCCGAGCGTTGCGCAAAACAAACGGAGTGCAAGGAGAGATCCATGAAGGACCACTTTGCCAGGCGCGCGTTGGCGGTCAAGCGGTCGGCCATCCGAGAGCTCCTCAAGCTGACCGAGAAGCCAGACATCATCTCCTTCGCCGGCGGGCTTCCTGATCCGGAGACTTTCCCGCGCGAAGAGCTTGCCCGAATCGCGGCCGACGAGCTGCGGGGGCATTACCGCAACGTTCTCCAGTACGGGCTGACGGAGGGAAGCCTGACCTTTCGTCAAGCGCTCCTCCCCTGGCTCCGCACGCAGGGCCTTCACCTGGAGCTAGGCCAGCTCTTGGTGACGACCGCGTCGCAGCAGGGGCTGGATCTCCTAGGCAAGGCCTTCATTGATCCGGGTGACGTTGTCTTCTGCGACCTTCCCACCTATCTCGGGGCGATTCAGGCGTTCAGCCTCTTCCAGGCAGACAAGGTCGGGGTTCCTCTTCTGGAAGACGGGATGGACGTGGACGTTCTGGAAGAGCGAATCCGTGAAGCCAAGCGCGCGAAGAAGACGCTCAAGGCCATCTACGTCATTCCGGACTTCCAGAACCCGACGGGAATCACGACGTCGTGGGAAAAGCGCAAGCGGCTGCTCGAAATCGCCCGGCGGGAGGACCTCTTGATCTTCGAGGACAATCCCTACGGAGAGCTTCGCTTCGCCGGAGAGCCGATCCCTTCGATTCGAAGCATGGATACCGAGGGACGGGTCATCATGCTCGTCACCCTGTCCAAGGTCCTGTCTGCGGGGCTGCGTCTTGCCGTTCTCATTGCGGACGGGGAACTGATGGAGGTCCTGGTGCGCATGAAGCAGGCGACCGACCTGTGCACCTCCAAGCTGACTCAGCACCTTGCGGCGCGGTACTTCAACGAGTGCTCGATCGAGGACCATCTGAAAGAGCTTCGAGTTGTGTACCGCGGGAAGCGCGACGCTATGGTCGCTGCGTTGGAGAGATACATGCCGACGGACGAAGGGATCATCTGGACCCACCCGGACGGCGGGCTCTTCCTTTGGGTTTCGCTTCCCGAAGAGCTCGACACCGACGAGATGTTCCCGCACACCCTAGAGCACAAGGTGGCCTACGTGCCAGGGAAGGCGTTCTTCGTCGATGGGACCGGCCACAACACGATGCGTCTCTCCTTCTCGGTGAGTACCGAAGCGGAGATCGACGAGGGGATCAGGAGGCTTTCCGCGGTCGTGCGCGAGGAACTCGCCGCGAAGCGGGTTGGGTCCGTCGCCTAAGCGAGCCGCCTGCGCCGAAAGGGACCGTTCCGGATCAGCCGAGTGCCAGCACGTCTGGCAAGGCCTTCACGAACCCCGCAACGAGGCGGATTGTGTTCTCCAGGTCGTCAACCCGGAGGGTTGACGTGGGAGAATGGATGAACCGGCAGGGGACGGAGACGACTCCAGAGAGGACTCCCGCCCGCGTGACGTGAATCGCCCCGGCGTCTGTCCCCCCGTAGGTCGGAAGCTTGTACTGATACGGGATGGAGTTCTCTTCAGCAACCCGCTCCAGTCCCTCGACCATGCGGCGCGGGACGATGATCGACCGGTCGGCCACGGTGATCGCGGGGCCGCGGCCCAGCCGAACGGGCTGATTCTCCTCCGCGACCGCCGGCATGTCCGCGCCGATCGTCCCCTCGACGGAGAGAGAGACGTCAGGATCGATCTGATAGGCGGCGGTCCGGGCTCCACGCGCTCCGACCTCCTCTCCGGTGGCAAAGGCGAAGACCACGTTCGTCTTCAGGGGAGCCTCCGCGAGCCGGCGCGCAGCCTCCAGCAGGACAACGCACCCGGCGCGGTCGTCGAAGGCCTTCCCGCTCACGTAGCCGGGTCGAAGTTCGGCGAACGGCGGATGGATCGTTAGGGGATCGCCGATCCGAAATCCCATCTCAGTAGCCTCTTCCCGTGAGGAGGCTCCTACGTCGATGAACATGGACTCGATTGGGATCGGACGCTTCCGGTCCTCCTCGGACAGGATGTGCGGAGGGGCGGAGCCGATCACGCCTTGGCGCCTTTCTCCGGCGCGAGTGAGGATCTCCACGCGGTGGCTCGGGAGGATGCGAGGGTCCCAGCCTCCCAGGGGCGCGAAGCGAAGGTACCCTTTGTCGTCGATCCACTTGACGATGAACCCGACCTCGTCCATGTGCGCGTCGAGCATCAGCGTGAGATCGCCTTTCCCCTTGCGAGAGGCCAGGAGGTTTCCCAGCACGTCGGTCCGCACGTCGTCCACGAGTGGAGCAATGAGCCGTTCGATCTTGCCCCGCACGTCGTCCTCGAATCCGGCGACGCCGAAGGCGTCAGAGAGCTCGCGCAGAAGAGCGATCAGGTCCATGGATTCTCCCCCTTTGTGAGGCGACATTATAGGAGCTTGGAGAGCGGCGGCCAAGACGCCCGTTGAACGGTCAGTGGGCCGTCGCGGCCAGGTACCGCACCACGGTCTCCGCGAGATCGCGCGAGATTCCGGGGACTCTCGCGATCTCGTCTGAGCTCGCGCGCGCGAGCCGCTCGAGCGACCCAAAGGCCTTCACCAGCGCTTGCCTGCGCTTCGGGCCGATCCCGGGGACGAGGTCGAGCGACGAGGCGAGGCTACGCTGACTGCGCAGCCGACGGTGGTACGTGATCGCGAACCGATGGGCTTCGTCGCGGATCTGACGGAGAAGGAGGAGCGCCTTGCTCCGGGACGGAAGGGAAAGGGGCTCTGGAGTTCCGACCCGAAAGACCTCCTCCAGGCGCTTGGCGAGGCCAATCGCCTCAACCCCCTCGATCCCAAGCTCGTCCAGGACGGAGACGGCGACGCTCAGTTGCCCTTTTCCACCGTCGACCAGGAGAAGATCGGGGAACTCGGAGAACTTCCCTCGGGCGACGCTCGGGTCCGTCATCTCCGCGAGCCCCCGGCGGAAGCGGCGGCGGAGTACTTCGGCCATCATCGCGTAGTCGTTAGGCTTTCCCGAGATGCGGACCTTGAAGCGGCGGTAGGCGTCCCGCCGCGGCCGGCCGTCGACGAAGACGACCATCGACCCAGTCGCCTCGCCTCCCTGAGTGTTGGAGATGTCGAACGCCTCGATGCGGCGCGGAAAAGAGGACAAGGCGAGGGCTTCTTCGAGGGAGGCGAGCGAGGCGGCCGCCTCCGCGCCCCGCGACGAGGCCATCTGCTCGCCCCGGAGGGCGTAGCCTGCGTTTTCTTGAGCCATCTTCACGAGGTGGCGCTTCTCACCGCGCTTCGGCACCTTGATTCCGACCTTTTTCTGGCGTAGCGAAGCGAGCCAACGCGCGAGTCCCTCCTCCTCCGCGATCGCCCTGGAGAGCAGGACCTCTTCTGGGATGGTGCTCGCCTCCGCGTAGTACTGAGAGAGGAAGGCCGCGAGGACGTCCTCCTCGCTCGGGTTGCCCGGCGCTCTCAGGTGGAAGGTCTCTCGCCCGCTCAGGCGGCCAGCACGGATGAGGAAGACCTCCGCGCACGCCGCATCTCCCTCCATGGCGACCGCGATCGCGTCGAGGTCGACTTCGTCCGCCAGGGCGACCGACTGGCGCTCGCTGGCGCGGACAAGCGCCCGAAGCTGATCCCGCAAGACGGCTGCCTCCTCGTAGCGTTCGGCGCGCGCCACCTCGCTCATCCTTCTCTTCAGACGCGACACCAACCCGCTGATCCGCCCTTCGAAGAGCATTGCCGCCCCTTCGACTGCCTCGGCGTACGCCTCCTCGTTGACGAGGCCGCCGCACGGGCCCAGGCAGCGGCCGATGTGGTAGTTGAGGCAGGGGCGCCGCGGCTTGGCAAGCGGAAGGGCCAGGGTGCAGGTGCGGATGGGAAAGAGCTTCTGGGCGAGCTTGAGGGTCGAGCGCATGGCCTTGACGTTCGTGTAGGGGCCGAAGTACCTCGCTCCGTCGGCATGACGGCGCCGAACGATCGTCACGCGAGGAAACGGCTCACCGCTGATCTTGAGATACGGATAGCGTTTGTCATCTCGGAGTCGGATGTTGAATGGCGGCCGATGGCGCTTGATGAGGGTGTCTTCTAGGAGGAACGCCTCCGCCTCCGTGGCCGTCTGGATCACGTCGAGGTCCGCGATCTCCGAGACCAGGCTCTGGGTCTTCCACGGCGTTCCTCTTGACGACTGGAAGTACGAACGGACCCGGCTCTTGAGGACCAGAGCCTTCCCCACGTAGATCACCTTCCCCTGGGCGTCCTTCATCACGTAGACCCCCGGGGACGCGGGGAGGCGCGCGAGCTTCTCTGAGACAAGATCGGTCATCGAAAGGGCCTCCAGGTTGATCTTAGCCCTGGTTCGGCGGTGGCTCAAACGGACGGTTCGGTTCCCCCCTGCCGGCGGACCCTCAGGTACGCTCTTCCGGGGCGGTCCGCGCCCGGCGCGCGCTTTCTCCCGACTCACACAAACTCCATGCCGCGCTCACGAGGAGTTCACAACGGCAGGCTAAGGTCTCAACGTACAGGTCCAAAACGCTGCTACCTCCTTAAGAGCCAGCAAACCCCGTGACGAGAGGCCCCGAAAGGGGCCTCTTCTCTTGCCGGAGTCTCCTCTGGGGGCAGACTGCCGGCCCCCGAGCAGGACGACCTCGCCCTCCGCTCAACCGGTCGTCTGCCTTCCCCTAGATGTAATAGTGCGCGCCGAGCCCGCCTGCGGGGAGCGACAAGTTGAGTGGGTTGACGAGGTCCCAGGGCAGGTCGTATTCGAATGTCCCGGCACGGCGAGGGAACCAGATTCGCTCGACCTCGAAGACGCCCATCCCGGAGAGGATGGCGCCAGAGAGGCGGGAGTCGATCTCTGGACAGCCCTTCTCCGAAAGAACCGTCGCCTCGTTCTCTTTTCAAGGCGACGGTGCCCGAGAAGTAGTAGCTCACGCTTCCGTCCATCCACACGGAGTTAGAGGAGCTTGGCGGAGAGGGAGAGATCGAGGCGCCGGATCTCTCTTGTTTCCTGGGCCGAAACCAGGTCCGTTCGGGGTCTCATGGGAGTCTACGTGGCGCGAGGACGGGTTGGGGAGGATGCTGACCTCGAACCCGATCCCGTTCGCGGTGAACCAGCAAACGCTCGACCCGGTGAACGGGTAGTTGAGCTGGATTCCGATCCCCCATCCCTTGTTGGGAATCTCCGCCTGTGCCAGCGGGCTCAACAGGACGACCAGACCGCCCAGTACAGGAAGGAGCCTTCTTGTCTTTGTGCCTTTCTCGTGGCCGAAAAGAGCGTACGTCTCTGCGTCTCCGCGAGTCAAAGTGGTTGATCGCTCAAGAAACGTCAGTATACTCTAGACTTGCAGGACCTTGGGGG
>JAPLGE010000005.1 GCA_026390315.1 Candidatus Bipolaricaulota bacterium
TCGTCGCGCTTCAGGATCCCCTTCTTCACCCACTCGCCTAGCCGCGCGGCGGCGCGCGTGTACACGTTCTCTCCGTTGTCTCCTGGCTCCCGCTTCCCCTTCTCAAGCCGCACCAAGTTGTACGGGCTGCGATCGTAGTAGATCTTCTGGTCCTCGTCGCTGATCCGATCGTAGGGCTGAGTGACGACGAGGCTCAAGTCCTTGACCTGGGCCACGTCGTAGCGGAAGCCGCGGAACGGGATGATCTCTGCCACAAACTCCTCCTACCGCGCCCTGGCGAACTCGATCACGATCTCGGCCGCCTCGCGACCGACCCGCGCTTGCCCTTCCACGGTGGACGCCCCGACGTGTGGGGTCAGGGAGAGGTTCTCTTGGGTGAGAAGCGAATTCGTCGGGTCGGGAGGCTCCTTGGCGAAGACGTCGAGCCCCGCCGCGGCGACCTTCCCCGAGGCAAGCCCTTTCGTGAGGGCCGCCTCGTCGATCACACCGCCTCGAGCGCAGTTCACGAGCCGCACTCCGCTCCTCATGAGCGCGATCTCCTTCTCCCCGATCGTCGGCCCTTCCTTGGCCACGAACGGGATGTGGAGAGAGACGAAGTCGCTCGTGCGCAGGAGTTCATCGAAGGGAACCAACGTGACGAACTTAGGAAGAGGGCTCTTGTCCACGAACTTGTCGAACGCAACCACGCGCATCCCGAGGGCCGCCGCCTTCCGCGCCAGAGCCTGGCCGATCCGTCCGATCCCCACGATGCCCAGGGTCTTGCCCTCGATCTCCACTCCTTCGAGCGCCTTCTTTTCCCACTTTCCGGCCTTCGTCGTGACCGTTCCGCGTCCGATGTGGCGCGCCGTGGCCAGGAGGTGCGCGAGGGCGAGCTCGGCGACCGAATTCGTGCTCGCGCCGGGCGTGTTGCGCACGACGATCCCCTTTGCCTTCGCGTATTCCGCGTCGACGTTGTCCAGACCGACTCCGGCACGGACGATGAGCTTGAGCCGGGGCGCTGAGTCGATGATCTCCTGACGCACCTTGGTCGCGCTGCGAACGACGATCGCCTCGTAGCCGGCGATCTCCTTCTTCAGCGCCTCCGGGGTGAGGTCGGTCTTCACCTCGACCGCGAGGCCGGCCTCGCGCATCGCAGTGACCGCCTCCTTCTCGAGTGGATCCGAGACGAGGACCTTGAACGGCATTCCTTCCCTCCTCTAGAGCTTCAGGACCGTTTCGATCGCCTTGAGCACACCCTCGATCTCGTCGACCTGCGCGTCGCCCATGTGCGCGATGCGGAAGGTCTTCTCCTTGATCGCGCCGTAGCCGTTCGAGATGCGGAAGTTGTAGTCCTTGGCGAGGGTCTTGACGAGATCCGAAATGGAGAGGTTCCGCGTGTTCTTGATGCAGGTCACGGTCTTCGACCAGTACCCTTCCTCGGGGTAGATGTCGAAGTGCTTCTTCGCCCAGGTCTGCACGATCTTCGCCATCCTCTCGTGCCGCGCGAACCGCGCGTCCATTCCCTCCGCCAGCATGTCCGTGAGCTGCGCGTTCAGAGCAAACATCTGTGGGATCGCTGGCGTCGCGGGAGTCTGGTTCTTCTGGTGGGACTTGTACATGAGAGGGAGGCTGAAGTAGTAGCTGCGCGGCGGGACCTTCTCGGAACGGACGAGCGCCCGCTCGCTCACCGCGGCGACCGTGAGCCCGGCCGGAAGCGCGAATGCCTTCTGTACCCCCGCCAAGACGAAGTCGATCCCCCAGGCGTCTGTCTCGATCTTGACTCCGGCCATGCCGCTGACCGCGTCGACAAGGAAGAAGACGTCCGGGTAACGCCTCACGACCTGGGCGATCTCCGGGAGCGGGTTCGCCAGGCCGGTCGAGGTCTCGTTCAAGACGAGGGTCACCGCGTCGTACTTCCCCGTCGAAAGCTGGGCGTCGACCATCTCCGGCCTGATCGCCTTGTTCCACTCGATCTCGAAGGCGTCGCACGGGACGCCGTTCCCGACCGCGATCTCGTGCCAGCGCTTGGAGAAGGCCCCGTTCACGAGGTTCAGGCACCGCTTGGCGACGCAGTTCGTGACCGCCGACTCCATCGCGCCCGTGGACGAGGCCGTGAACAGAAGGACCGGGTTCTTCGTGTAGAGGACCTTCCGGAGCTTCGGCTGGATCTCCGCGTAGAGATCCGAGAACTCGGGAGCGCGGTGATAGATCTGGGGCGTCGCGAGCTCCTTCAGAATCTCCGGCCGGACCTCGGTTGGGCCGGGGGTAAACAGACGCTTGTGCATGGTGACCTCCCTCGCTTGGTGAGTGATCCAGCGCGACTATAGCAAGATCCCATGTCGTTTTCAAAGAGATCGAGCCCCGGCATCGCTCCCCGGCGCGCGGCCGGCCGCGCTCGCCTCAGAGGCCTGTGCCTGGTCGGCCCTTAGTGTCGGTGGTACAATCGCCGCAAGTCAAGAAGGAGGGGGACATGACCATCGGCCTGATCGTGATCTTTGTCGTCCTGATCGTCCTAGGATGGGCCGTTCTGTCGTACAACCGGCTGGTCCGCCTGGTGGTGCGGGCCGAGGAGTCCTGGCGGGACATCGACACGCAGCTCAAGCGCCGCTTTGACCTCATTCCGAACCTCGTGGAGACGGTCCGCGGCTACGCCTCGCACGAAAGGGGCGTCTTCGAACAGGTGACGCTCGCCCGCGCCAAGGCGATCGACGCGTCCTCGCCGAAGGACCAAGCCGTCGCTGAAGAAGGCCTGAAAGGAGCCCTCAAGTCGCTGTTCGCCGTCGTCGAGAACTACCCGCAGCTTAAGGCGAACGAGAACTTCATGAAACTGCAGCAGAGCCTGGAAGAGACGGAGGACATGATTCAGCGCTCCCGCGTCTACTACAACGCCGTCGTGCGCGACCTGAACACCCGCATCCGCGTCTTCCCGCAGAGCCTGATCGCGAACCTCTTCAACTTCAAGGAGCG
>JAPLGE010000055.1 GCA_026390315.1 Candidatus Bipolaricaulota bacterium
CGAGGAAACCGGTGAAGAGGACCGACGGGCGCAACCCGGCGTGGCTGACCTGAGCCTCGAGCCTCTCCCGCTCGGGCCCGTCGACGGCGAGGACGAGCATAGCGCGAGACTCCGACGGGCTTATCCTTGCGAAGGCGCGGAGAAGGAAGGGGGTTTCTCCCTGGCCAGACGTCCGGAGCAGGGGAAGAGCGGAACTTCTGTGGCGATCCCGAGCTCGTGACGGGGATTCCAGGCCGGTTCTCTCTGGAACGGGAGGAGACTCACCCCGAACGGGAGGACGTAGATCGGCCACCGGACGCCGTAGCGGAGGAACTCCTCCTTGGTTGGTGTCGACGGCGCTGTCACGGCGGTGCAGCGATCGCAGAAAGCCGCGGAGGCCTCTTCGGCTGTCTTCTTTGGAGGTCGCAAGGCTCGCGGCAGGCAGTGCCGGTACTCGGCAGGTACCTGTGGTCGGTGTGGACGTGCGGGATGCGGTAGCGCAATCCCGTCGCCAGTGCGACGAGCCCCAGCGAGAAAGGGGAGTGGCTGTGCACGACGTTCAGATCCCTGAACGTCCGCGCCGCTCGGCGGTTGTAGGGGAGGGCGACGCGTAAGGCCGTGTGGAAAAGAGAAGGCCGTGAGCGGAAGCGGAAGAGGCTGGGGGCATCGTCCTCCGCCCCGCTGTACTGTGCGGCGCGTAGATGGTCGCCACGTGTCCCAGCTGCTCCAGTTCCTCCTTGAGCCAGCGCACGGGGGTCGTCACGTCGCTTGGTTCCGGGAGGTAGCCGTCGGTGAATCGGCCTACGCGCACGATCCTTCCTCCCGCCGAAAGACGAGCTTGCCGGCGACGAACGTCATCACGACCTGCAGATCGACGATCCGGTCAGGGTGCCGGCGAGGGTCTTGGTCGAGGACGACGAGGTCGGCGAGCATTCCTGGACCGATTCGCCCCTTCCCCTTTTCCTCGAAGGAGAGGTACGCGCCGGCCTCTGTGTAGCAGGCGATCCCCTCTTCGACCGTCACGCGCTGGCCAGGGTGCGGCGCGTTCACCGCCCAGTGCAGGCCGTAGAGGGGCGAGAAAGGCATGCCGTCCGACCCGAAGGCAAGGCGAAGCCCACGATCGAGAACGCGGCGGTGAGGATCCGTCCGTCGATCTCGCTCCCTCCCCAGCCTCTCTTCGTACAGCCTGCCTTCGCCGGACCAGTTTCCCGCGAAGTTCGGCTGCATGGAGATCTGCAGGCCAAGCTTCTTCGCGCGGTCGATCTGCTCGTCGGTCGCGAGCTCAAAGTGCTCGACTCGATGTCGAAGCTCGGTCGAACTACCCGCCGCTTGGTGGGCCCGTAGGACCTGGTCAATCGCCCGATCTCCGATGGCATGGATCACGGTCTGAAGGTGAGCTTGTTCAGCGGAGCGGACGAGAGCGACCAGTTCCTCATCGGCGTAGTTGAGGGTGCCGACGCCCGGCGAGTCCTCGTAGGGGGTGCTAAGCGCGGCGTTCCGCGCGCCGATCGACCCGTCGGTGAAGACCTTCACGCCGCCGAGGCGGAGCCAATCGTCTCCGAAGCCGCTTTCGATCCCGAGCGCTGCCAAGGCTTCGAGAGAGGAGGCCTCGGGGCACAGGGCGATCCGCAGCTTGACGCACTCCCGCCCTCGCAGGTAGATCGGCACTCGTTCTGGACGGAGGGTGGTGTGGACCGACGTGACGCCGAGGCGGTGGGCGAGACTGGCGGCCGCGCGGAGCGCCTGGAGCAGCGCCTCGTCGTCCGGTCCGATCGTGCGTAAGAGCGAGGAAGCGGCTTCCTCCCAGAGAAGACCCGAGGCCTCGTCGACCTTTCCCCGGTCGGTCTTCTGGGGGAGCCGCTCTAGGGCGAGTGCGTTCGCGGCGAGCAGGTGGCCGTCGATCCGGACCGCGACGACCGGATTCTCTGGCGCGACGGCGTCGAGCTCCCGACGCCCCAGGTAGCGATGTTCTTCCCAGCGGCTCTCGTCCCAGCCGCGGGCGATCACCCACTCGCCCTTCCCGCGGGCCCGCGTCTCAGCGGCGAGCCGCTCGAGGACTTCGCTTCGAGAAAGGCCGTCCAGGTCGAGCTCCCAGGTGGTCTCCTTCAGCCCCGTCTCAAGGAGGTGAGTGTGAGAGTCAATGAATCCGGGGAGAAGCGTTCGGCCAGCGAGGTCGACTCTCCGAGTCGACGCCGCGGAAAGCCGTTCGAGGTCCTCTTCGCGGCCGAGGGCAACGATCCGGCCGCCCGTGATGGCGACGGAATCGGCCTCTGGAGCCGCGGGAATGACCCCACCCACAAGGATCGTCTCCGCACTGTACCCCGTCATCTCCGAGAGGAGTCTAGTCCGGGGTGCGAGGACGGGCAATCGGGTCGGCAGTTGGCAACGGCCACTCGGTCCGCTATCGTAGGAGGCGGAATGGAAGCCACGCCGAGAGGGGAGGGGCGCTGCAGCGTCACTCGACGTCCGTCGCGGGGGAGGACGATCGTCGCGGTTCTCGCCGCGCTTCTCCTTGCGATCGTCCTCTCTTCTTCACCTGAGGCGTCCCTTCCGCCTCGCGGCGGAGACCCGCGGGCCGCCGGGATGGGAGAGGCGTACACTGCGCTTGCGCAGGGAGCGCTCGCCCCCCTGTGGAACCCTGCCGGCATCATCACCTCCGCCGGCGTGCAGGGAGCCCTCGCAACGGGGTTCCTTTCTGGCGGAGAGGGGTACGTCCTGCTGGGCGCGGCGATCGTCGCTCAGGGAGGGCCCGCGGTCGCCTGGGGTATGGTGGACGGCGACGGGGGGCGATCGATCCTCGGCACACTCGCCTTCTCACCTCTTCCCGCGACGTTCGTTGGAGGTAGCCTCGTCTACGTCTCTGACGCCGATCCCGCTGGGCTGGCAATCAGTGTGGGGTGGAGGAGCGAGGGAGAGGGGTGGGCTCTCGGGGTTTGTGCTCTCGACGTCGGGGCGGGGCTCTTTGGCTCGGATCGGCCGCCGCAGCTTCTTCTGGGAGTCGCCCTGCGGACGGTCCCGGCGGTCATGCTCGAGATCGACCTTCACGTCGCGGCGATGGGGGCGGAGATCGCGCTCGGAGGGGTCGCAGACCTGCAGCACCTTGCCGCTCGCTGGGGCACGTGTCTTGGCATAGACGGTGGCCTCAAGTACGTCGGCCTGGGCGCAAGCCTGCCCCTCTTCGGCCAGCAGCTGGACGCCGCGGTCCTTCTTCTCGGGAGCGACCTCGAGCTTTCCCTCATGTTGGGGCTCGAAGCTCGCTTCGCGGCCTGGTGGTGACTACTCCTGGATCTCCATTCCCGTGGTGTTCGAGCCGGGTAGTCCCGTAATCCTGACTCCGGTAGGACTTCCCGTCTCCGGGTCGATCTGCACGATTTCGTGCTCGTTGGAGTCGACGACCCAGAGAAACCCGTCGTACCAGTCGATAGCGCTCGCGGAAAAGACGGGTACGTAGAGCGGGTCTCCCACGATCTCGAGCTGCGTCCCCGACATCAGGTCGTAGCTCGGGACGATCTTCATCTTGAAGAGCAAGTGGTTGTCTCCCTCGAGGTACCACAGGTGTCCCGAGGCGTTCGCTTGGGCCGTCCAGTCGAGCCCGTTCGGCGTGCGGAGGAAGGCTACGTTCCGCACCTGCGGGAAGAGCGTGAAGTAGTTGATCCCGAAAGACTCTAGGATCTGGCAGTTCACCGGATTGAGGGCGTACAGCTTTCGGCTCGTCCCGTCCACGCACCAAATCCGCTTGGGATTGTCTGCTGCGTAGGTCGGCTCCCGCGGCGATTGGGCGGGGGCCGCGAACTCGCGGCTCAGGTCGCCGTCGCTCGGATCGAGTCGGTAGATCCTTTGGGTTCCCTCTCCTTGACAGGCGAGGAAGAGCCAGGTTTGGCCGTCAGCCTCGGCGACGGCGATCCCTTGGGGCTGCGGTCCAGGCGCGGCGAAGGAGAGAAGGACGTTCCCGTCCATGTCGAGCTTGTACACCCGGGAGAGGTTGGAGTCTGTGATCCAAACGGCCGGGGCGACAACGATCTCCAAGGACTTCGTTGCGGTCGAGCCGTCCGCGGACCGGACCGTCAGCGTCAGCGTGAACGTCCCTGCGCGGTTGTACGCGTACGTGCCCTTCGGCTGGTACGACTCGTCTCCGGTCCCGAAGGTCCAGTGGTAGGTGCTGATCCCGCCGGAGCCGGTCGAGGCCGTCCCGTCGAAGGTCACGATCAGCGGGATGATGCCCTCCGGCGGGGAGACCTCGACCTTCGCCGCGGTTCCGCCGAAGAAGGAGCAGCCGGCGAGCCACCCGGCAAGGAGGAACATGAGCATCCCCACTGGGAACAAGCGGAATTGACCTGGTCTCTTCATGATCTCTCACCCCTTCACAGAAGCTCGATCCATTATAGCTTTCGAGCGTTGAGGGTCAAATCCGGGGCCGGTTCTCCTCGCCGCTCAGCGCGGATTCATCCCAGGCGGATTCCTCCTTCTTTTGGGCTCGCGTCGCTCGCTCGTCTGCACGAAGCAGGGGCGGTTCCCCGCGCCTCTTTCCAGGTTTCTTTCATGAGGATTACCGGTTCTTGGTATGGAATGGCACGGGAGACTTGCTATGCTATGAAGCAACACGGATTCAGTGACAAACAAATAGGAAGACGCTGAAACTAGTTCCTTGATGAGGGGGTGAACGGTATGGCGAAGAAGGAGATCCTTGATAAGCTCTCCATCTACATTCCACAGAAGAAGATGGAGGAAAAGCCGGTCGAGAGACTGATTCGGCTCTCCGAGAAGCGCGATCGGTCGATCAACTACCTGGTCGTCGACGCGATCCTTCAGTACCTCGAGAAAGAAGAGAAAAAGTAGACGGAGTCTGGGCCTGTCACCGAGCGGAGTCTGGCGCGGGACAGGCCTTCTTGTTTCTCGTGGGGCGCCCCTCTTCCGCCTGCGGCGCCGGAGTCCTGCGGAGGGAATCCAAAGGCCCGAGAAAGGCGAGCGGCGGAAGCCTCAGGAGGGCACAGGGCTTCCGCCGCGTTCTCAAGGAGGTAAAGACCTTGGGAAGCTCGCTTCTTGCTAAGGTCTCTCCTCCGGCCTCCTCTTCTCACCACCCGGCCGCGGTCGCCACGGCCTCCTGGGAGATTCCGACCTTGGTCGCGCCTTCTATGAAACGTCGATCTGGGGACGTTGCCAACGCCGCCCGGCACTCGACGAGGGATCAGGCGACACCCTGCAACGTCCCACGTGTCCTCCCCGGGATTCACCCACACGATCAGCCGGCCGCGC
This sequence comes from Candidatus Bipolaricaulota bacterium, assembly GCA_026390315.1. Taxonomy (GTDB): domain Bacteria; phylum Bipolaricaulota; class Bipolaricaulia; order UBA7950; family UBA9294; genus JAPLGE01. The sequence continues at coordinate 5,233 of JAPLGE010000055.1, forward strand.
CCTTGCCCGCCAACTTCCCGGTGACGAACGCCCACAGGAAGTTTGTTCCGCCGATCGGGCCGAAGGCGTCGAGGACCTCGCCCGCGAAGTGGACCCGCGGGGCGACGCGGCTCTCCAGGGTCTTGGGATCGACCTCCGCGAGCGGGACCCCCCCGCCGGTCACTTCGGCCTCGTCGAATCCCCCCGTCCGCCGCCAGGTGAGGAGGTAGGTGGTGAGCGCCTGCACGAGACCCCGCCTCTCCGGACCGCGGAGTTCGGCGGCGCGGCGAGAGGAGAGGCCAAGCTCCTCTAGGAGGACCCGAACGAGACGATCGGGGAGCTCTTCTCTGAGAAGCCCGTGAAGGCTCTTCTTTCCGGGGGCGGAGAGGATCTCTTTCCACTCCTGCTCGGCCTTGCCGCCCCAGGAGACCGTGATCGGGGGGCGCTCACCCGCCAGGAGGGCGCGCGATGCGCGGTGGGCGAGGTTCAGGACGACGGGACCGCTGTAGCCACGGTGCGTGAACAGGAAGTCCCCTCTTGCCTCGGTGCGACTCTGCCCCTCTCCGATGCGCAGGATGACCTCGAGCGAGAGGCCGGCGAGGGCGTGGTGCGCGACGTTCCGGCTGCGCAGGGCGACGAGAGCTGGGTAGGCCTCCACGACGGAATGGCCGAGGCGGCGCGCGATCTCAAGCCCGATGCCGTCGCTTCCGGTCTCGGGATAGGAAAGGCCTCCCGTCGCCAGGATCACCCGGTCCGCGAGGATCCCTTCTCCGCCTTCCAGGATGACCGACCTCCGCTCGCTCGGCGCAACCTCCACGACGCAGCGACCCGTGCGGAGCTCCGCGCCGGCCGCCTTTGCGGCCGCAAGGAGGCGGTCGCGGACTTCCTTTCCCCCTCCCGCGAAGGGGTAGATCTTCCCCGTCTTCCGGTCTTCGGTCAGGCGCAGGCCGACCGGCCCTTCGAGAAAGGCTTGGACTTCGGAAAGGGGCCAGGAGAGGAGGATCTTGCGCAGGGTGTGGAGAGAAGAGTCGGTCGTGTATGACGCGGGGTCGACGACGATCGGGAGGACGTTGCAGCGCCCTCCGCCGGAAAGAAGGATCTTCTCTCCGGGCGGCCGCTTCCGGTCGATGAGGAGGACGCGGCGGCCCTGCCGTGCGGCATGGTAGGCCGCGGTCATCCCCGCCGGCCCGGCTCCGATCACGGCGACGTCGAACCCTTTTCGAGCCACGGGAGAAGCTTAGCCGAGCGTCGGGCGCCGCGCGACGTCCCCTCGAGCGTCTCTCTCCTGACCGCGGCGGAAGTGGCAACTCGGCGTTCGCGCGGCCGGGAGGCCTTCGACGAAGACGAAGGCCTAGAGCGCCTCGATCGCCTCGAGGTCAACGTGCTGCTCGACGAGTCGGGTGAGGAGGCCGATCTTGTCTGTGTCGGCCGCGGTGAGGAGCGGCTCGAGGTTCACCACCTGAATCGCTGCCGCGTAGGTGTCGTCCGGCACGAGAAGGATCGGAATGTCCCGCTCGTTCGCCTCGGCGGTCACGTTGGATGGAGGCACGATGTTGTGGGTCAGGACGATGCACGACGTCCCTCCGGCCTCCAGCGCGGCGAGGACAAGGTCGCTCCGGTCGCCGCTCGTCAGGATCAGCTTGTCGGGCTTCGAGAACACGGGCTTCGTTTCAAGGGCGCCCACCGACATCGCCCCCACGAACACGTTGCGGATGGTCTTGTGAAGCCCCCTCTCACCGGCGATGACGCGTGCGAAGAGCTTCTCCGCCACGGTGCTCGCAGAGAGAGTGGTCAGCTCTGGCTCGTAGGGGATGATTCCCAGGACGCGGACCCCGAGCTCGTTGATCTCCGGGAGGTGGGAGGTGCGGAAGTCGTCGAGCCTCTTCACCTTGTTGATGATGACTCCGCCCACGTGCGCTTCATCGGCTCCCACGAAGCGCCTGAGGAAGGCGAGGTCGTCCGCGATCTCGTCCTCCTCCCCTCCGGTCACGACGACGACCTGGCTTCCCGTCGCCTGAGAGAGGGTGAGGGGGTCGAGGTAGACGGAGGCGCCGTACGTCAGGTCCTTTCCGCACTCCACGAAGAGGCGGTCCTTCCCCTTTCCCACCTCCTCCATCATCCGCTTCATCTCCCGCGTGATCGACGAGCGGTCGTACATGTAGCGGAGCTTGGAGTGGTCAAACCCGATGCTGATCCGCTCCGGCTGGTCGTCGAGGTGGAAGAGGCTTACGAACAGGGCGGCATCGTAGTCCCATAGGCGCTTCTTGCGGTAAAGGAAGCGGTCGCCGAGCGGCTTGATGTACCCGACCTTCTTCTGCAGGGCGCCGGCGAGGCCGACGAGCACGCTCGTCTTCCCCGCATTCTTCCGCGTCGATGCGATGATCAGTGGCTTCACCTTACCTCACCTCCCCCGGGTGGCGGAACAGAATCCTCATGTCAACGGCCTTGACCCCTTCGCCGTGGTCGTAGACGACGAGCGGATTGATCTCGATGTCCGTGAGGTCGCGGCACTGGTCGATCACGTGGCCGAGCTTGATGGCTACGTCAACGATCCCCTCGATCTCCTTGCGCTTCTCGCCTCGCACTCCCAAGAGCAGTGGGTAGGAGCGGATCGAGGCGATCATCTCCTGGGCTTCCCTGCGCGAGACGGGCGCCGCGCGGAAGGAGACGTCCTTCATCACCTCGACGTAGATCCCGCCGAGCCCGAACATGACGACAGGCCCGAACGAAGGGTCCTGTCGCGCCCCGAGGATCGTCTCGACGCCCGGGCGGACCATCTGCACCACCTCGACACCCGCGATGATCGCGTCTGGCTTGTACGCGCGGCAGCTCCGCAGGATCGCCTGGTACGCGTCGATCACCTCTCCGTCGTTCTCAAGGTCCAGGGCGACCCCGCCCGCGTCGCTCTTGTGCAGGATGTCCTTGGAGACGACCTTCATCACGACGGGGTAGCCGATCTGTTTGGCGGCCCGCACCGCCTCGTCGAGGCTGCTCGCGACGATCGAACGAGGCATCTCGATCCCCAGGATCGCCGCGACCTGCTGGACCTCGTTCGCGAGCAGGAAACCGCGGTCCTCGCGCCGCGCCCCGTCGAGGATTCCCTCTACGGCTGTCCGGTCGATGACCATCGGCTCGGGGCGATCCTCAGGCTCCCGCAGGTAGCGCCAGGAGCGGTACAAGGCTCCCAGGCAGGAGACCGCCTCGTACACGTCCGCGAAGACCGGGATCCCTTGGCGGCGCAGCCCGTGGATGGCCTTCTCGATCTTCTCGCCCCCGAAGAGGGAGAAGAGGATCGGCTTCCTTGACCGGTAGCGTCCGTACACGTCCTCGAGGAGGCGGGCGAACTCCTGCGTGTCGAACAGGGCCGTCTCGCAGTACAGCGCGAGCACGGCGTGGATCTCGTCCCGCTCCAAGGCCACCTGGAGGGCTCGCGCGTAGTCGTTCGCGGTCGCCTGCCCGGTCAGGTCGATCGGATTCTTGGTCGAGCCGAAGTCTGGGATGACGGAGGAGAACGCTTCCTTGAGCTCGTTGGGATCATCGTAGAGCTCGACCCCGTCCTTCTCGCAGGCGTCCGAGGCGAGCACGCCGATTCCGCCGCCGTTCGTGATGATCACGGTCTCTTTCCCCGCCGGCAGCACGGCGTCGGCGAGGAACCGCGCCCAATCGAAGGCCTCCTGGACGCTCTCTGCACGGAGGACCCCGCACTGGCGCATCACGCTGTCGAAGATCTCGTCGGCTCCGGCTAGCGATCCGGTGTGCGAAGCGGCCGCCACGGCTCCCCGCCTCGATCGGCCCGACTTGATCACCACGACGTGCTTCTGGCGCGTGACCCGCTTCAACGTCTCGACGAGGCGGTCTCCTCGCTTCACCCCCTCGATGTAGAGGAGGATGACCTTCGTGCGGGGATCCCCTTCCAGGTACTCGAGCAGGTCCGACTCGTCGATGTCCGACTTGTTCCCCGTGGAGACGAGAGCCGAAAGGCCGAGAGACTCGGCGGCGGTCTTCCCGATCATGGCGATTCCGAGGGCTCCACTCTGAGTCACGATCGCCACACGGCCGGGGAGGATCCCGCCGGGCCCGAATGTGGCGTCGAGGGAGACCGAAGACGAGTAGATGCCAAAGATGTTCGGCCCGAGGACCCGCATGCCGTGCTCGCGAGCCAAGCGGGCGATCCGCTTCTCCTCGTCGGCGTTTCCGACCTCGGAGAACCCCGAGGTGATGATGACGGCGTTCTTGACCCCCTGCGCGGCGCAGCTCTCCACGGCCGAAAAGACGTGGGCTGCCGGAATGGCGATCACGGCCATGTCGACGGGCCCGTCCGCCTCGGCCAGATCTCGGAGCATCCTGTGCCCCAGGATCTCCCCGCCCTTGGGGTTCACCGGGTAGAGCCGTCCAACGTAGCCGCTCGCGACGATGTTCTCCACGATCCGGTAGCCGATCTTGGCCTTGTCCTGCGAGGCGCCGATCACCGCGACCGACCGCGGTTCGAAAAGCGACTGGATGGCCATTCCTGTCGTCATAGCTTCACCCAAACAGCATCTTGAGCTCATAGACCCCCGCGTCCCGCCGCTTCTCGATGGCGAACCCTCCCTGCTCGAACAGGTGAAGCATCGCCTGGTTGTCGACCAACACCTCCGCGGAGAACCCGAGCAGTCCCTTCCGCTTCGCCAGGTAGGTGAGGTACGAGAGGAGCTCGGTCCCGACGCCCTGGTTCTGGTGGTCGTCGCGCACGACGAGGGCGACCTCGGCCGTGTGGGTGCTTTCGTCGATTCCGTACTGCCCCACTCCGATGACAATCGGTTGTTCTTCGTGCTCGATCACGGCCAGGATCACGGTCTCCTTCGTGTAGTCGATCACCACGAATTCCTGCAGCCGCTCGTGAGGCATGTCCGTACGCACCGAGATGAAGCGTCGGTAGATGGACTGGTCAGACAGAGAGTGGAAGAACTCCTTGAGCAGAGGCTCGTCGGCGATCCGCACCGGCCGGAGGAGGATCTCCAGTCCCTTCCTCGTCGTTCGAAGCGTCTCCAGTTCCTCGGGGTACTGGCCCTTCTCGCCGGGGATGTACGCCTGGTCTTGGTAGATCAGGTTCCGTGCCTTCGCCTCCTTGAGGAGCCAGGGGCGGAACTTGGGGTGGGCGACCGAGATGAGTTCCATCGCCCGCTCCCGCGTGTTCTTCCCATGGAGGTAGGCGATCCCGTACTCGGTTACCACGTAGTGGACGTCACCGCGGGTCAGGGTCACCCCCGCGCCCTCGGAGAGGGCGGGGACGATCCGCGAGACCTCCCCGTCTTTCGCCGTCGACTCTAGAACGAGAATCGACTTTCCTTCCGGGGCGAGGATGGCCCCGCGCATGAAGTCCGCCTGTCCGCCGATTCCGCTGTAGAAGAGCTTCCCGAGCGACTCCGCCGTCGCCTGGCCGGTCAGGTCGATCTCCAGGGAGGTGTTGATCGCGGTCATCTTCCGGATCTGGGCGATGGTGGAGGGGCTGTTCGTGTACTCGACCGGCCGGAACTCGATCGCGGGGTTGTCGGAGAGGAACTCGTAGGTCGAGCGCTTGCCCATGCAGAACGCGGCGACCGTCTTGTTACGGATGATCGGCTTCTCGGTGTTGTCGATCACCCCCTCCTTCATCAGCTCGACGATCCCGTCGGAGAGAAGCTCGGTGTGCACTCCGAGGTGCTTCTTCCCGCGGAGGTTTGCGAGAATGGCGTTCGGGATGCGCCCGTAGCCGACCTGGATCGTTGCCCCGTCCTCGACCAGGCGGGCAACGTATCTCCCGATCTGGTGGGCGATCTCGTCCGGCACCTCGATCTCGTACTCGAGAAGGGGCTCGTCGTGCGGGATGAGGAAGTCGACGTCCTTGACGTGGAGGAAGCTGTTTCCGTGCGTGCGCGGCATTTCCGCGTTCACCTGGCAGACGACGTGCTTCGCCCGGTCAACCGCGGCGCGGACGATGTCCACGCTGATCCCAAGACTCATGAACCCGTGACGGTCCGGGGGCGAGGTCTGAACCAGGGCGACGTCGATCGGCAGGATCCCGCGGTAGAGGAGGTCTGGCACTTGGGACAGGAAGATCGGGGTGTAGTCAGCGACTCCTCGGTTCACCGCGTCGCGGGTCATCCCGCTGATGAAGAACGTCGAATGGCGGAAGTTCCTCTGGAACTCCTCCCTCAGGTACGGGGCAAGCCCCAGGCTCCACACGTGGAGGACCTCGGTGTCGGAGACGGCCTTGGGGTTTGCCTCCACATAACGGACAAGCTCGTTCACGAGGTACTGCGGTTTCCCGCACGCGGTCCCCACGAAGATGCGGTCGCCCCGGTGGATGGTGGCGGCGAACGCCCGCTCGGGGGGCACGAACTTCCCAGGATGCGCCTCGCGTATCTCAGTCAGACTGGAACGTCCCTTGGCTTCGATGGCTCTCTCCCTCACCGATCGAGCCCGGCTCTTGGATCGTGGGCAAGGGCGTGCTCAGGGCGCGACGTCGGTGGAATGGACGGCGCCATTGTCCGTCGAGGGAGGCTGGCCTGCAACCCGCCCCTCTTGCGAGATTCCACGGAGAACCAGCGAGGGCGCCCGGGCCGCGGCCTGGGCGTTAAAGGTCCCCCGCGCGAAGCGCCCCTCCGTGCCAACGCGAGCCGCGGTCCGCGAGTCGCGGACGGGGCCGGCCGACTCGGGCGAGGGGGAGTGGGGACGGGTGTCGGTGACGTCCGGCGCGTCTTGGTGTACGAGTGAAGGGAGGTCAGCCCGAGCTTATCGGGCGTGGGATTGGTGAAAGGAGGGCGGTGCACGGTGAAGGTCCTGGTACTCGGGGCAGGCATGATGGGACGGGCGGTCGCCTATAGTCTCGCGCGGCGCGAGGCGATCGAGGAGATCGTCGTCGCCGACCGCGAGCGCTCTCGCGCCGAAGGGGTCGCGGACTGGCTCCGGGACCGGCGGGTCGTCCCCCTGAGGCTCGACGCGAGCGCGCCGCGGCTCGTCCGACGGGCGATGGAGGGACACGCGGTCGCGATCAGCGCCGTTCCCTACTTCTTCAACCTCGCCCTGGCCGAGGCCGCGGTGGAAGCGGGGGTCCACTTCTGTGACCTGGGAGGGAACAACGGGATCGTTGCCGCGGAGCTCGCTCTCCACGAGCGGGCGAAGGCCCGCGCCGTCACCGTGATCCCCGACTGCGGTCTGGCGCCCGGGCTCGTCAACATCCTCGCAGCCGACGCGATCGACGGGATGGAGTCGGCAGAGTTGGTGGAGATCCGCGTGGGCGGGCTTCCCCAGAGGCCCCGGCCGCCGCTCGACTACCAGATCGTCTTCTCGCCTCACGGACTCCTGAACGAGTACATGGAGCCGGCGACCGTGATCGACAGAGGGGAAGTCGTCCATGTCCCGTCGCTCAGCGGAGTGGAGGAGATCTCCTTTCCCGCGCCCTTCGACCGACTGGAGGCGTTCCACACGTCGGGAGGGAGCTCCACGCTGCCGAAGACCCTACGGGGACGCGTGCAGGACCTAAACTACAAGACGATCCGCTACCGTGGGCACGCGGAGAAGGTGCGCGCGATGGCCGAGATGGGCTTCTTCGATGAGGAGCCTCGTTCGATCGGCCGGACCCAGGTCGTGCCGCGCGAGCTCGCCGTCGACCTGTTCGCGGAGCGCCTGTCGTTCGATGAGCCGGACGTCGTCCTGCTCCGGGTCACGGCGCGGGGAAGGAAGGCGGGACGGGAGGTGGTCGTCCGGACCGAGATGATCGATCGCTTCGACGAGAGGACGGGTCTCTCCGCGATGGCGCGCACGACGGGGTTCCCAATCGCTGGGATCGCTTTTCTCCTCGCGACCGGCGCCATCGCGGCTCGCGGCGCCCTTCCGCAGGAGACCTGCGTCCCCGCCGGTCCCTTCCTGGACGACCTGCGGGTCCAGGGCCTCGCGATCGAGCGCTCGACGAGCGACGCATGACGGGACGCCGCGAGCCCGGCCGCGCGCTACCTTTCCAACCTCTATACTAGGGGCATGGGACAGGCGAAAGGGATCGAGGCACGGCTGCGTTCCCGGACGTTCGACGGGCTTCCCGCCGGGAAGGCGGTCGTGCCTGACTACCTGGAGTACTCGATCTGTGCCGTCCCCGGCCTCGTCCGCACGCTCTTTCACGAGCCGGGCGGGGCGGAGGGCCATCTTTACGCCGCGGTCGCCTCGGCGGTCCGGGGGCCCGTGGACAGGGTCATCCTCCTCGTGATCGACGGCCTCGGCTTCTATCACCTCGCCTCGCTCCTCGAGCGATTCCCGGACCTCTACCTTCACTCCCTGATCGAGCGGGGGGCGTTCGTCCCGATCACGTCGGTCTTTCCTTCCACGACCGTCTCCGCTCTGACGACCTTCTCCACCGGCCTCACTCCCCAGGAGCACGGCATGGTCGGCTACCGGCTCTACCTTCGGGAGACGTCCTCGATCACGAACATGATTCGCCTCTCGCTCCTCGGGAGCGGCCTCTCGAACCTACTCTACGGCGCAAGCGACCAGCTTCACCCGTCGACCAACCTCTCGGACATGCTGGTGACGGCTCGCCACGTGGTGCAGCGGGCGGCGGGGAAGGTCTTCGTCCACCTGTATTGGAGCGAGACCGACTCGATCGCACACGTCCACGGGCCGCGCACCGAGGAGTTCACCGCTGAGCTGCGCGCGGTCGACGCGGCCCTCGGGCGGGAGCTTGGCGAGTCCCGCGGGGCCGTCCTCGTGATCACCTCCGATCACGGATTCGTGACCATGGAGAGGCAGGACTACACCCGGATCGACGAGGATCCTCTTCTCATGCGCGACCTCGTCCTCCCGCCGGTAGGGGAACCGCGCGCCTCGTATCTCTTCGTGCGCGAGGGAAGACGCCGGGCGGTGGCCGATCGGATCGCAGAACGCTTCGCGGGCGACCTCGTCTGCCTCGACTCGCACGAGGCGCTCGAACGCGGGCTCTTCGGCCGAGGGGACG
>JAPLGE010000204.1 GCA_026390315.1 Candidatus Bipolaricaulota bacterium
GAGCAAGAGCCCGCAGATGTTCGTGCCGGCCGGGAACTACTACAACACGGCCTACGAGTTCGACCCTCTTCTCCTCACCTTCAAGCCGCTCGCGCCGCTTCCCGTCGCCCGGAACATGGCGTACGCCTGTCCGCTCGGGGACGGGATTCAGGTGATCGGCGGGATGCAGTCTCCCGGCTCCCTGTTCAACGGGAGCTACAGCGTCAGCGGCAACGGGTGGCGAGCCGACATCGACCTACCCCAGCCAATGGGCGGAGCCGGCGGCGCGGTCGCGGAGGGGAAGGTGTACATCCTCGGTGGCGGGAGCGATCCGGCCCTGGTTTTCCGCTGGAATATGGTCACGAACACCTGGCAGAGTGCGACGCCGCTCACCATCCCTCGCACCGCCGCCTTCACCGCCGCGGCCCCGTCCGACGAGGAACTCGACGCGATCTACGTGATCGGCGGCGTCGACCGGACGGGAGAGGTCGTGGGATCTGTGGAAGTGGGAGCGATCTCTGGGGAGTAGGCGGCACGCCCCACGCCAGGACGCGCCGGAAGAACGTACGGCTCGGGCGTCAGGCCACGCCGGGCTGACACCCTTTCGTCGACAGCTGTTGCTGAGGCAGGAAGACGCCTCAAGGAGGGGTCGTGTCGCGCACGAAGGTCGAATATTGGGAGAAGTGTAGCGGACAGGAGTGGCAGGCAATGGCCTCCCTCGTCCAGGCGTTCAACGCCGAGCAGGAGGCCTACGAGGTGGTCATGACCCCCACGGGGGACCGCTTCGCGAGCCCCGACCTCGGGCGTTTCCTGCGCGCACAGGGAGAAGGGGCGCCACCTGACCTCGTCGGCCTGGAGGATCACCACCTCGCGGATCTCGCGGACCAGGGAGGTTTGGCCCCACTTGACACACTGGTCGCGCCTCCACTCGTGCGTGCGGCCGGCTTTCGCGAGGCCTTCCTCGAACTGGGGAGACATGATGAACTCCTTTACGGCCTCCCGATCGCGACGGACATCGTCACCCTGTACGCAAACCAGGAAAGCCTAGTCGGCACGCGGTTCGAGGGAGGTTCTGTCCCGCCCGACATCGACGCGTTCGACGAGGGCCTCGAGGAGCTGCGACGTCGAGGACAAATCGGCCTTGTCCCCACTTATCCCGGCTGGTGGCCACAGGCGTGGCCCTGGCTCTTCGGCGGCGGGTGGTTCGACGAGGCCGGACGCTTCGCTCCAGATCAGCCAGCGAACATCCGCGCCTACGAGTGGGTCGCCTCCTTCCGCAAACGTTGGGACCTTTCCGAGTTCGCGGAGCCGATCCAGCCGATCGGATCGCGGAAGCCGGACCCCTTCCTCTCCGGAAGGGTCGCGTTCGTGCTCGAAGGGGACTGGCTCGTCCAAAGGCTGGTGACCCAACTGGACTTCGACTGGACCCCCGCGCCGATCCCGACCGCAAGAGGCAAGCCTGCGGCCCTCCTCGTCGCGGATCTCCTGTGCATTCCAACGGGTGCCCGTAGTCCGGAGGGGGCCGCTTCCTTCCTCTCGTTTCTCCTCGAGCCGGAGCGAATCGAGCGCCTCGCTCTCGGCCAGACGAAGATCTCGCCCCTTGTCTCTTGGTCTTCCGGCTTTCTGGCCGCGCACACAAACCCTCGCCTCACAACGCTTCGCGAGATCCTCGACTCGGCCGTGCTCTTCCACGACCCGCGCGTCCCAGGCTGGCTGGCGGTCCTTGAGCGGATCCAAGAGGCCTTTGGTCTCATCTGGTCAGGCAAGGACTCTCCTTCCTCCGTCCTGGCTCGCCTCAGCAGCGGGTGTCGCTAGTGCCGAGCAGCGGAGGCCCGCGGCGAACCGGCGACCAACCTTGAGGACACCCAGCGTCGCGTCCCGCCCTATGCGGCCTCGTGGCCGGTGAGGCGTGCATTGTCCTCGCCCTCCTCGGAGCGTGCTTCGCCGTGGCGCTTCTCCCGGAGCTGGACATCTCAGAGGGCCTTGCTTGCGGCGGCGACTTCCCGCTGTCTTCCGCGTTTCCTTCGAGGCAAGCGCTCCTCAGCGCACCCAGAGGTAAGCGGAAACAGGGGCATCGGCGCCGCTCGGGCGCCGATGCCTTCCTCACCGGAGCGCACGAGCGTATTCTCTACTCCGCGGCGAGGGCCTCGACTGGGTCAAGGCGTGCCGCGTGCCAGGCCGGCCAGGCCCCCGCGAGCGCGCCGAGAACGAACGAGAATCCGACGACCCCCAGAACGAGTCCTGGGGTGAACGCCGGCGAGAAGGTCGTGACCGCCATCAGCCGGCCGAGAAGAGACGTGCCGATGAAGCTCAGTCCCGCGCCGCTGAGGAGCCCGAGGATCCCGCCAATCAGGCCCATCAGGCCGGAGTCGATCAGGAAGAGGCCGAGGACCTGGCGATCCTTGGCGCCGATCGACTTCAGGATTCCGATCTCGCGAGTTCGCTCGAGGACTGCCGTGTACATCGTGTTCATCATGCCAACCGCCCCA
>JAPLGE010000065.1 GCA_026390315.1 Candidatus Bipolaricaulota bacterium
GAGGGATGGCCGGCCGGGAACGCCACGACCTTTGGGAGCATGGAGCGGACAGATCCTCTGGGAACCGACGTCAAGGACAACTGGCACACGAACTGGGGGATCGTCACCTACGGCCTGGACGCGAAGGGGCGCCCGCTCGCGGGGACGGCCGACACCCTGAACTCGATCGACCTCGATCGGGTCGCCGTCGCTGCCGACGTGAAGCCCGTGACGACCCTTGCCGGAGCGCGGCTCGAGGTGCCTCTCGAGCTCCCGAAGGACGCGAGGAAGGCGAACGGCTGGCCGTGGATTCGCGTCACGCAGCCTGAGCTGGCCTTCTCAGCTGGGGGCGGTGGGGCAGCGACCCCGCCGGACTACACGTTCTCCGGCCGCACCGTCCGCGACCTGTACTGGCTCTCGATCGACACCACGAACCTAGCACCAGGGCAGTACAACTTCTGGATCGTCTACGGTCAAGACAAAGCCGTGCTCATTCCGGTGACCGTGCTTCCGTAGGGTCTCGAAAGGGAAGGTCCGATGGCCGCGGGCCGCAGGGTCCGCGGCCTTCTCTTTGAAGAAAGATGGCCGAGCTCAGGCCGCGCCTTTCCCCAAGGCAGGCGTCCCAGGCTCGCTTCTTGGGCCCAGGAGTCCTTCCTGCCCGAGGTCGCGGAGGCGACGCCACAGGCAGGGCGGCAGCCGGACGGGCGGCTTAGCCAAGGGCGTTGGGCTTGCAGGTCTGGCGTGAGGAAAGACCGCCGTATAAGATCCGAATTCCGTTCGCCGATTGGGCCGGCCACGGCGTCGCCACGGACGTGGACATGGCGACGTCTCCCCGGAAGGAAGTGGGCGGCGAGCCAGGATCACGCATAGGGAGGGATCTGTGGGACTGGTTGGTCTTCTCGTCATCTCATACCTCGTTGGCGCGGTCCCGACGGCCCTTCTTGCCGGAAGGATCCTTCGAGGGATTGACCTTCGCGAGCACGGTAGCAAGAACGCAGGAGCGACCAACGCCTGGCGGGTCCTTGGCTGGAAGGCGGGCGTGGCCGTGCTGGCGGTCGACCTTGGCAAGGGGGCGGTCGCCGCCGCGCTTATTCCCCAGTTGCCAATCGGCCCTCTCTCGCTTGATCCTGGGAACGTCGCGGTGCTCTGCGGTTTGTGCGCGGTGATCGGCCACGTGTTTCCGGTGTACGCGGGATTCCGGGGAGGAAAGGGGGTAGCGACCGCGGCAGGAATGCTCCTCGCGGCGGCGCCTCTTCCGGTCGGAATGGCGATGGGGGTCTTCGCTGTTGCCGTCCTGGCGAGCGGGTTCGTGTCTCTGGGTTCGCTCCTGGGCTCCCTGTGCGTTCCGGTTGCGATCGTTCTTCTCAATCGCTTCGGCGGAGGCCACTACCCGCCGCTCCTTCTCGGTCTGACCGGGCTTCTCGTCGCATTCATCGTCTTCACCCACCGCCGGAACATCATCCGCCTTCTGCGCGGAAAGGAGCCTCCGTTCTTGGGCCTGCCGATCTGGAGGAAGCTTAGGCGCCGGTAGAGACGGGTCGCTTCCACCACGCGAGGGCGTGACGCGGTCTTCTGTGAGTCGAGGCGATCTCGAAAGGGAATGTCCCTTCAGAAGGCAGTTTGACGGACGTGGGGCGCGGTGCTACAATTCGAGCCGACTGTCTGAGGTGTAGGCCATGGACAAAGATCCGTTGAGGGATGCACGCAATAGGAACCTGAGGAACATCGCCTTCGTGACCGTCATGGTCATTGTGGGCCTGATCTTCGTTCAGTACTGGCTTGGCGGAGACAAGCCGACGAACGAGATCCCGTACTCGGACTTTGAGGGTCTGGTCGCTGAGGATCAGGTCATCGCGATCGTGGTTAAGGACAACGTGGCGACCGTGACCGCCAGGGATCAAGAGACGGTTCGCGTGGTGCTCCCCGACGGCAAGGGCCTCGATACGGACCTCATCAAGGCGCACCCGGGCATCAAGGTCACCTACGAGCGGCCCTCGGACGGTAACTGGTTCGTTTCCCTCCTCCTGACGACGGTGCTTCCCGTCCTCGTTCTGATCGTGATCTGGTTTTACATCATGCGCCGGACACAGACGGGCGGTGCCCTCACGTTCGGGCAATCGAAGGCGAAGCTCGTCCGGCCCGACACGACGCAGGTGACGTTCGCCGACGTGGCTGGGGTCGACGAGGTGCGGGACGAGGTCAAGGAGATCGTGGAGTACCTGAAGGACCAGAAGCGCTTCTCTCGTTTGGGCGCGGAGATCCCCAAGGGAGTCCTTCTCGTCGGCGCGCCGGGGACGGGCAAGACCCTTCTCGCCAAGGCGATGGCCGGCGAGGCGCACGTGCCTTTCTTCTCCATCAGCGGCTCGGACTTCGTCGAGATGTTCGTCGGCGTCGGCGCGGCGCGCGTGCGCGACATGTTCGAGAAGGCGAAGGCGAGCACTCCCTGCATCATCTTCATCGACGAGATCGACGCCGTCGGGCGCAAGCGCGGGGCCGGCCTGGGAGGCGGGCACGACGAGCGCGAGCAGACCCTGAATCAGCTCTTGGCCGAGATGGACGGGTTCCAGCCGAACAAGGGGATCATCATCATGGCGGCGACCAACCGGCCCGACGTCCTCGATCCGGCGCTCCTTCGCCCCGGCCGCTTCGACCGGCGCATCACCGTCCCCCGCCCAGACCTGAAGGGCCGCGAGGAGATCCTGAAGGTTCATCTGCGCGCCAAGACGGTGGCGGCGGACGTGGACCCGTCGGTTCTCGCGCGGCGCACGCCCGGATTCGTCGGGTCGGATCTTCGCAACCTGTGCAACGAAGCGGCGCTCCTCGCGGCGCGGAACAACAAGGACACGATCGAGATGGTGGATTTCGAGGAGGCGACCGACCGGGTTATCGCCGGAATCCGACGGAAGGGGATCGTCCTGACCGACGAGGTCCGCGCGCGGATTGCCTACCACGAGTCGGGGCACGCCCTGCTTGGAAGGCTCCTGCCAAACGCCGACCCGGTGCACAAGATTTCGATCATCCCTCGCGGAGACGGCTCGCTCGGCTTCACGATCCAGCTCCCGCGCGAGGAGAAGTACATCGTCTCCGAAGAAGAGCTGAAGGACAAGCTCGTCAGCCTGTTTGGCGGGCGGGCCGCCGAGGAGATCGTGTTCAGCGAGCTCACGACCGGCGCGTACGACGACCTCAAGCAGGCCACGGAGCTTGCGAAGCGAATGGTCGTCGAGTACGGGATGAGTGAGAAGCTTGGGCCGATCAGCCTGGCACGGGAGCACGTGGACGTCTTCCTGGGAGAGGAGATCGTCAAGAGCGACGGACACTCCGAGGAGCTCTCGTCCCTCGTGGATAGCGAGATCCGATCGCTCATCGGGCGCTCGTACAAGAAGGCGAAGGACCTCCTGCTTCAGTACCGAAGCGTCTTGGATCGTCTCGCCGACGAGCTTCTGAAGCGTGAGGTCATCGCAGGAAACGACCTCGACGCCCTCTTCGCCTCGCTCGTCCCCACGCCTGCCACGGGATGACGCACCGCGACCGGCGCGTCGTCGTCTTTGGGTCCACCGGCTCGATCGGCACGCAAACCCTCGACGTCGTCGAACGCCTCAATCGCCAGGGATTTCGCCTGGCCGTTGTCGGCCTCAGCGTTGGGAAGAACGTCCGTCTCGTTGCGGAGCAAGTGGAGCGCTTCAGTCCGGAGGCAGTCTGCGTGCGCAGCGAGGAGGGGGCAAGGTTCCTGCGGGAGCGCTTCCCCGGGCTTCGCGTCCTCGTGGGTGAGACCGGCCTCGCGGACTTGGCGCGTCTGGACGAGGCCGAGCTCCTCGTGAACGGCTTGGTCGGGGCGGTCGGCCTCGTTCCGACGCTCGCGGGGCTCGCGCTCGGCCGCACGATCGCGCTCGCGAACAAGGAGAGTCTCGTCGTTGGCGGGGAGCTCGTCTCTGAAGCCCTGCGGACAGGCGGGGGAAGTCTCCTCCCCGTCGATAGCGAACACAACGCCCTCTTCCAGTGCCTCGAGGCCGGCGAGCGGTCCGAGGTGAGGCGACTTGTCCTCACCGGTTCGGGGGGGCCGTTCTTGCGCACGCCTCCGGAGGCGCTCGAGCGAGTAGGACCGGAAGAAGCTCTGCGCCATCCCAATTGGAGTATGGGGAGCCGGATCAGTGTCGACTCCGCGACGATGGTGAACAAGGGGTTTGAGGTGATCGAGGCGCACTACCTCTTCTCGCTTCCCTATGACCAGATCGACGTCGTTCTCCATCCCGGCTCGGTCGTCCATTCGCTCGTCGAGTTCTGCGACGGGGCGATCCTTGCCGAGCTTGCCCCTTCGGACATGCGGGTCGCGATCCAGTACGCGCTCACCTACCCGGAGCGCGTCGACACCGGTCTTCCGCGGCTCGACCTCGTCGCTGCCTCTCCCCTGGTGTTCGAGCCTCTCGATCGAGGGCAGTACCCGGCCTTC
Source organism: Candidatus Bipolaricaulota bacterium (assembly GCA_026390315.1). GTDB lineage: Bacteria > Bipolaricaulota > Bipolaricaulia > UBA7950 > UBA9294 > JAPLGE01. The sequence continues at coordinate 4,427 of JAPLGE010000065.1, forward strand.
GCCGCGGTCCTCGCGGCGGCAAGACGTGCCGGGACGGCCCCGGCGGCGATCAACGCGGCGGACGAAGTCCTGGTCGAGCGGTTCCTCCGTCGCGAGATTCCGTTCACGGGGATCGCGCGAGGCCTAGAAGCGATCCTCGCACGGTGGGACGACAGGGAGCCAAGCGAGCCGGTGACCCTCCCTCGGCTTCTCGCGACCGACGCCTGGGCCCGCCGGGCCGCGGCAGAGCTCTAGTTTTAGCGGGAAGCCCTCCGGGCTATACTCTCGCCTCGCGTCAAGGAGGACGGATGAAGATCACGACGGATCAGGTCACGGCGTGCCTCGAGCAGGTCATGGATCCCGAGCTTGGGGTCAACGTCGTCGACTTGGGACTTATCTACAACATCCTGATCGAAGGGCAGAAGATCAGCGTGGACATGACGCTGACCAACCCGGGCTGTCCGATGGCGGGGGTGCTTGCCGGTGGCGTCGAACAGGCTTTGCGGGAGGCCTTCGAGGGGGCCGACGTGGAAGTCAGCCTCGTCTGGGATCCGCCCTGGAGCCCTGAGCGTCTGTCCGCCGCGGCGAAAGCCGAGCTCGGCTATACGGGCTAGGAGAGATGGCCGAGACGTGCGTGCGCTGCGGCAAGCGGCGCGGGAGCCGCCGCTGCCGGCCGCTCGGCGGGTCGCTGTGTGCCCGCTGCTGTGGGATGGAGAGGCTCGTGAAGGTGGCCTGTCCAACTGACTGCCCTCACCTGGGGTCGAACGAGGAGTTCCAGCGGGCCAAGCAGCGAGACCGCTATCGCGAGGCCTGGGGCAGGGTCAATCAGGATCTGCGCGGTCGCGGGGAAGACCTGGAACGTCTCGTTGAGCTGGAGCGCCTGCTGAAGGAGGCTGCCGACCGGCTACAGGGGGCGACCGACGTCGCCGCGGCCGGGGCGATCGCCGAGGTTTCCTCCCGTCTCAGCCCGATTGAGCTCGTGACGCGCGCGCCTTCTCCCCTCGGCCGGCTCTTCTGGGAACCTCTCCGGGTTCTTCTCGAGGAAGGGAGGCTCTCCCGCGACCAGGCAAGGGACGGCCTGGCCCGTCTGGGACGTCTCGTCGACCTCCTGCAGGAGAGCGGGGCGCCGCGGGCGTTCCTGCAGGGCCTCTTTGCTCACGTGGAGCGACTCCCCGCCGCGAAGGCGGAGCCGCGGCGGACGGGCCTCATCGTCACTCCGAGCGATCTCCGCCGCGCGCCCTGACGAGATCCATGAGGCCGCTCGCTCGAGCGTAGGCCGCGTAGATCCCTATTCCGACGATCGCGGGCAAGGCGACGGCGAGCAGGCGGGAGGACTGGCCGACCCATCGCGCGACTCCCCAAGCGGCGAGGAAAGTCAGCCCGGCTCCGCAGGCGACCTTCACGAGCTCCTTCGTGAGCTTCGCGTCCGGGCGCATCGCCCGCCAGAGGAAGACGACGAGCACGACGACCTCCAATGCCCCGGCGATCGAGGTCGCGAGAGCCAGCCCCCCCTCGCGCATCGGGCCGACGAGAAGCCAGTCGAGAACGGCGTTCGTCGCCAAGGAGGCTACGGAGGCGACAAGCGGGACCGTCGTCCGCCCCATGGCGTAGAAGGCGCGCGTAAACAGGTAGATCAGCCCGTACGGCAGAAGCCCGACCAGGTAGAACGAGAGCGCGTGCGCCGCGCGCAGCGTGGAGGCGGCGGAGAAGCTGCCGTGCTCGAACAGGAGCCGGATGGTGGCCGGACCGATGGCGTAGAGGCCTGCGACGGCCGGGAGAAGCACGAAGACGGTCAGGCTGACGCCGCGGCGCAGATGGCTAGAAAACTGCTCGTTCTCGTTCCTGGCCAGGTTCTCGGAGAAGCGGGGTAGGAGGGCCGTCCCGATACTCACCCCGAAGATGCCCAGCGGGAGGGCGAACAGGCGCATCGCGTACTGCAACGACGAGATGCCCCCATCCCCGAGGTGCGAGGCGAACTTGTTGTCCACCAGCAGGTTGATCTCCGTCACCGCGAGGCTGAGCACGGCGGGGGCCATCAGCCTCGCCATCTTGCGGATCCCCGGGTGGAGCGGCGTCAGGGCGAAGCGAAAGCGGAAGCCCGCCCGGTAGAGAGAGGGGACCTGCAACACGAGCTCGGCGGCCCCGCCGAGCAGGGCGCCGAAGGCGAGTCCGTAGATCGGTTCCTTGAGGACTCCCCCGCCGAGGAACAGGGCGCCGGCGATCATCCCGAGGTTCAACAGGACCGGCGCGAGCGACGGGACGAAGAAGCGGCGGTGGGCGTTCAGGATTCCCATGAACACGGCGGCGAATCCGACGAGCGCGATGAACGGGAAGAGAACCTGCGCCAGCCTGATTGCCAGGGAGAGCTTCGCGGGAGAGAACCCGCTCGCCAGGAAAGGCAGGTAGTGGGGGGCGAGGAAGACTCCGGCGAGGACGACGACCGGGAAGACGATCATCAGGATGGAGAGGAGGTTGCTCGCCAGGCGATTCGCCTCCTTGTCCGTCACCAACGTCTCTGTGTACACGGAGACGAACGCGGTGGACAGGGCCCCTTCGGCGAGGAGCTCGCGGAGGAAGTGGGGAAGAAAGAACGCAATCAGGAAGGCGTCGTACGCGCCGCTCGTCCCGAAGCGGTCCGCGATCGCGGCCTCGCGGACCAGACCGAACACGCGTGAGATCCCAGTGGCGACGGCCATCACCAGGATGTCGCGAGAGAGACGTCTCATCGCTTCGTCGAGACGAGGAGGAGTCCGACCGCGACCTGGCCTCCGCTCGAGATCTCCCGGTAGCTCGCGCCGTCTTTGAAGACGAGCGAGCTCGAATGACCGCCGTCGAAGGCGATCGCGTCTCTTATGCTGACTGGAAGGGCGTGTAGAATAGACAGGAGGTCGGCGAAGTCCGCCCCCACGCTCCCCGGGCCGTAGAGCACGGTGAGAAGGATCAGTCCACCGTACCAGTCCGTGGCGAGAAGGCTTCGCGCGGCGAGGCCGGTGACGAGCGAGGAGTCGGGCCGGAAGCTCTCGCCCGTTGTGTCGAGCACGTCCTCTCCGGCTCGGACGAGCAGCGGGCCGGCGCTGACGGCATCGGTGATCAGCGGGTCGCCCTCGTCGAGGGCGTAGTCCAGGCTCACCGCGTCCCCGATCCGGACGGCCGACAGCCTCGACCGAGCCGTGCCGCTTGCGACGAGGAGCGTGGCGGTGCTGTCCGCGACGACGTAAGGAGTGTCTGAAGCGGCGACGACGCGATCCGAGCGAACCTTGACGACCCGAAAGGGCTGCGAGGCGCCGCGGGAGATTGTGCCGACGTAGCCCGGGCTGTAGGCCACGAGTTCGTTCGGCCTGATCGGCCGATTGACGTCGTCGACCGGGATTCTCCGATCGTCCTCGAGGCGCAGGAACAAGGAGACGGTCGGGTTCAAGAACTCCAGACGGCCGAAGAGGTCGATGCCGAGGGCGGCGCGGCGCCCGTAGTTCGAGCTGAGGACCTGTCCGTCGATGATGAGGAGTCCCACGGGCTTGTTGGTCGCCGTGTCGAAGAAGTTGGCGTTGATGCCCGCCAGGGCGCCGTGGGCTCGCGCCATCTCTTTCAGGGAAGCGAGGCGTCCGATCCCCGCCTCGGGGACCGCGGGGACGAGGCGGTAGTCGTCGCGCCACTGGTCGACGTAGAGGTACTTGATCTTCACGGGACCCTTCCCCAGATTCGTCTCGATCTCGCGGTAGGTGACGTGCGGCAGGACCTCCTCTTCGGTCTCCGCCGAGGGCGGCTGGGCGAAGCCGAGCGACACCGAGTAGAAGCCGGGAGCCTCGAGACGCTTCGTCTGAGGAAGAACTCTGCCTGAGACGTTGACGAGAACGTCAACCGTACGAGGGGTCAGCGCGCTCACGTCCACTAGCGTGATCCGGCCCTCACTGAAGCGGCGCTGGCGGGCGGGGGTCGCGAGGGAGCAGTGGTAGAAGCGAAGGGCGAGGCTCTTGCCTGCTGCCTGGACGGGCTCGCAGGGGGTGAAGGCGTTGAACCGAAGCGTCAACCCGTCCGAGCTCGCGTCGAACCCGATGAGAAGGGTGGGTTCCGCCTCGATGTCGATTCGGCCGCCTGACGAGCGCATCGTCGCTCCGACCAGCGTGACGAGTTCGTCCGGCCTGGTGTAGACAAGACCCTCATAGACCGGGAAATGATCGAGCGGGAAGAACCGGCTTCCGGTCGCCCAGCGGAGGCCGACCGAACGCTCCTCGGGGATGGAGGCGGCCTCGACGCCGAGCCGCAGGCCGAACTCGCTCAGGGGAACCCAGAGATGGCCGTCTTTGGAGAGGGCGGGGTGCTCAAGGACGACCGCTTCGCCGTCGATGAAGAAGGAGACATCGTCCCCGCTCGCATGAGATGCGGAGACGAGGAGGCAGGCCGCGACGATACCCCCTGCCCACCCGCTTTTCATCGCGGGCTAGCCCTCCTGTTGACCCTCCTTGTCGACCCGGATGCGAAGCCCGGCCGTGACGTCCTTGTGGAGATTCACCGTCACGGTGTGCGGTCCGAGGGTGTCGATGGGGCGTTCCAGCGCGAGCCGCGCCGGATCGAGCCGTTCGCCAAGCTCCTCGGCGACGCGGGCAACGATCTCATCCGCGCGGACCGACCCGTAGAGCCGGTCGTCGTCGTGCGCCTTGCGAACGAAGACGAGGGTCAGGTCGGCGAGCGCGTCTCGAAGCTTGATCGCATGGGTCCGCCGCTCCTCGGCCTCGGCCTCCGCCTGCTGGACGGCCTTGCTCTGGGAGAAGCGGGCGACGTTGTGAGGGGTCGGCTCCACGGCCAGCCGGCGAGGGAAGAGGTAGTTGCGGGCGAAGCCTCCGGCCACGTCGACGACTTCCCCGACGCGCCCGAGCGAATCGATCGTGGTGGTTAAGAGCACCTTAGGCATTCTGATCACCCCCTCTCCAGTCACGGATTGTAGTGGCCGTACGGCCAGACGTCAAACGCCTTCATGGATTCGCGGGCTATGGTATACTCGCCGGGGGCTCGATGGAGCAGCTTGCGGAGTGGGTCAGGAAGCGGGACCGGGTGCTGGTGATGGGGGTGCTCAACGTCACCCCGGACTCCTTCTACGACGGCGGGAAGCACGCTACCGTGTCGGACGCGGTCGGGCACGCCCTGGCGATGGTCGAGGAAGGGGCGGACATCGTCGACGTGGGCGGCGCGTCGAGTCGCCCCGGCGCGTACCCGGTCGGGGTGGATGAGGAGCTGGAGCGAGTCGGTCCGGTGATCGAAGGGATCCGCGCGCGGTCGGACGTCGCGATCTCGGTGGACACGACGTGGGCCGCGGTGGCGAGGGCGGCGATCGCGTCCGGGGCGGGAATGGTCAACGACATCAGCGCGCTGCGGTTCGATCCGGACCTCGCCTCGGTCGTGGCCGAGATGGGGGTGTTTGCCGTCCTGATGCACATGCAAGGTGACCCGCAGAGTATGCAGGTCTCTCCGTCTTACGCCAACCCGGTCGGCGAGATCCGCTCGTTCCTCAAGGAACGTCTCCAGGCCGCGGTCGAGGCGGGCATCTCGGGCGAGCGGCTGATCGTCGACCCGGGGATCGGGTTCGGCAAGCGGCTCGCGCACAATCTCGCGATCCTGAGGAACCTCTCGGAATTCACCTCCTTGGGAGCGCCGCTTCTCGTGGGCGTGTCACGCAAGGGGTTCCTCGGCGAGATCCTGGATCTCCCGCCAAGCGAGCGACTCGAGGGCACCATCGCCGTCAACGCGATCGCGGTGGCCTGCGGCGCGGACATCCTTCGCGTTCACGACGTCAAGGAGGGGCGGCGGACGGCCGACGTGGCGCACCGCCTGCGCAGCGATGCCACTTGACGTCGCCGTTTTCCTTGAGAACCCAGGAAAGTCTCTTCCCATTGACCTCCATCTTGATCCGGAAGGGACGGGCTCCCTTCCTGGGGACCTGCGCTTCTGCGAGGGGATCCACGTGACGGGGGAGGCGTTCGCTCAGCTGGGGACGCTGTACGTTCGGGTGTCTATCCGCACGGAGGTTGAGCGGCGATGTCGGCGCTGTCTGGTTCCCCTCCGGTCGGCGATTGACCTGCACGAGTCCTTCGAGGTCGACGTCCCCGTCGGAGCGATCTCCGTCGATCTCCTGCCGCAGGCCCTGGCGGCCGTCGTCGGGTCGCTCGACCCCCGGCCCCTCTGTCGTCGGGAGTGCCGTGGGCTCTGCCCGACCTGCGGGGAGGACCTGAACGCTGATCCAGTCCACTCCTGCCGGGCGCCGGACGAGGCGCCGCGGCGGCTGGGGGACTTCCTCCGCTCGTGAGCGGCCGACTGGTCACCCTTGGGCTCGACCCGGGACTCGCGACGACCGGCTACGGCGTGGTCTGCGCGGGAGAGCGGGGGTGGGAGGCGCTCGCGGGCGGGATCATCGAGACGGAGTCGTCGGTCCCCCGGCCGGAAAGGCTGCGGGAGATCTACCAGGAGACGACCGCGTTGATCGAGGCCTACCGTCCGACGGGAGTGGCGATCGAGGAGGTGTACCTGGCGACCAACGCCCGCACGGCGATGCTCACCGCCGAGGCTCGAGGAGCTCTCCTTCTCGCGTCGGCCGGCCTTGCGGTGCGTGGCTACTCGCCTCTCGCGGTGAAGAAGCGGATCACCGGCTACGGCCGCGCGACCAAGGGCCAGGTCCAGGCGACGATCAAGCAGCTCCTCCGGCTTGCCGAGATCCCTCGTCCCGACGACGTGGCGGACGGGCTCGCCCTGGCGCTCTGCTACCTGTTCGATCTTCAAGGCCTAGAGCGGGGAGGACGTGGACACGTATAGGAAGCTTCTTCGCTGGGAGTCGGAGCCCGACTCGAATCGGCTCCTTCTCTTCGACGGGCATTCGCTCGCCTATCGGTCCTTCTACGCGATCCCCGAGCTCTCGACGCGGGACGGCCGCCCAGTCAACGCCGTCTACGGGTTCTGGCGGATCCTCTCGAGGATCCTGCGGTCTTTCCCCTCGGTCTATGCCACCGTGGTCTTCGACGCCGGCGGGAAGACCTTTCGGCATGGGATCTACCCGGCGTACAAGGCGACGCGCAAGGAGATGCCTCAGGAGCTCGCGGCGCAGCTTCCCGTGATCCAGGACCTCCTTGAGCGTCTCGGGGTGCCCGTCGTCCTGGAGCGGGGGGTGGAGGCGGACGACCTGCTGGCGAGCCTGGTGCGTCGCGCGGAGGAGAAGGGGCTCACGACCTACATCGCCACCTCGGACAAGGACCTCGCCCAACTCGTGAGTGAGCGGGTTACCCTCTTGAAGCCGACTGGCCGCGCGCCCGGCGGGGGAATCGAGTGTCTCGATCCCGAAAAGACCAAGGAGAAGTTCGGCGTCCCGCCGGAGAGGATCGTCGACTTCCTGGCGCTCGTCGGGGACACCTCGGACAACGTCCCCGGAGTCCCCGGGGTGGGGGAGAAGACGGCCGCTCAGCTTCTCGGCCAGTTCGGGTCGCTTGAGGCGGTGCTCGAGAATGCCTCGCAGGTCAGGAACGCGCGCGTGCGCGAGAGTCTGACAGCCCACGCGGGCGACGCCCTGCGAGCGAAGACGCTGATCGCTCTCAAGGACGACGTCGCTGTGGGAGAGGTCCCCGCCGACTGCCGATTGCGCGGGGCGGACGTCGAGCGGCTCGCGGAGCTCCTGCGGGAGCTTGAGTTCCAGTCGGTCCTCAGCGAGCTTCGGCTTGCGGCCGCGCCTTCCCGGCCGACGGAGGGGGCCCGAGAGGCGAAGGCAGACTTCCACACGATCCTCGATCGCGGCGACCTCCGGAGGCTCGTCGAGCGGCTCGCCGCGGCGGAGGAGTTCTCGCTCGACCTCGAGACGACGGATCGGGATCCCATGCGGGCCGCGATCGTCGGGATCGCCGTCTCGCTTGAGCCCTGCGAGGGGTACTACATCCCAGTCGGGCACGACTTCCTTGGGGCGCCGCCGCAGCTTCCTCTCGAAGAGGTGCTCGCCGCGCTCCGACCGGCGATCGAGAACGAGGTTCCGCGGGTCGTCGGCCAGAACCTGAAGTACGACCTGGTCGTCCTCGGTCGCCACGGCCTTCGCCCGCGCGGGATCGCGTTTGACACGATGGTCGCCTCGCACCTCGCCCGCCCCGAAGAGCCGCGCCACAACCTGGAGGAGGTCGCCAGGTTCTACCTCGGCCAGGAGTTGCTTCCGTACGACGGCTTGGTCGGGAAGGAAGGGCGCATGGCCGCGGTCGCGGTCGAGGAGGCGACGGCGTACGCCGCGGCCCACGCGGAGGTCGTCGTGCGGCTCAAGGCGCCGCTTGAGACGGCGCTGGAGAGGGTGGGTGCGACGCGGGTCTTCCGCGAGGTCGAGGTGCCGCTCGTGGCCGTCCTGGCGCGAATGGAGCAGAACGGGATCCTCGTGGACCGCGGGGTGCTCGCCGCGCAAGGGGACGAGATCCGACGGAAGCTCCAACGGATCGAGGAGGACCTCTACGAAATCGCCGGGGAGCGGTTCAACCCGAACTCCCCTAAGCAGGTGGCCGAGATCCTGTTCGAGCGCCTGCGGCTTCCGGTGATCGAGCGGACGAAGACCGGACCCTCGACGAGCGCGCGCGTCCTCGCAAAGCTCGCGGAGCAGCACCCGCTTCCCGGGAAGCTCGCCGAGCATCGCGAGCTCCAGAAGCTCCTGAACACCTACATCGAGCGGCTGCCGGAGGCGATCCATCCCGAGACCGGACGTATCCACACGTCGTTCCATCAGACCTCGACCGCCACGGGGCGACTGTCGTCCTCCGACCCGAACCTCCAGAACATCCCCATCCGGACGGAGATCGGTGAACGGATCCGTCGGGCGTTCGTGGCGCCGGAAGGGTCGGTCCTCATCGGGGCAGACTACTCGCAGATCGAGCTGCGTCTCCTCGCGCACCTCTCTGAGGACGAAACCCTCATCGAGACGTTCCGGAGCGGGGAGGACCTGCATCGCCTCACCGCAAGCCGCCTCTTCGCCGTGGCCGAGGGGGAGGTGACGCCCCGGCTCCGCGACGTGGCGAAACGGATCAACTTCGGAATCCTCTACGGGATCAGCCCGTACGGGCTCGCGCGCGAGCTCGGGGTCTCCCAGGCGGAGGCACGGGGCTACATCGACCGATTCTTCGGCACCTACCCCAAGGCGAAGGACTACATCGAGCGGATGATCGGGCTCGCGACGGAGCGCGGCTACGCCGAGACCCTCCTCGGCCGGCGGCGGCCGCTCGGCTACCTCCAGTCGAAGGACGCCGCACGCCGGAGCTTCGATCAGCGCAACGCGGTGAACACCCCGATCCAAGGGAGCGCGGCCGATCTGATCAAGCTTGCGATGCTCGACATCGATCGGTCGATCGAGGCGGGGCTCCTCAGGGCGAGAATGCTCCTCCAGATCCACGACGAGCTGGTCTTCGAGGCGAGGGAAGAGGAGAGCGTCGAGGCGCTGGGGGCGATCAAGGAGAAGATGGAGACGGTGATGGCGCTGCGCGTCCCCCTCGAGGTGAAAGTGGCGTGTGGAAAGAACTGGAGCGGGATCTGACGCGTGGGACTTCGGGAGAGACGGACCGAGCGGCTCGGTGAAACTGTCTTTGGTCCCGGCGTGTACATAGGCCAGAGGATGGCTTCGGGACAAAGGAGGAGATGGTGAACCGGGCTGCACTGGTCTTCGGTCTCTTGCTCTTCGTCTTGGCCGCGCCGGCCGCGCTCTCCAAGCCGGACCTCGTGGTGAGTGATCTCTCGATCCAGCCGGTGGGGCCGGCGGCGGGGGAAACCGTCACGCTCTCGGCAACGGTGAGGAACGTGGGAACGGACCAAGCGGTCGGCTCGTTCAACGTGCGCTTCCAAGTCGACGGGATCCTGCTCGACAGCCCCGCGGTCCCCTTCGGCCTCGACGTCGGCCGTCAGGAGACGGTGAGCGTTCACTGGACGGCGGAGCCCGGGACGCACACGATCACGGCCGAAGCCGACCAGCCCTTCGACCGGATCGACGAGACAAGCGAGAGGAACAACACCCTCGTCGCGACCGTCGTGGTGCGTCCCAGTCCGAGCTCCCTGTCTCCCCTCAGCGATCTCAAGGTGGCGGTGGCGCGGTTCGAGGATCGGAGCGGCTCCGGGTTCATCAACGTCGGCGAGGGGGTGGCCGACGAGCTGATCGGAAGGCTCGTCACGAGCGGCGTGCGCGTCCTGGAGCGGAGTGAGCTCGAGGCGGTGCTCCAGGAGCGGGGCCTCAACCCGAGCCTCACCGAGAACCTCGCGGCCGCCGGGCAGATCCTCGGGGCGGATCTTCTGATCGTCGGTTCGGTGACGAAGGTCGACGTGAAGCAGTCCTCGTTCAGCCTTGGCTTCTTCAGCGTGAGCAGCGCGGCGGTCGAGATCAGCATGTCCGCGCGTCTGGTGAGCGTCTATACGTCGGAGATCCTGAGGGCGGTGGAGGCGCAAGGGAAGGAAGAGGGGTCCACCGGGTTCTCCGTCGACGTTGGGAGGATCGTGGCCCTCGCGCAGCCCCTGGCGACGAGCGTCTGCGCGAGCGGCCTCCAGACCGACAAGCCGTCCTACTACGCCGGGGAGACCGTGCACGTGGGCTACAGGAACCCGGGAGCGCCGGGCTGGCTGGGCGTGGAGGTCTACACCGGCGGGGGAACGTTCGTGCGCTGGTTGGGGTGGCAGTTCACGACCACCGGCGGATGCGGGGAGTGGTTCTGGGACCAGCGCGACGTCGGGAACGTCCAGATGAGCCCGGGCATGTACACCGTCAAGCTCTGGGACGGGACCTCGTACATCGCCCAGGCGAGTCTCCTGATCAAGCCCGGAAGCGGGTCGGCCATCCCCCTCGTGAATGAGATCACCGTGGGCAGTGGCCAGTTCGACGAGACGATCGTGGGGAAGGCCACGAACGCCGCGGTGAACCAGCTTGTCACCCGGCTGATCCAGGGCATGGAGGAGGTCGCGCCCAGCCTCATCGCGGCGCGAAGCTCCGCGGCAGCGTCGGCGAGCGTGGGGGCGGCCTCGCGCCCGGCCGCGACGGAGGGTGAGGTCGCCGACGTCCTCCCCGACGGCCGCGTCGTCATCAACATCGGGGCGTCGCGCGGGGTCAGCGTGAGGGACTTCTTCCAGGTCCTCACGACCGCGAACGTCATCCGCAACCCAGCGACGGGTGAGCTCCTCGCCTACGACGTCCTGGGCGTGAAGGGGGAGATCGTCATCGTCGAGGTGCGCGACCGCGCCTCATACGGGGTGAGGACGACGCCCTTCGACGTGCGGGTGGGAGACATCGTGCGGCAGCTCGTCCCCTAGGGTCTTGGCGAGGACGGGGGGCTCGGGTAGACTTCGACCGATGCGCCCGCGACCGCTCCTTCTCATCTTGACGGGGTTCCTGCTCTCCCTGGCGCTCGTCTCCGGTCAGGCGGGGGCGGTCGACTACGTCGGTCTGCGGGTGAGCCTTCCTCTCGGCGGACTTCCACCGCTCGTTGGGGCCGAAGTCGGGATGCGGCTCTCCCCCGGATGGTGGAGCGCCTCCGTGCTCGTGTCCTGGGACGGAAGGACCCTCATGGTGGGGAGCGTGGACGTCGTCCTCGGCGAGCCGGCGGCGTGGGGAGAGGCGGCGTTCCGCTTGTCCGTTGGCCTCTCCTACCTCGAGCTCGGAGCGGGGCTTCCGGCTCCGTTCGCCGGCGCGGGAATCGCGTACACGGTCCGTCCTTTCGAGGCCGTGCGCGTGCGAGCGGCTGCCGAGGTCCTCTACCCCGTCGCGTTCGGGCCCCCACTCATCAGTCTGGGAGGCGGGTGGTCGCTCAAGTGACTCGCCTCTTCGGCACGGACGGCGTGAGGGGCCGGGCGAACGACGACCTCATACCGGAACTCGCCCTCGCGCTCGGTCGCGCGGCCGCCGAGACCCTCGTTCCCCGAGGCGGCAAGGTGATCGTCGGACGAGACACCCGGGTGAGCGGTCCGATGCTCGAAGGAGCGCTCGCGGCCGGCTTCGCCGCCTCGGGGGCCGACGTCTTCCTCGCAGGGGTCATCCCCACGCCGGCGATCTCCTTCCTGATCAAGGACGAACGCGCCGACCTGGGGGCCGTGATCTCGGCCTCCCACAACCCGCCGGGCGACAACGGGATCAAGTTCTTCGATCGCCGGGGCATGAAGCTCTCCGTTGAGGAGGAGGAGGCGGTCGAGACGAGGCTCAAGCGGCCGTCGCCGCCCCGTGGCTCGGTCGGGTGGATCGGCGCGCTCGACGCGGCGGCAAGCCGCTACGCCGCGTTCCTGACCGGCACGATCGAGAGCGAGGAAGTCGACCTCGCGGGGCACACGATCGTCGTCGACTGCGCCTACGGCGCGACCGGCGCGATCGCCCCCCGGGTCCTGCGTCACTTCAACGCCGAGATCATCGCACTTCACGCCGAGCCGGAGGGCGAGCGGATCAACCAAGAGTGCGGGTCGACCCACCTCGAGCCGCTCCGCGACGCGGTCCTCCGCCACGGGGCCGCGCTGGGGATCGCCTTCGACGGCGACGGCGATCGGGTCCTCCTCGTCGCCTCGAACGGCGAGGTGATCGACGGAGACCGGATGATGGGGATCGCCGCCCTGCACCGCCACCGAAGGGGGCTCCTCGATCCCCCGCTCGTCGTGGCGACCGTCATGACGAACCTCGGCCTCGAGCGGGCGCTCGCCCGCGAGGGGATCGAGCTTGTCCGCACGGCCGTCGGAGACCGAAACGTGTCTCAGGCGATGCGCGATCTGAGGGCGAAGATCGGCGGCGAGCAGTCGGGTCACATCGTGTTCTCCGACCACTCGCCCACCGGAGACGGAATCCTCACCGCGGTCAAGCTGCTCGAGATCGCCCACGAGCGGGGCCGCGACCTGTTGGACCTCGCTTCGGAGATCCCGCTCTGGCCGCAGGTCTTGCGGAACGTGGAGGCGAAGAACCCGGCGGAGCTCCTCGACGCGCCCTCCGTGAGAACGGCGATCGAGACAGAGCAGGCTCGTCTGGGCGAAAGAGGAAGGCTCCTCGTTCGCGCCTCGGGGACGCAGCCCCTCATCCGGGTGATGGTCGAGGCCGACGAGACTGCCCTCTGCGAACAGGTGGCTCAGGCGATCGTCGAGGCGATCCGGCGGGCGAGCTAGGGCGCCTTCTCGTCGAAGGGGTGCCGCAGGACCGGGTTGCGCGCGGCGCGCGTCTGGTCGAGCCGGCGGACCGGGGCGCGCCGCGGCGCCTCGTGAAGAAGCTCCGGGTTCTCCCTCGCCTCGCGCGCGATCGTCTCCATGGCCGCGATGAAGTGATCCAGGGTCTCTTTGCTCTCGCACTCCGTCGGCTCGATCATCAGCGCCTCCTTCACGACAAGCGGGAAGTAGATCGTCGGCGGATGGAATCCGTAGTCGATCAGCCTCTTCGCGATGTCGAGCGTGCTCACCCCCTCCGCGAGTCCGGCGCCGGACAGGACGAACTCGTGCTTGCAGAGCCGGTCGTAGGGAAGACGGTACGTGCGCTTGAGGCGCTCCTGGAGGTAGTTCGCGTTCAAGACAGCGTTCTCACTCACCTCGCGCAGGCCCTCGTCTCCGAGGAGGAGGAGGTAGGCGTAGGCCTTGAGGACGACCGAGAAGTTCCCGTAGAAGGAGTGGACCGAGCCGATCGAGCGGGGAGCGTCCCAGTCGAGGCGGTACCCCTCCGGGTCGTGGACGACCCGCGGGACGGGAAGGAAGTCGGCGAGCGCCGCCGAGACGGCGAGGGGACCCGCGCCCGGGCCACCTCCCCCGTGGGGCGTGGAGAAGGTCTTGTGTAGGTTGAAGTGGAAGAGATCGGCCCCCATGTCGCCCGGCCGCGCCCGCCCGAGGAACGCGTTCAGGTTCGCCCCGTCGAAGTAAGAGAGCGCTCCGGCGGAGTGGACCCTCTCCGTCACGTCGAGGATTCGGCTTTCGAAGAGGCCGAGCGTGTTGGGGACGGTGAGCATGATCGCGGCGACGGTCTCGTCGAGCGACGCGTCGAGTGCCTCCAGGTCGACGAGGCCGTCCTTCCCCGAGGCCAGCTCGGTGACGGTGAATCCGGCGAGCGTCGCCGAGGCCGGGTTCGTGCCGTGTGCCGAGTCGGGAAGGAGGATCCGCGTGCGCATGGGTTCCTTGCGCTCCTCGAAGTGGCGCTTGACGAGGAACATCCCGGTCAGCTCACCGTGGGCCCCGGCGGCCGGCTGGAGGGTCACTGCGGCGAGCCCGGCGATCCCGCAGAGCCGCTCGCTCATCTCGTGAAGAAGTCGTAGAGCGCCCTGGGCGTGGCGCGCGTCGGCGAGAGGGTGGAGGCCGGCGAACGACGGGATCCGCGCCAGGTCCTCGCATATCTTGGGGTTGTACTTCATGGTGCAGCTTCCCAGAGGGTAGAGGCCGTCGTCGACCCCGTAGTTCATCTTCGACAGGCGCGTGTAGTGGCGTACGAGCTCCGGCTCGCTCTTGTTCGGGATCCGCGGGGCGCGCGTCCGCACGAGAGAGGTGGGGAGAAGGTGGTCAACCTTCCTGGTCGGGACGTCGAGCGGAGGGAAGAGACCTCCCACGCGTTCGGTCCTGGACTGGTCGAAGATCGTGCTCATCGGATCCCTCCGAGTACTCTCACGAAACGATCGAGCTCCTCCTTCGTTCGTTTCTCGGTCACGGCCAGGCGCAGGGCGCGCGGGAGGCCGAGGCGGGCGAGAGGCTCCGGATCCTCAACGAGGAACCCCTCTTCGGCGAGCCGAGAACGGATCCTCCGCGGTTCGGAGGGGAGGCGAAGGACGAACTCGTTGAAGAAGGGCGCGTCGAAGACGAGGGAGTGGCCCGGGAGGGCCGCGGCCTTCTCCGCGAGGTAGTGAGCCTTGTTCAAGTTGAGAAGCGCGAGCTCGCGTAGGCCCTCCGCCCCCAGGGTCGCGACGTACACGGTCGCGGTGAGGGCACAGAGCGCGGAGTTCGTGCAGATGTTCGAGGTGGCTCGCTCTCGGCGGATGTGCTGCTCCCGCGTCGCGACGGCCATGGTGTAGCCCACGGTCCCGTCGACGTCGACCGTCCGGCCGGCGATCCGGCCGGGCATCTGGCGCAGGTAGCGCTCGCGGCAGGCGAAGAGGCCCAAGAGGGGTCCGCCGAACGAGGCAGGAAGCCCGAGCGGCTGTCCCTCGCCGACCACGACGTCGGCCCCACACTCGCCCGGCGGGGTGAGGACCCCAAGCGAGAGCGGATGGACCGCGACCACGAGGAGGCCCTCCCCGAGTGCCTCCTTCAGTCCGCCGAGGTCCTCGATCACGCCGAACGCGTTCGGGCTCTGGACGAGGAGGCCGGCGACTCCCTCCGGGATGGCGGAGCGGTCCAGGCGGCCGGCGGAGGTGTAGGGGACCTCGACGACCTCGATCCCGGCCGCCCACGCGTACGTGTCAACGACCCGGCGGAAGTGGCCGAAGAGCGACCGCGCCACGGCGATCCGAGGGCGGCCGACGACGCGCACGGCCATCAGGGCGGCCTCGGCGAGGGCGGTCGCCCCGTCGTAGAGGGACGCGTTCGCCACTTCCATTCCCGTAAGCTCGCAGACGAGCGTCTGGAACTCGAACATCGCCGTGAGCGTTCCCTGACTGATCTCGGGCTGGTACGGCGTGTAGGCGGTGTAGAACTCTGACCGCGACGTGAGGTGGGCGACGACGCTCGGGACGTAGTGGTCGTAGATCCCTCCGCCGAGGAAGGAGACGGGCTCCCTCGGCGCGGCATTCAGGCTCGCGAGGCCCTCGAGGGCTCGCGCGACCTCCATCTCGCTCTTCGGGGCAAGCTCCAGGGGGCGGAACCGATCCGTCACCCGCGCGGGGATGTCGTCGAACAGGCGCTCGACCGAGGAGACGCCGATCTCGTCGAGCATCGCCTGGCGATCGGCTTGCGTGTGGGGAATGTAGCGCATCCCGGGTCAGCCCTCGGCGAGGAAGCGCTCGTAAGCGGCCGCGTCGAGGAGGCCCTCGACCTCGGCGGGGTCGGCGACCTCGAGCACGACGAGCCACCCGGCGCCGTGGGGGTCCTTGTTGATCGTGTCCGGCGCGGCGTCGAGGGGAGCGTTCGCCTCGACCACCTTGCCCGACACGGGCGCGTACACGTCGCTCACGGCCTTGACGGACTCAACCGTCGCCAGGCCGTCGCCCTTCTTCACGACCTTCCCGATAGAAGGAAGCTCCACGAACACGACGTCGCCGAGCTCACTCTGCGCGTGCTGCGTGATTCCCACCTTGGCGCGCTTCCCTTCCAGGTCGACCCACTCATGCTCCTTGGTGTAGCGAAACCGCGTTGGGTAACCCATGTCTCCTCCTCGTGGTGCTCGGCTCGATCGAGCTTGAGCGGATTATACGGAGTCTTTGCAGGGGACCGCAAAACCCTGAGGACGTCTAGAACGGCGGGGCCTCTTCCCGGGCCGGAGGGTAGAAGCTCGCGTAGGCCTTGTGGAAGGCGAGGGGGAACCTGCCCAGCGGGCCGTTGCGCTGCTTGGCGATGATGATCTCGGCCTCGCTCACCGCGCCCTGCGCGCCGGCCGTGGACTCATCCTCGGGTTGGCGGTAGTAGTCCTCGCGGTAGATGAACGCCACCACGTCGGCGTCCTGCTCGATCGCCCCGCTCTCGCGCAGGTCCGCGAGGCGGGGGTACTTCTCCTCCCGCCGCTCCACCGCTCGATTGAGCTGCGACACGGCGATCACGGGGATGTCAAGCTCTCGGGCGAGCTTCTTCAGCGAGCGGGAGATGTGAGCGATCTCCTGCTCCCGTACGTCCGTGCGGACCGCGCCTTCGACCAACTGGAGGTAGTCGACGATCAGGAGGTCCAAGCCGTGCTGGGCGGACATGCGCCGGGCCTTCGTCTTGATCTCCAGGATCGAGGCGCCCGGGGTGTCGTCGACGATCACCGTCGCCTCCTGAAACTTCCCGGCCGCGTTCGCGATGTCCCGCCACTTGGCGGGTGGGACGAACCCTCCGCGCAGGCGGTGCAGGCTCACCTGCGCCTCGCCGCAGAGGAGACGCTCGAGGACCTGCTCCTTGGCCATCTCCAAGGAGAAGATCGCCACGGCTCCCTTCTCGCGGAGCGCGATGTTCCTCGCCATGGAGAGGGCGAGGCTCGACTTTCCCGTGCCGGGGCGGCCGGCGAGGACGATCAGGTCTGAGCGCTGCAGGCCCGAGGTCATCTCGTCGTACTTCGGGAAGCCGGAGGAGAGGCCGGTGATGGCGTGCCGGTTCGGGTCGCGGTGCAGTTCCTCCAGTCGCTCGATGTGGTCCTGTAGGAACTCCTTCAGGAGAAAGTAGGAGCTCGCGGCCCCCTCGCGGCGGGAGACGTCGAAGATGATCGACTCCGCCTGGTCGAGAACCTCGTCCGGGTCTCGCCCCTCGTCGTAGCCGAGCTCGGAGACCCGCCCCCCCGCCTCGATCAGCGCGCGGAGGGTCGCCTTCTTGCGGACGATCTCCGCGTAGTAGTCGAGGCTCGCCGTCGTGGTGACCCGGTCGAGGAGTTCGTTGAGATAGAGGCGCCCGCCGGCGTTCTCCATCTCCTCCTTCTCCTCGAGGCGGTTGGCCACCGCGACGATGTCGGCCGGTTCCCCGCGTTCGAAGAGCTCGCGGATCGTCCGGAAGATGACCCGATGCGTGCGGCGGTAGAAGTGCTCCGGCCGCAGCTTCTCGATGAGGACGGGGACGGTCCCTTCCGGCTCGAGGAGGGCCGAGCCCAAGACAATCTGCTCGGCCTCGACGTTCTTAGGAAGGTCGCGCACGTGGACGCTCTCGGTCTGGATGGGTTCTCTCTCCACCATGTCCGCGCACCTCCGCCTCCATTATAGTCGCCGTCGTGGAGGCCGACCATGCTGGCGGACGCCAGTGGAGATGAGAGCTCTTTGCGGGGTTTCTTGCGTTGAAGGGACCTTTCCGGTCCGCTATACTCTCCTGACCCAACGATGGGATTCTCGGGAGGGGTATGTGGAAGTCCTGACGATGAAAGAACTACTGGAGACCGGAGTCCACTTCGGTCACAGGACACGGAAGTGGAACCCCAAGATGGCTCGCTACATCTTCACCGAGCGTAAAGGGATTCACATCATCGACCTCGAGCAGACGGTGGAGATGTTCCGGAAGGCCTACTTCTTCGTGCGCGACACGACGGCCGCCGGAAAGCAGGTCGTGTTCCTCGGGACGAAGAAACAGGTGCAGGCCACGATCGCCGACGAAGCCAAGCGTTGCGGGGCCCACTACGTTAACCGCCGCTGGCTCGGCGGGACGCTGACCAACTTCGAAACGATCAAGCGGAGCATCCAACGCATGAAGCGGTTGGAGCGAATGATCGAGGACGGCACGCTGGAGCGGACTCCGCACAAGGAAGCGAACCAGCTGCGGCGGGAGCTCGCCAAGCTGAACCGAAACCTGGAGGGTATTCGTAACCTCGAGAGACTTCCGGACGCTCTTTTCGTCATTGACCCCGACATCGAGTCAAACGCCGTCCGCGAGGCGAACATCATGAAGATCCCGGTCGTCGCCATTGTCGACACGAACTGCGATCCGGATCCGATCGACTTCCCCATTCCCGGAAACGACGACGCGATCAAGGCGACCAAGCTGATCACCTCGCGGATTGCGGACGCGGTTCTGGAAGGGCGCGAGGGTCGGCAGGACGAGGCTCCAGCGGCTCCGCAGGGAGCGGAAGCGGCGGCCGCGGAGGCGGCCCCCGAGCCCGAGCTCGCGGTAGCCGCCGAGGCGGCGATTGTCCCGGACGGGGCGCCCATCAACCTTGAGGTGGCAGACCTCGGAGTCGAAGGGAACTGAGCGGCCATGACCATACGAAGCGAAGACGTGAAGAAGCTGCGCGAGGAGA
The DNA here is from genome assembly GCA_026390315.1 of Candidatus Bipolaricaulota bacterium. Classification (GTDB taxonomy): domain Bacteria; phylum Bipolaricaulota; class Bipolaricaulia; order UBA7950; family UBA9294; genus JAPLGE01. Next base: position 23,217 of record JAPLGE010000065.1, read on the forward strand.
CCGGCGTCGGGATCATGGACTGCAAGAACGCCCTGGTCAAGGCGGAGGGGAACCTCGACAAGGCCAAGCAGATCCTGCGGGAAGAGGGGAAGGAACTCCTCACCCAGAAGGGCCGCGAGGCGAAAGAGGGGCGCGTCGAAGCCTACCTCCATCACAGCGGCACGGTGGGCGTTCTGGTCGAGGTCATCTGCAACACGGACTTCGCCGCGAACAGTATGGAGTTCCGCCAGTTTACGCGCGACCTCGCCATGCAGGTCGCCGCCACCAAGCCCCGCTACCTCTCCCCCGACGACGTCCCGGCGGCGGACCTTGAGGCGGAGAAGGCGATCTACCTGAAGCAGATTGAGAAAGAAGGGAAGCCGCCCCAGATCATGGAGAAGATCGTCGAAGGCCGCCTGAAGAAGTTCCTCGACGAGAACTGCCTGGTCAAGCAAGCCTTCATCAAGGACCCCACGCTCGCGATCGAGGACCTCCTCGGGAACCTTCGCACGAAGACCGGGGAGAACGTCCAGATCAAGCGGTTCTGCCGCTTCGAGGTCGGCGAAGGGGTGTGATGGCTGCGCCTCGCCGCCTGCTCCTGAAGCTCTCCGGCGAGGCGTTTCAAGGGGAAGCGGGTCCCCTCTCCCCCGAATCGATCGCGGCGATCGCTCGCGACATCGCGTCCCTCTCCAAGACCGAGCTCGGGATCGTCGTCGGCGGGGGGAACATCCTCCGCGACGGACGGAGCCCCTGGCTCGACCGCGTCGAGGCCGACACGCTCGGAATGCTCGCGACCATAGTGAACGGCCTGGCCTTGCGGGCGGCGCTTGTAGCGGCCGGCCGCGAGGCGATCGTCCAGTCGGCCGTGGCGACGGAGCTGACTGAACCGATCTCAGCGCGCAAGGCACGCCAGGCTCTCGCCAGTGGGGCCGTCGTCATCTTCGCCGGAGGGACGGGGAACCCGTTCGTCACCACGGACACGGCCGCCGCGATCCGCGCGGCCTCGATCGAAGCCGATCTCCTCGCCAAAGGCTCGAACGTCGCCGGCGTTTACAGCGAGGATCCCCGCAAGGGGAAGAAGGCGAGGCTCATCCCAGAGCTCTCGTATGACGAGTACCTCGCCGGGCGCTTCGGCGTGATGGACCTCGCGGCCGTCGAGATCTGCCGCGACCAGAAGATCCCGATCGCGGTCTTTGACCTGGCGAAGCCGGGCGCGCTCGCCGCCCTTGCTGCCGGCAAGCGCGTCGGGACCCTCATCTCCTGACGACCGGCCGGTCCTTCCATCCCCGCTCGATGGCCGAGCTTACGTTCAGGTCCTCCTCCGCGCCCCAGAGGGATTCAGAAACCGCCCCGGCGAACAGGTGCTTCGGGATGACGGCCTTCGCTGTCTTGTTGGGATCGACCAGCTGGCTGACCCGCACGTTCATCGCCAAGCTCGAAAGGATGTACGCGTCTTCGAAGCTCGTCCGGCGCGCGCGTTCGAGGAAGCGCACCCCTTGCCGCGTCGCCTCGACAAGGGCCTCCCCGATGGTGGGGAGCGACACGAGAATGTAGACGGCGTCCTCTGTTTCCAGGGTCGGCCACGTCGGAGCCCGCCCTTTCAAGACGTCAACCTCGACGACTACCGACGCGGCGACCTCGCAGCCGGTGATGCAGACCTCCCCGTCGCCCATCGCCGCGTGAACGTCCCCGATCGCGAGGAGCGCACCGTGCTGGAAGGCCGGGAGGTACAGCGTCGCGCCGGCCGCGATCTCTTGGGTGTCCATGTTCCCTCCGTGGCGATGCGCAGTTCCCGTCGGATGCGATCCCTCCGAGGGCGCCACGCCGATCACCCCGATCATCGGCTTGGAGGGGAGACAGAGCTCGTCGAATCGGACCACGCCGTCCTCGATCGGCAGGATGCGCGTCGTGTGGCGCAACGCCTCGTCGCCGAGAACGCCCATCCCCGGTCCAGTCAGTGCGACGCCATGATCCGCCGTGTCGATGCGCCGAATCCGGACGACGAGCGCGTCTCCTGGCTCGGCCCCGTCCACCGCCAGCGGGCCGGTCGCTGGATTGACACGGTCGAAGTCGAGCTCGCTCAGGACATCCTGCTCGGAGTGCACCTGCCCTCCCAGTGCGTCGCAGGTCTCGAAGATCACCGTCTCGCGCGGCACAGCGGTGGCGACTGGCTTCATGTCCGCGGACAGGGCATAGACGTGCTGATTCGACCGGATCGACTTCATCGGCTCTCCCTTCCGGATTCTCCCCACGGGGGAACAGCCTCACTCACTTGACCTCGATCTTCCGCTGCCGCAGAGCGTACCCGATCGAGCCCATTCTGTTTGGCCGAGCTCCTGCCCTTGGGCCGCCATCCAATGACCTGCTCTAGAAGTGGACTGTCTACCGGGGGCGGGTCAAGGCCTGCCTTTCCGATGAAGCGAAAGCTCATGATTGGCGTCTCGATATCTCCTAGCCTCCTAACGAACTTCGAGAGGAGTCCCGTAGGGGGTGCCAGGTTGCCAGCCCCGCCCAGAGCCCTGGTGGCTGTTCGAGAAGGCCCTGACGGGCCCTCGCGCGAGGCCAAGGGCTCTGCCCCGAGATGGCCGACTCGATGGCCTCTTCTCAGCTCTCGTCTCTACACCCGCAGCCAGCGCAAGAGGTCGCCGAAGCGGCGCTCGGCCTCTCTTTCGAGCTCGGGCGGCACTCCGGCTCGATGAAGCGCCCGCGCCTCCTCCTGGGCTCTCGACATGAGATCGAGGTCGCGGCAGAGGTCGACGGCGTGGAGGCGGTTCAGGAACCCGTGTTGCTGCGTGCCGAGGAGGTCACCGGGGCCGCGGATCTGGAAGTCCTCCTCGGCGATGGAGAAGCCGTCCCGGTGCGCGGCGAAGGCTTGCAGGCGGCGCTTGGCCTCTTCCGACTGGGCGTCGCCGAGGGCGAAGCAGGTCGCGGCCTGGCCGGCCCGTCCGATCCGGCCGCGAAGCTGATGAAGCTGGGCGAGGCCGAAGCGCTCGGCGTGCTCGATCACCATGAAGTCGGCGTCGAGCACGTCGATCCCCACTTCGATCACGGTGGTCGAGACGAGCAGGCGGACCTCGCCCGAGCGGAACGCCTCCATGGCCTGGTTTCGCTCGCGACTGGGGAGCCGGCCGTGCACGAGCCCGACGCCGAAGTCTGCGAACGAGGCCTGCAGTTCCTCCGCGACCTGCACGGCCGCCTTGAGGTCGATCTTCTCCGACTCGTCGACGAGGGGGAGGACGACGTACCCCTTTCCTCCCTTGTCCAGGAGGCGGCGGATCTCGGCGTACACCTCGGGTCGGCGGGCCTCGGCGACCCAGACGGTCTGCGTTCCCGCCCGGCCGCAGGGGAGCTCGTCGATCACCGAGACGTCGAACTCGCCGTAGAGGGTGAGGGCGATCGTCCGGGGGATGGGCGTTGCGCTCATGATGAGGAGATCGACCTTGTTCCCCTTCTCCTCGATCAGGGAGCGCTGGACCACGCCGAAGCGGTGCTGCTCGTCGATGACGACGAGGCCGAGGTTCTTGAAGACGACGTCCTCCTCGATCAGGGCGTGCGTCCCCAGGAGCAGGTCGACGGTCCCCTCGGCGAGGCGCTCCTTCACGCGGCCCTTCTCCTTCTCGCCGGCCGTGAGCAGGGCCACGCGCACGGGAAGGCTCCCGAGGAGCCGGTGGAATTGCCGGGAGTGCTGCTCGGCCAAAAGCTCGGTGGGGACCATGAACGCGACCTGGAAGCCTGCTTCGACGACGTAGAGGGCGGCGGCCAGGGCGACCACGGTCTTCCCCGAGCCGACGTCGCCCTGGAGAAGGCGCATCATCTGGTGGCGCTCGCGCAGGTCCCTCGTGATCTCATTCAGGGCGGCCTGCTGCGAGGGTGTGAGTGCGAAGGGAAGCGTGGCAAGGAAAGAGGTCGCGAGCACGCCCGGCCCGGCGCGCGAAACGCCCTCCCGCTCGCTGACGGTCCCCGCGAGACCCACCTGGAGGAGCAGGAGTTCCTCGAAGGCGAGGCTCCGACGGGCGCGCTCGAACGTCTGCTCGTCGGGCGGGGAGTGGATGGAGCGGACGGCGTCCGGCTTGGATAGAAGGCCGTACTTCTCGCGCAGGGAGCTTGGAAGCAAGTCGGAGAAGTGCCGACCGTAGAGTTCGAGGTTGCGGGCGATGAGGGAGCGCAGGAGACGCTCGGTCAGCCCTTCGGTCGTGGGGTAGATGGGAACGATCCGTCCCGTCTCGCTTCCCGCCTCCGCCGGCTCCCACACGGGCGCGCGCATCTGGCGCTCGCTGCGGCTCCACTCGAGTGTCCCGAAGAGGTCGATCCGCTCGCCCCGCTTGAGCTGCTTCGCGACCCAGGGCTGGTTGAACCAGACGGCGTACACGAGGCCGGTGCCGTCGTCGACGGCCGCCTTCACGACCTCCATGCGGCGGCTTACGTGAACGTGATCCACGACCATCACCTTTCCGCGGACGCAGGCCTCTTCTCCGGGCTTGAGCTCGGCGATCGTCCGGAAGGCCGTTCGGTCCTCGAGCCGGCGGGGGAAGTAGGTGAGGAGGTCCTCGATGGTCGCGATCCCGAGCTTCTCGAGGACCTCCTGGCGCTTCTCGCCGACTCCTGCCGCCTGGCTCACTGGGAGAAGGAGGGCGTTGGACTGAGGGGGAAGGTCGGCCGATTCGCTCGTTCCCTCCAACTGCTCGGCGAGGCGCGCGACAGCGCGCTGGCGGTCGAAGTGCCCGAGGGCGGCGTAGCTGGCCACGTGGGGAAGGGCCGCGGGGAGGTTCCGCTGGATGAACTCCTCGAGGCCGCAGGTGACCGCGTCGTTCGCGAAGCCGCGTCGGCGCTCGAGGGCGAGGACCTTCTTCACCCGTGAGACGGGATCGTCGTTCTCTTGTGGCATAGCGGCTCGTACTATATAATCGGCCGCCCGAGGAAGCAAGGAGAAGGCCGATGGAGATTAGAAAGTACGGGGACCCGGTCTTGCGGAAGAAGGCGGCTTTGGTCGGGCGGATCGATGAGGAGACGAAGCGAACCTGTAAGGCGATGATCGAAGCCATGATTCGCGCCAAGGGCATGGGGATCGCCGCGCCGCAGATCGGTGTCTCGCAGCGGATCATCGTCCTCGACGTCGATGGCCAGCTGCACATTCTGGTGAACCCGGAGCTCATCGAGACCTCTACCGAAGAAATCGAGAGTCAAGAAGGGTGCCTGAGCGTCCCCGGCGTGGAGGGGCCAGTCGCGCGGCACGTGAAAGCGTGCCTGCGCGGAACGACCCTGGAAGGGGAATCGGCCGAACTTCGGGGAGAGGGCGTCCTCGCCCGGGCCATGCAGCACGAGATCGACCACCTAAACGGCGTCCTGTTCATCGACCACCTGAGCCCGGTGAAGCGGCGAAGCCTCCTCAAGGAGTTCTCGCGTAAGAAGAGGGAGAAAGACGAGTGAAGGTCGCCTTCCTCGGCACGTCGCAGTTTGCCTGCCCCGCCCTCGAGGCTCTTGCCCTCCGCCACGACGTGAGGCTCGTCGTCACCCAGCCGGACCGGCCCGCGGGGAGGGGCGAGAGGCTGAAGGCCCCTCCAGTCAAAGAGCTTGCGGCGTGTCTCGGCCTCCGGCTGGCACAGCCCCTGAAGGTGTCGAGCGACGAGGGCGTCCTTCTCCTTCGGGAAGCCGACCCGGACGTGATCGTCGTCGCCGCGTACGGACAGATCCTTCGCCGATCGGTCTTCGCCCTTCCTCCGCTTGGCACGATCAACATCCACGCCTCCCTCCTCCCCCGCCATCGCGGGGCAGCCCCGGTCAACTGGGCGATCATCCGAGGGGATCGCGAGACCGGCGTGACGACCTTCTTCATCGAGGAGGGTCTGGACACGGGGAAGATCCTCTGGAAGAGCTCCCTTCCGATCGGCGACGACGAGACGGCGGGCGAGCTGCACGACCGCTTGGCCCTTCTCGGCGCGGATCTGATCGTGGAGACCCTGGAGCGGATCGAGAAGGGAACGGTCGAGCCGATTCCCCAGGACGAGACGACGGCGACGCTCGCTCCCAAGCTTGAGCGCGAAGACGGCCAGATCGACTGGACACTCGACGCGCGCCGCATCCATGACCTCGTTCGCGGGACGAACCCCTGGCCCGGCGCGTTCACGCGGCTGGGCGAGGAACGGCTGAAGATCCATCGCACGGCGGTCACGGGGATCCGCCGCGGCGCCTTTTCCCCGGGCGCGATCGCCCTCGCGGAGACGGGCCGGCTCCTCGTGGGAACGGCCGACGAGCTGATCGAACTCCTCGAGGTTCAGAAAGAGTCGCGGCCGCGTATGAGTGGGCGAGACCTCTTGAACGGTCTCCGCCCCATCCCGGAGCGTCTCGGCTAGGTGGCGCGGACGCGTGGGTAGAGGCCGCGAAGCCCGCTCTTCTCCTCTCGACGCTCAAGGTCGATTCCCGGGAGAAGGCGCACCAGGGCCTCGGTCGTGTTGTGAACGGTCGCCCGCAGGACGTGTCCGCCGAGTGCCTCCCCGCCGCGCCGAGCGACGGCCGCGTGGCAGTGGATCGCGCGCTCCTTGCCGAAGAGGGCGAAGTTCCCCTGCAGGGAGAGGAGCTCGACGGGCTCCGGGACGCGCTCGACGAGGTACTGGGAGCCGTCCCAGTAGCCAAACTCGAGGTTCCGCAGCATCCCCACTCCGCTTTGGATCACGCCTGAGTCGACCTCGAGCGAGAGGAGCGAAGCGAGGAGGTCCTCTCCGTCCTCCAACCGGGCCACGAGGTCGTCGCCGCACCGTGCTTGGATCACGTGTCCTCCTTTGTCCGGGCGGATTGTAGGCCGCCTCAGAGCCTGCGGCCAGTTGCCGTGGGGCGCCGCCGTCACTATCCTCGCCGGCGTGGATGCGCGGGCCTTAGTGAAGTGGGTGGAAGCAGAGCTGCGCGCCCTGTACGGCGAGGTCGACCTCGCGCGCCAGGAACCTCTCGGGACGCTCGTCGCGACGGTCCTCTCCCAGAACACGACCGACACGAACTCCGGTCGGGCGTACGCCTCACTCCTCGAGCGGTTCGAGACCCTGGAACGTGTCCGAAAGGCGCCCGTCGAAGCGATCGAGGAAGCGATCCGGATCGGTGGCCTGCAACACGAGAAGGCTCTCGCCATCAAAGGGGTTCTCGAACGGATCGTCCGCGAGCGGCGGACGCTCGACCTCTCGTTTCTCGAAACGCTCGCACTCGGCGAGGCGAGGGCCTGGCTCCTCGCCTCGCCGGGAGTGGGCGACAAGACTGCGGGGATCGTCCTCCTTTTCGCGTTCGGCAAGCCCTACTTCCCGGCCGACACCCACGTCCGGCGCGTGACCGTGCGCTTGGGCCTCGTGGGCCCGAAGGAAGACCCCCACCGGCGGCTAAACGCGCTCCTTCCCAAGGATCCCGACTTCATGGCCTCGCTTCACCTTCACCTCGTCCGCCACGGCCGGGAGACCTGCCATGCGCGGGCTCCTGACTGCGGGGGATGCGTCCTCTGTGCTCGCTGCGAGTGGCGGAAAGAGACGGCCGGGTGAACGCGTCCCTTGCTTTTCGCTCCTTTCGTGCGCAGCATGTGGGGAATCTGCGCGTGGTGGAAGGTGGGCTTGATGCGGCCTGAGGAGAGACTGGGAAGCCTCTTGGCGAAGAAGGGCCTGACTCTGTCGGTCGCGGAGTCGTGCACGGGTGGCCTGCTTGGGGCGCGGATCACGGACGTCCCCGGGTCGTCCGCCACCTTCCGCGGGGGAGTGATCGCCTACCAGAACGTGGTGAAAGAGCGGCTGCTTCGAGTCCCGACCCGACTTCTCGGGGGCGGGGGCGTGAGCGAGGGGGTGGCGCGGGCGATGGCGCGCGGCTGCCGCGAGCTTCTCTCGACCGACGTCGGCGTCTCGATCACCGGGATCGCCGGTCCGGGAGGCGGGACGAGGGAGACTCCGGTCGGCCTCGTCTTCGTCGCGGTGGACTCCGCCTGGGGAGATCGCTCTGAGCGGATTGCGGGATCCGGGGACCGGGCCGCGAACCGGGAGGAGGCCGTGCGTCTGGCCTTGGAG
>JAPLGE010000151.1 GCA_026390315.1 Candidatus Bipolaricaulota bacterium
TTGGCCTGCCGTGTGAATGGCGAAACGTGACAACCAGGAACAGTGGTATTGTCAAGAAGTGACAACAGCCTGCGTCCTCGACGGGGTCCGTCGCGCATTCTCGCCACGCATCTGTGATCCCTAGTGGGACCTGGAGAGGAACGGATAGAGATGGAGAGCGACTTCCAGCGCAAGACGTCGCTTGGGATCTGCGAAGTCTTGCCCGAGGGTCTCTCTGATGCGAGCAAGGCGATATCGGAGGGTGTTGTAGTGGATGCCCAGAGTCTTGGCTGCCTCGGCACCGTTCTGGTTCTGTTCGAGGAAAACGCGGAGCGTGTCCAGCAGGCGCGATGAGTGGGCATCATCGCGCGCGAGCAGAGGGCCGAGGAGGTCGAGGCAAAAGTCTCGCACGGTCGGCGACGCCTCTGCGGTCTGCACCAAGCGGAAGATCCCCAGGTCATCGTAGTGGGCAACCTTGCCCGCGCCCCATCCGCCGAGAGCGCGTCCAATCTCGAAGCTGTGCTTGGCCTCTTCGTAGGCCTGCCTGAAGAGGTCGAGTGTTTCAGCTCTACGACTGACACCGATTGAGACGGTATGCGGCGCGTTTTCCGATTCGATGCGAGTGCAATCCCTCGCCAGATCCTCCACCAACTGCCCCTTGTCCTCCGGAGTCGCTCGACGCTCCCGCGGAAAGAACGCCACAAGGTACGGCCCCTTTCGCCAAGACACGGAGCCTTCATGGAGGGCGTGAATGTAGCGCTGAGCAAGATGGAGGCTTGATTCGACGTTGTTCCGCTCGCTCCGCTCCTTCTGAGCGAGTAGCGTTTCAGACGGTACATCGGGACCTACGAGGAGCACCACATAGGGAGGTCGCAGACGGCTGCCGAGATGCTCTGAAAGCTGAATCGCGCTCTCTCTTGCATTTCCTTGGTCAGAGAGGAGACCCTCGAGGATTTCGTTGCGGAACTGCTGCTCCACCTGTCTGATCGACAGCTTCTCCATCATCTTTAGTGCGATCACCGTAGCTCCGTGCTCGATGGCCATGAGCGCGCGCGGTTCGAGATCGGGTGAGATGGGTACCCAGACAATGATGGTGCCCAATTCTGACGAGCTCACCTCGACCGGACACACTAGGTGCTCGAGTGAGTCGGGGCCGGAATCGACGCGCGCGTGCATTGCCGAGTGGCCCTCGATGTCACTCATTGTTGGCCTATACGTGGGCCTCAAGTACGCGTCCCCTACGCCGTCTCTCTCGATGAACATTGACTCCCAAGCGCCGCTCAGCTCCCCGTCGCTACCGAGAACCCGGCGAAACCGATCCACGATCGATACAGGGTGACCGACAACCTCCGCGAGGACCTGCGCGATATCCGCGTAGTCTCCGCCGACGAGCACAAGATCGAGGAATCGCCGCAGGATGGCCTCCGATTGGCGCAACTCGTCAGCCTGAAGGTCGAGAATCCGCGACGTGAGCGGCTGGATGATGTCGACGAACGAGACGCGAGGGGGCAGTTTGATGAGCGGGAATCCCAGGTGATCGGCATCGGCCAGCATCGTGGGAAGGAGGCCCTCAAGGTACGACTCCACGGTGACGGCGAGGCCCGCAAGTCCCTTCTCCGCTAATCTTGGAATGAGCGCCCGGATGGCCGCGCGGTCATCGCGCAGGGGGTACATCGTGGTGACGAGGAGTTCGCCAGGATGCACCCAATCCAGGATGTTGGGCACTTCCATGACGTTCACCGACCGCACCACGTTGTCCAGTCCACTGGCGCCGGCCATCACCGTCGCTTTGCGCAGCGGCTCCGCAAGCGCCAGCGCCGCTCGGAGTGTGAGTTGCACACTGCCCTCCCATCGGATCTGGTTCCCGTGCTACCTCTTCCCATTATGCCACGGCCCACCCCCGTGGCAATGGACGTCCGGGCCAGCTCCTCTTGTCACGAAGTGCCAGACCGGAGACATCCGGCCAGCCCCCCCCTACAGGTGGTCTTCGGCAAACAGAGGTAGGGACGAGATTTCCTCCATCAGCTGCGGCGACAGAGTTCTAAGATCGTTCTCCACTCCCAACATGCACCCAAAAGCGCGTTCAAATCTGCATTACAGCGTTTGCCTTGGCGCTCGGGGCACTCGCGCGTTTCGGATCCCCTAGGCTCCGCTCGTACGCAGCGCTCACCACGGCCGAGGGCGACGAGCGGATCCGTATCGAGGGTCACAAGCTCCACGATGTCGCGATGGCCCGGATCGCCGCGCTACGTGCGGGCCCCCCCTTCCGGGACGTCCTTGACCCACCCCGAAGACGAGCCCAGAGTGAGGACTAGGCTGCGCTGAGACCTCTGGCGAAGGAAGCGAGCTGCGTGCCAAACGCAGCGTCTGCGCAACAGTCAGCTTTCCCTGCCGCGCAGGCCTTCAGGAGCAGCCTACTGGAGTCCCTTCTCCGACGCCTTGATGACGGCCCCTACCGCCTTCTGTGGCAGCCAGCCCTTGGCGACCTGCCGTGCCATCGAGAGCCGGTCATACACCGTCAAGATGCGCCTGATCTTGCCGTCGCCGAACTCGTACGTACAGAGCATGGCCAGCTCCCACTTCCTACCCTCAAACGTGCCGCGAACGGTGTGCTCGAAGGCAGCCTTGTTGCCTGACGCTAGGATCCCGACCCCGGATTCCTCGATCTGCATGTCGGAGTTCGTCTCGAACATCCAACGAAGGTAGCGTCGGATTCCCGCTGTGCCCGTGAACTGCCCGTTGGGGGTCAAGTACACGGCATCCGGTGAGAAGAAGCTGAGAGCTTTCTCCAAGTCCCTGCTCTCGAGGGCCCGTGCGAAGCTCCGCAAGAGGGTCTCGATTGCTCCTTCGGCCATTGTCCCCACCTCCTGGCTGCATCAGCCCGGCTCGGAGCACCCGATATCATGTACTCCCTTCCGTCGACAGCGAGTCTAGCATGCGTCAGCGGAGATGGCCAATCCCTCAAACGGCCGGCCTCCTTCCCGACAGCGGAGCACGTCCTGGTGAACGCATTCCTAACCAGGAGCGGAGTTCTCGGTACGGAGAAGAGCGCTCCGCCTCGTGAATCGGCCTGGAACGTCGAAGACGGCTTGAGCCAAGGCAGCGAACGCTACCTCTTACCGCCACGCGATGGTCAGGAGGAAAGTTCTCTCATCATCCACGTCGGGACCACTTCTCAGGGAGCTTGGTGACGTGCGCAAGTAAGGGGCCCACGGACGCCTGACGCCACCATACCGAGAACCTTCAGACTGACGTTCTCGGCACGGCTCTAGCTGGTACGCCTGACGTCAACGTAGCGAGAACCTTCTGGAGGAGGTCCGCGGTTCGGCTCTGACGGGTACTCCTCGGTGGACGGCTTTGGAGCTTCCCCGTGGCCGAAGGCTGAGGAGATGCACATGTTGCTGTCGGCGTGCAGGGGTTAACGCCTCGCCTCCTTTGTGCTACGCTAGACAGCGCCAAGTTGGCGAAGAGAAGGAGGTTCAAGGTGGCGAGACGTACCTTTCGCGTGGTGGCGTGCCTCGCTCTTCTGCTCCTCTCCCTGTCAGGATGTGACTGGTTTGCCCCTCCTACCGCTCACGCAGTGACGTGCGTCCCGAGCAGCGGGGGAGTGGACACCCAGGTCACGATACTCGGAAGTGGCTTCGGCACGACACAGGGAACGAGCGAGGTTACGTTCAATGGCTTGCCTGCTTCCGTTCTTTCCTGGAGTGACTCCGCCATCACCGCCCGGGTGCCGTTGATGCCCACACCGGGTGGTCACTCCACTGCCGCATTGGTGGCCGTGTCGGTGGGTGGCCAAGTCGTGGGCAGCGGAACGTTCACTGTGATTCGGGGCATCCTCTATCTGGCTCCGCGCCACGGCGGTGACGCTCTGTGTGTTATGAACCCGGATGGTTCTGATTCGACCGACCTGGCCAGCGGCGGGCGAATTGACTACCCAGCCTGGTCACCTGATGGCACACGGATCGCCTTCATGCAAGGGATGGGGGCCTTAACCGAGGAGATCCACGTCGTGAACGCGGACGGAACCGGCGAACACCGTCTCAGCAATCCGTCGGCCCAGGACTTCTTCCCTGCCTGGTCTCCCGACGGCAGTCGGATCGTGTATCAGGGGGCCAGCGACTCCAACGCGGATATCTACGTGATGAATGCGGATGGCACCGGACGGACCAATCTGACTTGGTCCGCGAAGGAAGACACTTGGCCATCCTGGTCTCCCGATGGCACGAAGATCCTCTTCCACTCCCTGAGGTCCTTGGTCCTTCACCCTGCGGCAACTGGGCCGAAGCTGCTGCCAGAAAGCTACGAGGTCATGGTCATGAACGCCGACGGCTCAGGCGTGACCAACCTGTCTCTCAACCCGGCCTCCGACTGGTATCCCTGTTGGTCGCCGGACGGAACGAAGATCGCTTTTCAGAGTGATCGCGACGGTGTCGGCGAGATCTTCTCGATGAACAGTGGCGGGTCGGGCCAGAGAAACCTCACCAACAACCCCGCACTGGATGGGGGACCGAGCTGGTCACCCGACGGGACGAGAATCGCGTTCGTCAGCAATCGAGACGGGAACCCGGAGATCTACGTGATGAATGCAGACGGGACGGGCCAAACGCGCCTCACCAACAACACGGTTTGGGACGCAGGACCCACGTGGTCCCCCGACGGGAGTCACATCGCTTTCGAGAGCACAAGAGACGAGGAGTACCGCATCTACGTGATGAACGCAGACGGCACGAAGCAGACGAGGGTGTCTAGCGAGCGAAGCGTGTACCCAGTGTGGACGGAGTCACGGTGGCTCGCGGTCAGGTCTGGCGGCCCGTAGACGGGAGAAGCTGTGATCGCTGAGGACCACTGATAGGAACGGCGCTGGGCGTTCGCAATCGTCTCACGGGAGGCGGAGACGAGTGACCCGCCCCCGGTGGACGGTCCACTTCTCAAGCTGGTCCAACCCACCTCCGGCGATGCACGCCAAAGCCTCTGGCGCTGGCGGCCAGTAGCCGAGACTGCTTTCTGCGTCGGGCCGCGCATCGCTCTCTCGCATCCCAGCGCACGACGCGGCCGGTGCCCTCAGAGGGACAGGACCTCGATTGTCTCGGGATCAAGCTCGGTGAAAGTTCGAAGCTTGTCCACTACGGGGTAGCTAGGGGACATTCCGGTATTCAAGGGTAGTCTCGTGAGGCTCCCGCGACAGCGCTGGATCTCGCGAGCACCACCTTTCCAGGGGTCAGTAGGCCGGCTTCCCGCCGCTTGGAGATGATCTCCTCCGGCGGGTAGCGCTTCCTCGACATCCCTGCCTCCGTCCATCCCGATTCCAGCATTCGGCTCGGACCGTTCTGAGGGGCGCAGGTCACCGGTGGTCAGATAGCCACTGCCTGCGGCCACGGTTCCCGGCGTGCCTTGGTCCATAGCGTGTTCACGTAGTCCAGCGCGAAGTGGTTTTGCACAAGGTGAAGCCAGAACGCGCCCGGCTCAGTGAGCTCCAGGTACTGGCCGTTGCGGACCGCGAGGCCGGCCCGTTCCACGACTCGCAGCCACCTGCGGGCCTTGGGAGCGTCGCGGCCGAGGGCCGCATCGAGGTCGTCCAGCGGGATGCGTGTATCGTAGAGGCGCCAGTACAGCCACCACCAACCAGACATCTCACCCGCGAACGGCAGGCGCAGGGCCACCGCCGTGCGCCCCTCGCACGTTGCGTGGATCCAGCTGTCAAGGTC
>JAPLGE010000058.1 GCA_026390315.1 Candidatus Bipolaricaulota bacterium
CGTGTGGAAGGACCTGGGCCACTCGGTCGTGCTCGTCACCCACGACATCAAAGAAGCGATCCTCCTTTCGGATCACGTCTACGTTCTGTCGGAGCGGCCCGCCTCCGTGCGCGGTGAGTTCGCCCTCGATCAGCCCCGGCCGCGTTCGCGAGCGGCGGATTCCGTCGTTCGTTTGGAGGCCGAAATCCTCGAGCTCATCGCCTCGCCGGGCAGGGAGGTCTCCCATTCCTAGCACGATCGCGAGGCGCGTCAGCCCATACCTGCTGCTCTTTCTCCTCCTGGTCCTGTGGGAGATCGTCGTTCGCGTCGCCGGCCTTCCCAACTACGTCCTCCCCGCTCCAAGTCGCATCCTATCCGTCTTCCTCGCCAAGCTTCCGTTGCTCCTTCCGCACGCCGGCGCGACCCTCGCGGAGATCAGCGTGGGACTCCTCGCGGGAGTCCTCGGAGGAATCACCCTCGCTCTGGCCATCTTCTACATTCCGATCCTCGAGAGCGCGGTCTACCCCATCATCATCGCCTCGCAGATGGTCCCCGTCTTTGCCATCGCGCCGCTCCTCGTCGTCTGGCTCGGCTACGGCCTGTGGCCGAAGGCGGCCGTCGCCGCCCTCATCGTCTTCTTCCCCGTGACGGTGAACGGCGTCGACGGGCTGCGCGCGGTCGGCGGCGAGACGATCGACGTCCTGCGCGCGCTCGGGGCGAGCGAGCGACAGATCTTCACATGGGTGCGGGTCCCGGCAAGCCTTCCCTCGCTCTTCTCAGGACTGAAGATCGGCGTCACGCTGAGCGTGGTTGGAGCGACGATCGGCGAGTGGATCGGCGCCAAGCGTGGCTTGGGGTATCTGATGATTGAGTCGAATGCGCTCTTGCGAATCGACCTCGTGTTTGCGTCGATCCTCGCCCTCACCCTCGTCGGCTTGCTCTTGTTCGGCCTTGTCCGCATCATCGAGCGACGGGTGCTCCGGTGGCGTCGTGAAGAGGGAGGCGAGAGAGAATGGCGCGCAGGATCCTTAGTGCGGCGATCGTCATCGCGCTGATCTTAGGTTCTGGCGTGCTGGGCAGTCCCCGCGTCCGGGTCGCTCTCGACTTCTTCCCGAACCCCAATCACGTTCCCCTGTATGTCGCAATCGACATGGGATTCTTCGCGGAGAGGGGCATCGAGGTGGAGGTCGTTCCGCCGGGTGAACCGAGCTACGTAGTTCGGCTCGCCGCGACCCGGACGGTCGAGGTGGCACTGACCCCGCAGATGAACTTCCTCATCGCCAAGGACGCGGGCCTGCCCCTGATCGCCGTGGCCGCCTTGATCGACCGCTCGCTCGGAGGGCTTCTCAGTTTGGAGGAATACGGGATCAAGACCCTCGCCGATCTGCGCGGCAAGACGATCGGCTACTCGCTCGCCCCGCTCGAGCCGGCCCTGTGGAGGACGGTCCTCGCCTGCGCCGGACTGACGGTCGACGACGTCCAGCTGGTCAACGTGGGGATGATGAACACCGCGCAGGCGCTCCTGCTCCGCCAGGTGGACGCGATCGGCGCCTTCCGCAACTTCGAGCCATTCCAGGTGGAGGCGCAGGGCAAGAAGCCAGTCTTCTTCCCCCAGGAGGAGTACTGCATCCCAGAGACCTACGAGATCCTCGCGGTCGTCAATCCCGCCGTCCTTCGGGACCGCCGCAGCGAGATCGAAGCGTTCGTCGCCGGCCTCGCGGAGGGCATCGCCTATACAAAGGCTCATCCCGAGGAGGCGTTCGCCGCGTTCCTCCGGGCGCGGCCGGACCTCGACGACGCGCTCAACCGGCGCTCGTACGAGGCGACGCTCCCGCTGTACGCCGAGGGGGCGCGACACGATGACCCCGCCCAGTGGGAGAAGATGCAGGACTACCTCTTCTCGAGCGGGCTCATCTCGCGAGAGTACCCTCTGGAAGAGCTGTACGCCGACCTCGTCTCGGGCAAGGGATAGGAGGGAGAAGGTGGCAGAGAAGGGGATGGGACGGTTGGAGGTCATCACCGGCTGCATGTTCTCCGGCAAGACGGAGGAGCTCATCCGCAGGCTGGAACGGGTGCGGATTGCGCGCGGGAACGTGCTTCTGTTCAAGGCGACGATCGACAATCGCTACGGCGAGCGATTCGTGGTCACCCACCACGGCCGCGGATTCGACGCCCATCCCATCGAAGCGGGAAAGGAATCTCTGGACGCGTTGATCGAGGCAGTCGGAGAGGACGCCCTGCGGGCCAGCACCGTGGTCGCCTTCGATGAGGG
>JAPLGE010000184.1 GCA_026390315.1 Candidatus Bipolaricaulota bacterium
TGGGCGTCCACCCACACGACTCAAAGACGCTCGATCGCGCCGGCCTTGCCCGTCTTCAGTCGCTCGCCGCGGAATACCGGGTCGTCGCGATCGGCGAGATCGGCCTCGACTACTACCGCGACCTCTCCCCCCGCGACGTCCAGCGCCGCGTCTTCATCGAACAGCTTGCCCTCGCCCAAGAGCGGCGTCTCCCCGTCATCCTGCACAATCGCGACGGGACCGAGGATCTCCTGCGGATCCTGGGCGAGGTCAAGCTCCCTGCGGGAGGGGTCGTCCACTCCTTCCTCGGCGACGAAGCACTCGCCAGGCGGTTCCTCAAGCTCGGCCTCTACCTCGGGATCGGCGGCCCCATCACTTACCCGGCGAACGACGCCCTCCGCCGAGCCGTCGCCGCCGTTCCCTTTGACCGCCTCGTCCTCGAGACCGACTGCCCGTATCTCACGCCCGTCCCCCACCGCGGGAAGCGGAACGAGCCCGCCTACGTCGCCCTCGTCGCCGAGGAGGTCGCCCGCGTGCGGAACCTCTCGGTCGAGGAGATCGCTGCGCGGACGACCGCGAACGCAAGTGCTCTGTTCCAGCTTCCTGCATCCGCAAGTACGCCGCTTGCGCCCCGGCATGACCTACCTTGACTCGCTTGGAAGGCGAGCGGGACCGCGTGAGAAGCTAGTGAGGACACCACCTTGCGGTCAGAGGGAGTTGACCGAACCATCCCGCGCGCCTAGCATGGTTTCGAGCAAGACGTGTTCTCCTGTGGGAAGCGCCGATGGAGGGCAGAGGTGGCATGGATTACCATCTGACGGAACATGCCCGCGACGCACTGAAGAAGCGGCAGATCCGACTGGAGTGGTTGGAGCAGGCGCTGATCGCTCCAGAGCGCACCGAAAAGGACTCCATGGATGAGACCCTGGAGCACCGCCTAGCGAGGATCGAGGAGTTCGGCGGTCGTACCCTGCGCGTTGTCGTGGACGCGAGGTTGACTCCGCCGCGTGTGGTGACGGCCTACTTCGACCGAAGGAGGCGAGACCGATGAGACTGAAGGTGGACCACGAGGCAGACGCTCTCTACTTGAGCCTCGGCGAGCGCCCAGCGAGCGAGTCGGAAGAGGTCTCGCCCGGGATCATCGTGGACTACGACGAGAGAGGGCAGGCCGTGGGGATCGAGATGCTCCACCTCTCGAAGCGTGCTCAGGGCGCGGACATCCATCGTCTCTTGTTTGAGTCTGTTCCGCAGGCGACGTAGACACACGATGCAGAATCCGGGGACGCAACACCGATTGTCGGGCCAAAGCCGCGGAGCGTTCCGAGTCGTCGCCGAATGAGTGATGCGTCCCCAGATTCGCACTCCTTCCTCGGCGACGAGGCGCTCGCCAGGCGGTTCCTCAAGCTCGGCCTCTACCTCGGGATCGGCGGGCCGATCACCTACCCGGCGAACGACGCCCTCCGCCGAGCCGTCGCCGCCGTTCCCTTTGACCGCCTCGTCCTCGAGACCGACTGCCCGTACCTCACTCCCGTCCCGCATCGCGGCAAGCGGAACGAGCCCGCCTACGTCTCGCTCGTCGCCGAGGAGGTCGCGCGCGTGCGAGGGATCCCAGTCGACGAGGTCGCTCGTCAGACGGCGGCGAACGCAAGCGCCCTCTTCGGCTTCGCTTAGAAGCTTGACTTGCGACGACCGCTTGACGCAGAGGTAAGGATGCACTACCGTGTAAGGTGCCTGAGGTGGGTAAGGAGACCGAGATGAGCGTGGCCAAGGTGACGTCCAAGAGGCAGATCACGATCCCCCAGGAGATCGCGCGCAAGTGGGGCGTGGAGAAAGGTGACGGCATCCTCTTCCTCGAGAGGGGGAACGAGGTCGTCATCCGCCCCGTGAAGCGAAGGGACCTCCTGTCTCTGAAAGGCTCGGTCCCTGCGGAACGACCCGCGATGACCTTCGGCAAGATCCGCGACCAGGTGCGCGCGGAGCGACATGGCGATACCGACCGCAACGGCTGACACCTGTTTCTTCCTGCGCTACCTCACTGGGGAGCCCCCCGAGCAGGCGAACCAGGCTGAAGAGCTGATCCGCCGGGCGCAAGAAGGGAAGCTACTCCTCCGCGTTCCAGCTCTCGTCATTGCCGAACTCGTATGGACCCTGGAATCCTCGATCTACCGGCTCTCAAAGGACGACGCGGCCGAGAAGGCCATCGCCGTCCTGCACGCCCCTGGAATCCAGGTCGATGACGCAGATCTGCTCGAGGAGGCGGCCCTCCTGCACGCGGAGAAGAACGTCGACTTCCTCGACGCCTACCTCGTCGCGTACGCCAAGCGCGCGGGACTCAGGGACATCTGCACATTCGACCGGAGCGACTTCCGCAAGATGGACGGGATCCGCCTCCTTCCGCCGCTGCGACGCGCCCGCTGAGCTGCCGCGCCGCCCTCTCCAACTCGCCTCGTCTGGGAAAGCTTCGGCCGGCCGGTGTTCGCCACTGAGCTTACAGGAAGCCCACTTCTCGGCGGGAAGGTTTCCAATGGCCGAGAGATAAGGTTTCAATCAGCCGAACTCTAGCCTTTCACTTGGCCGACCGTGGAATCCGGGGACGCAACACTGATTGTTGGGTGAAGCTGCGGGGGCGCTCCGAGTCGGCGCCGAAACGAGTGATGCGTCCCCAGATTGCCCACGCCAGAGGCCCTGCGAACCGCGTCCCGCAGAGTCACTTGCGCAGCACCATCATGTAGCCCGCCAGTCCTCTAACCTCCTCGCGCGTCTTCAATGCCTCGTGCAGATTCGGCTCTGGATCTACTGAGACGACCATGACCTTCTCGAATCGCTGTGACTTGTAGCCGACAACTTGCCCCACAAGACGATCGAGCTCCTCTTTGCGACTCAAGCGGTACTTCAGCTCTACGGCCACCCTCTCCACATACGCACTCCCTTGTGCCCGCGAACTCAAGACAGCGATGTCAACCTTCGACCGCTCAGCTCCGAACTCCTCCATGACTGACGCCGTAGGGAGTGCTCTTCTCAAGTGAGCGGCAAGCAAGGCTCGCAGTTGGGTCTCTGACTCCGGCGACGCCGGAGGTGTCCATGCCTCGATGCACGTGGCCACATCTCTCACGAACTTGGTGGCGAACCACCACACGCCAACGGCCAGCGCTCCAAAGCCAAGCACCAACCAGAGCGTCTCGTCATCCGACGACATCGTCGTACCTCCGGGCCTGAGCAGGCTCGCCATGTCCAGCAATGGTCTGCTGCCCCTGCAGCTGGCTAGGCTCGCCGCCAAGCCTAACTATGGGGCATTGCCGTGACAGAACTCCTTTGCCTCTTCCAGAACCTGACGAATGCGAGTCTCTGGCCAATCCTGGTCTCGGAGCTGCGTGAGGAGCGCGAAGTAGCCGCGCTCGTGGGCGATGCGATTCCGCACGGCGTCGATGTGCCGGACCAGCGGATCCCACGAAGGCGAGAAGGCAAGCTTGTCGTACTGGGTGAGGTGCTCAACCACTGAGATGAGGCTCGAGAGGGTGACTCCCCGGGGATGGTTCGTCCGGATCTGGCCCCAGACGGACTTGACCTTCTCAGGAGCACTCGCGAGGGCCGCCGATGGCGTGAAGCGTCGAAGCGTCTCCCACAAGATGAACTCCACATTCACCGCGGCGACGAGGAGTGCTGCAGCGAACTCCCTTTCGGCAAGCAGCCTGTCAACCTCCTGCCACCCAATGACAAGCTTGGCATCCGCCTGAACGTTCACACTCACGCCAATTTGCGCATCGCCGAACTTGATCCGCTTTATGGAGCCGCACCGGGGGCAGGGTGTGCGCTGCGTACCATCCGGGCGGGGGTCCTCGTTGGGCAATAGCATTCCGCACGCACCGCACTGGTCCTGGCCACGCTCAACGCTCATGCTCGGGCCTCCTGTCCCGACGCACCCGCTCGCTCGAGGTTGAGCGCGAGCAAACGTTCGAGGATCTGGTCGTCGGTGAGGTCGTGAGGCCAGGCGTAGGCGTCGAGGACGGCTTCATCGAGCTTCCTGTGGGCGAGGTCAAGCCAGGTGGGGCGCTGGTTGTAGAGGTTGGTGAGCGTGCGCTTCTTGAGCTCGGCTTCGCTCATGCCTTCGGGGTTGAGCCAGCGGTCGCGCTTCTCGACGAGGTCCTTCGCGGCGGAGGCGATGGCTTGGACGCGGGGATCGTCGACGGGCTCTATCCCCGGCGGCCAGGGGAACGGGAAGGTCTCGAGACAAGTGGTCGGCGTGTAGCGCGGACGGTCCTCAAGCTGCGTGCCGCGCCGAAGCGCCCACAACTCATGCACCTTGGAGTGGAGAACGCCGAGGAAGTAGTCGTCCTCGCGGGCGAAGACGACAAGCGCTGAATCCGGCAGGACATCTGTATCCAGCCATGAGAAGACCCGGTACTTGGAGTGTCTTGGCGTCGCAATGAAGCGCGAGATGCCGCAGAGGGCATTCCTCATTGGTGTCGCTGAAGCGCCTAGAAGCCACCACTTCGTCCGCCGCGCGTTGCTTCTGTTTCGTGCTCTCAGGGGACGTACGTGGAGCTTCACGTACTCGAAAGGCGCCTCGTACTGTGCGGCTTCTGACTCGGGCAAGTTGCCGAAGTCGATCATCCAGTAGCCCCTGGGACGCCCTGTCACGTCAGTTGCATTGCGCCACGGCCGAAGCACGTCTCGGTTCGGCCTTCCATGGGGATTAGGCGATGCGAGCATCTGATCTGCAAGTGCAGGCGGAATGTTGAGCGGGCCAACTTTCACTGGACCCTGGAAGCAAAGCTTGCCATTCTCAGGGAGTCGAGGCGCAGCGTGCAACGCGATGGCTGCCGAGAGATCGGCGTTGATGGTCTTGACCGGCTGCCCGTCAAGGATCATGTCGCCCGCCATGCGTGCAGCGAATCCGATCATCGAAACGTGGACGGCCGCACCGTCCAGAATCCAGTCCCGGTCAGACTGCGCCCAGAAGATGTCACCCACTGCCTTGATGCGCTCAAGAACCACGCGATTCGCACCTCCCCGGATTGCCTGTGTGGCAAGAAGGCCCGCCCGCTCAAGCGTCCCTGCGGCTATCAGCGCACGAGCTTTCTCGAACCAGTAGCAGCAAAGATCGGACGCTCCGGGAATCCGCTTACCATACAGAGAGAAGAGGTGCTCCACGTACTCGTCGCCTAGCTCAGCACGGAGCCGCTGGCTCCCGAGGAACGGCGGATTCCCGATGACGACCGCCGCCTCTGGCCAGTCAGGCTCGACGGGGTTTCCAGCCTCGTCTGATGCGAGGATGGCGTCCTTGTGCTCGATGTTGTCGAGCTTCTTCAGGAGTGGCTCGGCCGGCCAGCCGAAGCCGTTCTCGTGCAGCCACTGAATGTAGCCGATCCAAACCGTAGCTTGCGCCAGCTCGTGCGCGTACTCGTTGATTTCGATGCCATAGAGCTGTCGCGGGTCCGATGTAGGGATTGAGAGAGGGAAGCCCAGACTCATCGACAGCGTGATGACTTCCTTCTCGAGGTTGAGGAGCTCGCGCAGCGCGACGTAGAGGAAGTTGCCGCTGCCGCAGGCGGGGTCGAGAACTTTCGTGTCGGCGATCTCGTCGGCGAAGCCGTGCAGCAGCTTCTGCAGGCGGCTCCTCAAGCGTCCCTTCACGCCGCCTGCCGACGGCGCAGCGCGCCACTCGGCGGCCACCTTCTCGACCTTCTCCCGCACCTCATCCCAGCGACGGCGCAAGGGACGCATCAAGACGGGCTCGACGATGAGGAGAATGTCTTCCCGGCTCGTGTAGTGGGCGCCGATTTGCGACCGCTTGCTCGGGTCGAGCCCGCGCTCGAACAGCGTGCCCAGGATCGATGGCTCGATGCTCGACCAATCGAGCTGCGAGACGCGATGAAGGATCCGCAGGTCGTCGCGCGTGAGATCCAGCACGGTGTCATCGTCGAACAGGCCACCGTCGAAGTGCGGGATGCGGTCGAGGCCGAAGTAGCCCCCTTTTGCCATGTAGCCAAACAGCGCCCGGAGCTGGCGACCGAACGTGACCGGGTCGTCCCGCGTCTCCGCGACGAGGCGCGACATGAGCTTCTCGGGCAGGAGCTTGATGTCTTCGGCGAACAGGCAGAAGAGGATGCGAATGAGGAAGTGGGCCGCCGCCTCCGAGTCGTTGCCGCGGTCGCGCAGCGACTGGGCGAGATTGACGAACTCGGCCGCCGCCTTCTTCGTGACGCCCTCCGGCGTCTCTTCGGCCCTCAGCCTTTCCGGCTCCGTGAAGACGGCTCGCAGGGTGTCCTGGCCCGCCTCGGTCGTGAGGTCGTCGAGAGTCAGGCGTATGTCGCGTTTGACGGTGTTGTTGAAGTTCGTGTGGATCACGATCGTCTCCATGTCGGAGACGACGAGAAGCGGTGGGTTCAGCAAGGCATCGCAGTACCTGAGGAGCTGGGCGTAGGCGGCGTCGAGGTCTTTGTGCTTGCCCTTGTACTCCCAGGCGAAGAAGCCCTTCTTCCAGACATCGGCCCAGCCTTGCCCGCCCGTCGACTTGTCGGCGCCCCTTTCGAACGTGAACCAGACGCCTTCGCTGTCCGCCTGCGCGGGAGTCTCGTGACCCAGCATTCGGCAGAGATCGATGAAGTGCTCCTGAGAGCCCGAGCGCTCCTTAAGCGTGGACGGTCGCCATTTGGCGACGAACTCCTGCGGCGTCAACGTTGGCCTTTTCGTCGTCATGACCCCCTCAGCGCCTCTCGTGGGATTGAGGCAGTTGAGTCTCATTCTAGGGAGGAGCGTCGAACGCAGCAAGAACCTGCCATTGCCCTGAGGGCGCTCGTGCCGCAGCTGCAATCGTCCCGTGCCCTATGGCTGCGCGCCCCAGGTCATCCTGCCCTGGTGCACTGCTGGGAATCCGGGGACGCAACACCGATTGTCGGGCCGAATCCGCAGGGCGTTCCGAGTCGACGCCGAAATGAGTGATGCGTCCCCAGATTCCCTACCGCCAACATAGCCTCCAACCTCTACCCGCCGCGCGCCGGCTCACGAGTACCAGTTCGTAACGCGGAGAGCAGCTGCTCCGGGAAGACGCGGTCAATGGAGCCACTCGCTTGGCAGGTATTGATGTAGACCCGCACGTACTCCTTGAACGTCTTCCCGACCCCTCGTAGGAACGGTTCCAGAACGAGGGAAGCGTCCAGCAAGCGCACGCGGTCAGCGATCAGATCGCCGGGCTGGAGGCGATCGAGGAGGAAATCCAGCCACTTGTTCTTCTTCAGAATCTGGACCTTCCGCTCGAGTATCGCACGGTACATGTGCTCCTGGACCACGTCAGGGCTCACTCCGAGGGAGGCCCCCGACAGCTCTGGATCAAGCATGTAGCACTCAATGCAATACGCACCCAGATGAAGGAACTGCGGCTCCCCAGGATAGGGGTTGCCCTCGTTGTCGCCATCCTCCAGAAAGAACGAGTTCCGCCAGCCTCCATCGGCCTTCGAGTACCGAAACAGAGTTCTAACGACTTGGCTGTTGTCGCACCGAGTCACGTTGACGCTGACCCCGAGCGCCTCCGCCAGGGCCGAGACGACGACTTCATGTTCGTTGTCCTCAACGAAGAACGTGGGGCGCGAGAAGTCTCCGAGGCGGATGATCTCGACGGCGTCGCCGGCGAGGCTCTCCTGGATCTCCCTGGAAACATCGGAGGTGACGGCGATATGGCCATCTTCATTCCAGGAAAGGAACTGCGTCCTCGCCAGGAAAGGCTGCTGAAAGACAACTCTGCTATGGGTCGCGACAATCGCCTGCTTCTGGTGCTGATCGCAGAACCAGTCCAGGAAGCCAAACAGGCGCTTCTCAAGGTGCCAGTTCAGGTGATTCTCAGGCTCGTCTATGAGATACACGTCGAAAGCGCCTCGCGACGCGAACAGATTGGCTGTCAGAGCGAGAACCTCGGACTCTCCGAGCGACAGGCCGTCGAGAGGTATCTGTCTTGCGTTCCTCTTCTTGATAGCCAGTTCGGGCGCCCCTCTCTGGGGATTCCAGGTCGAGAGGAGCACGTAGTCCGTGAAGACCCGCTGCACGACGCCGTTCAGGCTTGAGGCCACCTCCTCCATCGCATCGATCTGCTTCCTGCCGTCTTTCTTCGCCTCTTCGTACGTAAGGTAGAAGAGCTCCCCGAAGGTCGGATACCGGGGAAACGTCCTGTCATTCAGGGCAAAGTGCTCGACCTCTGCCACAACCTTCTCCATGGTTCGGTTCTCGTGTCTGAGGAAGTCCAGAAGCTGTTCCGTGTTGCGCAGCTCAAGATTCCTCTTCGGGCTTATGGCCTGAACGCGCAGGATGCTACTCTCAGCCCGCCGGACCTTGCCCGAGACATCTTTCGCATCCTTGAGCTGTTTGAGGACTTGGGTCTTGAGTGTCCCGTTCTCGCCCGCGAGGATGTTCA
The DNA here is from genome assembly GCA_026390315.1 of Candidatus Bipolaricaulota bacterium. GTDB lineage: Bacteria > Bipolaricaulota > Bipolaricaulia > UBA7950 > UBA9294 > JAPLGE01. Next base: position 8,384 of record JAPLGE010000184.1, read on the forward strand.
GACCGGGCCGGAATGCCATGGTCGCGTCCAGGACACCGTCGAACAGATTCAGACTGGCGCTGACGATATGGTTCGTCATCTTATCACCTCTTGAGCAGACTGGACTTAGCATGGCATACTGAGGCGATGCGATCAAGGTCTCGGAGGGCCAGGCTCGGGAAGACGGTGCATTTCGGAGAGCGTCACTCACCCGTCGCGCCCGCGCGGACAGTCAGCGTGCCTAGCGCGGCCTGGGAACTCCCCGCTTGCCGCGCTAAGATTGCCTGCCCGGCTGTTCTTGCGATGTCCGGAGCTCTCCAACTGAAGGCGATCTCGCGATGATGAACGATCCCAGGTTGGCCGCCCTGCTCAAGGGCAAAGCGGCCCTCACAAATCCTCTGCGGAAGGCGCTGATCGAGGAATCGGTCAAGAACAAGGAAGCGATGGTGACCGCCCACGGGGCGCTCGCCACGTGGACGCGGCCCGAGTCGAGCGGCCGGAGCCCCAAGGACACGGTGTCGGTCAAGCGGGCGCAAAGCGAGAGGGAGATCGACTGGGACTCCCCGAACAACCTTCCAATCACCGAAGAGACGTTCGACTTCCTGCTCGACGACGCCCTGAGGACCCTCGGCACGAAGAAGCGGCTCTACGTCACCGACCGCGCCCTGGGCGCCGACCCCCGCTACACCCTCCCCGTGAAGACGGTCACGAGCCGCGCCCTGACCGCCTTGTTCACGGACAACATGTTCCGTCCGCTCCCGGAGGGGAAGGAGACGAGCGTCTTCGCCGGCGAGCCGTTCACGATCCTTTCCCTGCCCGACGACAAGCTTGACCCGGCTCGCTACCAGGGCCGGCTGCGCGTCGACCCGACGACGGGGAAGACGACGACGATGGCGATCGCGATCGACTTCGACCGGCGGATGGGGATCGTCTACGGCTCGGCCTACTGCGGCTCGGTGAAGAAGCTGATGTTCTCGGTG
>JAPLGE010000163.1 GCA_026390315.1 Candidatus Bipolaricaulota bacterium
CGTTTCTTTTCCCCTTCCCCGCGTCGCCGCACCATGCTACGATGGAGGCGGAGGTGATCGGCGTGAGGGAGTTCTCCTTCATCTTGGGCAACAACCCCGGAGCGCTCGTCGAGGTGACGGAGGCGCTCGCAAACGAGCACATCAACATCGAGGGGATCGCAGGAGTCACCGTCCTCGAGGAGGGCGTGATCGCCCTGGTGACCGACAATCCCGACAAGACGCGCAAGGTCCTGCGCGGCCAGGGGATCGACTACGAGGAACGCGAGGCGCTCGTCATGGACGTCCCGAACCAGCCTGGACAGGTGGCGACGATCCTCGCGCGCTTGAGCAGTGAGAAGCTGAACGTCCTCTCCTGCTACGCCGGAGTGGAGAAGAACCGGCTCCTCTTCACGGTCGACCAGACCGAGCGGGCGAAGTCGATCCTGAAGTTGCCGTAGCGGCAGCCTCTCCCGAAACGCAATCCTGACGGCCGACGGCCCGTCCTAAGGCGCCGGGCGTCAGAGGTCGTTCCGTGGGCTTCCGCGGGCCTTGTCCTGCGGGCTCCCCCTGTGGCCGGCGGCACGGTCCAGCCAGCCGGGCAGCCCGCCGCGCAGCGGCTGGATCGCGCCGAACCGGCAGACCTCGTGGCAGCACATGCAGCGCACGCAGAGCGCCCGGTTGATGCGCGCCTTCCCATCGGACACGGTCGCCGCGCCGACCGGACAGATCTTCTCGCACTCCCGGCATCCGACGCACCGATCGAGGAGGACGACCGGCCGCGCCGAAAGCTGCCGCACGATCGCTCGCGCGATCGGCGGGGGGATGCGGCTGAGGAAGCGGCTCGGCGCCCCGGTCGGAAGCTTGAAGCCGGAAGCAGCCACTGCGTCGAGCGGCTCCCCGAGAAGTTCGATCCGCTCGAGACGACCGATCCCGAGTCCCCGTTCGGCCGCAAAGCGGGTCGTCTCGACGGCTAACGGGTCAAGACCGATCACGCGGCACGCCACGGCGTCGAGCGCGACGGCGTCCTCACTCGCGAGGAGGATCCCGAGCTCGCGGAGGGTGCCTCCGGCCGGGCCGTCTCCTTCCATGGCAACCACCCCGTCCATCAGGGTGAGGCACGGCCGCAGCACAGAGAAGAGGTCGACCAGGACCTGCGCGAAGTCGGCGCTCTTCGTGTACTCCCCATGAAAGCGCGTGCGCAGGCCCGCCGGAATCGCACCATACAGGTTCTTCACCGCGCCGGTGAAGAGGGTCAGGGAGTGGGTCTTCAGCTTGGGAAGGTCGACGATCCGATCGGCCTCGAGGGCCGTTCTCGACACGAGGACCTTCCCGAGAATCGTTCCGCGGCAGTCGACCTCGACGAAGCCCTCTTCCCTCAGGTTCACCAGGCGCACGCCGAGCCGCTCGGCCATGGCGCGGTAGCCGGACACCTGGAAGCCGTCTCCCAAGCGGGAGTCGACGTCGTCTCCGACCACGAGGTGCGAGGTCGCTTCCCTCAGGACCGAGAGGACGCCCTCGACGAAGACGGGGTGGGTGACGATCCCCCGCTCGGCGGGGGACGGGGGATTGAGGTGATTCGTCTTCACGAAGACCCGGTCGGTCGGCCGGATGATCGACTCGACCCCCCCGAGGAAAGCGAGGGCCTTCGTCGTCGCGGCGCGGATCTCGTCCCGGTCGTAGCGCCGGGCGCGCGCGATCGCCACGCGCGCCGTTCGGCCGTCGGGTCCTGCTCGGAACTGGTCCTCCATGCGGCGAGCCTACGCGAAGGCCGCCGCGTCGTCCACCACGTGGCCGGGCTCTCGCGTGAGCGGCTGCACGCGGCCGTGCGTGACCGCCTGCTCACCCAGTCTCTGGACGCGATCTTCTGGAACGCCGCCACCC
>JAPLGE010000101.1 GCA_026390315.1 Candidatus Bipolaricaulota bacterium
GGAGCGTCTTCGATGTCGTCTTGCCGGCGTACGGGAAGGGGAGCGACGCGGCGTCCTTCACGTCGTCGGCGCCGCCGAGCTTCACCCCAAAGAGCTTGACGTCGTTCCCGACGCCGGTCGCAAACGCGCGCTCGACGACGAGGAGGTCGTATTCCGGCCAGAGGTGCTTGATGTACGCCATCGCCGAGACGCCGTTGTCGGACGGCCCGTCCTTGGCCGAGGCGAAGATCGGCTCCGTGACGTACGCGTACTCCGCGCGCAGGCTCGGGGTCTGGGTTGTGAGGTCGTACTCGAGGATCCGCACCGTCGTGCCGTGATCGACCGTCGCGAGCGGCCCGTCCTGCTCCAACGCCTCCTCGTTCGCCACGTACAGGGTGTCGCCGGCGGGAGTGAGGCCGAGCCCCTCGAAGGCGAAGTTCGTGCGCGTTCCGCGCCCCGGGGAGGGCACGAAGGCCTCAGGGAGAGGGATCTCGCGGAGGAACGAGCCGTCGGGCGCGAACTCGCGGATCCACGGGCGATTCTCGAGATCCCGCTCCGAGCTGATGATCAGGTTCCCGTCGGGCGTGAGCACGACCTCCTCCGCGTCGATCGACTTGGGCGCGTACGGCTGGATGCCCGGGGTCTTGGGGTCGCTGTCGAGGAAGGCGACGCCGACCACCTGCACGCGGCGGATGCCGCGTTGGTCAACCGCGATCTTGAGCGTGTACAGGCGGCCCGGAGTGCCCGTCTCTCCGCGATCGTCGCTCACGGCGTAGGTGAGGTCCGTCGCCGGATCGTAGGCGAGCCCAGAGATGCCACCGACCGGCATCGTACCGAAGGTCCACTCGTCCGTGGGGATGCTCGTCGCGCCGAGGTAGCGGACCGGATCGACGGGGGAGGAGAGGCCAAAGAGGACGAGCGCGGCCATGACGACCACAACGAGTACCTTCTCCACAGACGCCTCCTTCTCGAACGGGCCGCGATGGCCGTTCTCGAACGGCTGAGTGTAACCCAACGAGGCGGCGAGGTCCGCGCCGAAGCGAAGAGCGATGAGAAAGGGGCTTGGCCCGGGTCCTCAGTGCGTCGCGAGCTCGATCCCCGGCCGGAGCTCCTTCTCGTAGGCGTGCCCGACCTCGTCGGCGCTCATCCCCGCCTTCTCGTACAGGCGCGTCGCGCCTGTCAGGCTCTGGGCATCGACGTGCAGAGCCACCTTCTTCACCGCGCGCCCGTAGAACTCACCGAAGGCGTGGTGCAGGAGAGCCAGGGCGAGCCCGCGCCGGCGCCACGGCCGAAGGACGCCGAGGACTTGAACGTACCCCATCGAGGCGTCCGTCCCCGTCTTCGGGCGCGCGTAGCAGACTCCGGCGATCTCTCCTGCCTCCTCGGCGAGGAAGAAGAGGGTTGGGTCGAAGTCCGGGTCATGCGCGATCCGGTGTTCGAGTCGGTGGAACTCCTCTTCGACCGGCCCCTCGACGAACCCCCAGTGGTCCTTGAACGCGTCCCGGATGGCGAGGTAGGCGCGGCGGAGGTCGGCCTTCGGGTCGATGGTTCGCACGTGGATTCCCTCTGGCCACAAAGCCGTCGGCGGCGGGGCGTCCATCGCGATGACCATCCGCCAGAAGTGGCGGATCGCGCGGAAGCCGTGCCGCTCGAGCAGTGCCCGCGACGCCTTCTCGCGCTCGTCCGTCCCTTGGTGCACGGAGACCCGCGCGTCGGGCGGAGCCTTGGGGATCGCCTCGCGCGCTCGGTCTTCGATCCAGGTGAGGATGGCCGATCCGATCCCCTTCCCCGTGTGGGCGGGATGGACGACTCCCGCGCTCTCCACCTGCACGTGCGGCTCGGCGATGTCGAACACGGTCCCCGTTCCGACGACCTCGCCCTTTGGGGAGACGACGACGCGCGTGTCAGCCTCGAGGGAAAGGCCCGGCGTCCCGAGCCGATTCTGGAGCTGCTGCGCGGTCATCGTCTCACGGCCGAGGACGGCGAGGGAGGTGGCGTTCGCGAGCCTCACGATCGCCTCGACGTCCTCGAGCGTCGCCGGGCGAGCCGAATACCCTCTTGGGAGCCCTTTCATCCTTCCCTCCGTCTTTCTTGAGTCATCTAAGGAGGCGAGAGGATAGTCGAGGCTTGGCTTGGGGTCCAGGCGGTGCGGCCTGGCCGGAGCCGCTCGGGGCTCCGTGCGCCGCGTGTGGCCGCCACGGGGAGCGGCTATCATCAGTTCTGGAGGCATGCGATGAACCGTTCCGGAGAGAAGGTCCTCGAGGTCGAGGGAGTCAGCAAGCGCTTCGGCGACGTGCTCGCGGTGAGCGGGGTCTCGTTCTCCGCGACGCGGGGCGTGATCCTCGGCCTGCTCGGCCCGAACGGCGCGGGGAAGACGACGACCCTGCGCATGATCATGGGGATTCTGAGCCCCGACGAGGGGACGATCCGCTTCTCGCTCGACGGCACCTCGGGGGGAGTGAACAAGGAGCGGATCGGCTACCTCCCCGAGGAGCGAGGCCTGTACGACGACGCCCGCGTCCTGGAGACCCTGGTCTACCTCGGCGAGCTGAAGGGCCTCTCCCGCGCCGAGGCGACGCGCCGGGCCGGGGAGTGGCTCTCCCGCCTCGACCTTGAGGCCTGGGCAAACCGCAAGATCGAGTCCCTCTCCAAGGGGATGGAGCAGAAGGTCCAGTTCGCCGCCGCGATCCTCCACAAGCCGGACCTCGTCGTCCTCGACGAGCCGTTCTCCGGGCTCGACCCGATCCACCAGGACTTTTCGAAGGAGGTCATCCGCGATCTTCGCGCGGAAGGGACCGCGGTCGTCCTCTCCTCGCACATGATGAACCAGGTGGAGGAGCTCAC
>JAPLGE010000114.1 GCA_026390315.1 Candidatus Bipolaricaulota bacterium
AAGGACGTCGATGCGGCGTGGAACGAAGCGTGCCAGCGTGGGTGTGCGATCAGGCAGTGGCTGGAACTCGCGCTCTTGCGGCAGGATGAACACCCCGAAGATGCCCTCCGCATCTATCAGGACAACGTTCGCAGACTCGTCGAGGCAGGGAACAACGCGGCGTACGAGGAGGCGCTCGACCGCGTCCGCGGCATGCGCGGCCTCTTGACGAAGATGGGGCAAGAGGACCGATTCGCGGAGTATGTGGCGGAGCTTCGAAGCGAGTACAAGCGGAAGCGCAACTTCATGAAGCTGCTGGCCGCACTCCCTTGAGCGCAAGCACGGACGCCATTACCTCTTTCCTCCCGAGTCAGGAGACACCGTCGAACTGCGGCGCCTGTCGTCACGACGGCAGTACTCGCTCCTGGAGGGCACGCGCCTTGGCAAGGCCAGCGTCGGTGATGCGGACCCACTTCGCCCGGTGGCTCGTCGCCAAGAGGCCGTCCTCTACGAGGGCGTCCAGGATCTCGAACCGGTGGTTCTTCCACGCCCGATAGATCGTCGGCGCTCCGGGGGCGGGCTCTTCTTCCCACGAGGTGAGATAGAAGAGGAGTAGGGTCAGCTGCTTCACAGTCTCACCCAGATCGTCGTCTTCCGCCATGCGATCGCCTCCCGCCGGATGCTATCACACTCTCACGGAGACATGGAACCGCGGCACGGGCACAAGCCCCTCCGCGAGGCCGTGGCGGCGGTCCCTCTCGAGCGGATCCTCCTCGAGACCGACTGCCCGTATCTCACGCCCGTCCCCCACCGCGGGAAGCGCAACGAGCCCGCCTACGTCGCCCTCGTCGCCGAGGAAGTCGCACGCGTCCGCGGAATCCCCCTCGAGGAGGTCGCGGTCCGGACAACGGAAGGCGCTTCTGCTCTGTTCCGTCTCGCGGCGCCCTCGGAGGCACCGAGTCCAGGAGGACGGTCGCCCCGCCCGAGCCGCGGCCGGGAGTAAGTCGGCGGCGGACTGGACGGCGGAAGAGGTCACGTGAGGGTCTCCCCAGGCACGCATGACGGCGTTGACCGAACCGCTCGACATCCGATGGTGTACAACAGCCCGTGTCATGCTGGGAGAACCGGCGATAGAGGACGGAAGCCGCCAGGCAGTGGACAACGTAGATCGAGCGAAGAAACCCTTTATGAACCAGCATCTGACGGAGCCTGCCCGCGATGCGCTCGAGAAGCGGCAGATCTCGCTATAGAAGTGATGGAGAAGGCGCTGGCGACCCCGGAGTGGACCGAAGGGACTCGATGGATGGGCGGCAAGAGGCGAGTTGTTTTACTCAACGCCGTGAGTAAAATTACTCAGCGTGATGAGTAAAGCGCGAGGCACCGAGTTCTCTCGCAGCAAGACTGAAGTCTTGGCCGGCCGGCTGCGCGAGCCGCGCCGGTTCCTGCAGGTCGTCGCCGGACCGCGCCAAGTGGGCAAGACGACCTTAGTTCGGCAGGCGCTCGCCGCTTGGGGCGAGCAGGCCCGATACGCTTCCGCCGATGAGCCGACGCTGCGAGATCGCGCCTGGATTGCCGCGCAGTGGGAAGCGGCGCGCCTCGTCGCCCGGCACGCGGGACGAGCTGGCGCCGTCCTGGCGCTCGACGAAATCCAGAAGGTCCCCGGATGGTCGGAGACAGTGAAGCGCCTCTGGGACGAGGACGCGGCCGCTCGCCTCCCGCTCCGCGTGGTCCTCCTCGGCTCGGCCCCTCTCTTAATCCAACAGGGACTCAGCGAGAGCCTGGCCGGCCGGTTCGAGCTGCTCGCGGTCCCCCATTGGTCGTTCGCCGAGATGCACGCAGCCTTTGGGTTCACGCTCGACCAGCACCTCTTCTTCGGCGCCTATCCGGGCGCGGCGCCCCTCATTTCGGACCCATCGCGCTGGGCGCGCTACATCAAGGACTCGCTCATCGAGACGACGATCGCGCGCGACGTATTCCTCCTCTCGCGCGTGGACAAGCCGGCGCTCCTGCGGCGGCTCTTCGAGCTCGGCTGCCGCTACTCCGGCCAGATCCTCTCGTACACGAAGATGCTCGGCCAGCTTCAAGACGCCGGGAACACGACGACGCTCGCACACTACCTCGACCTCCTCTCCGGAGCGGGCATGCTGACGGGGCTACAGAAGTACGCGGGCTCGGCCGTGCGCCAGCGCGGATCGAGCCCGAAGCTCCAAGTGCTCAACACGGCGCTCTTGACGGCGCAGAGCGGGCTCACGCTGGATGAGGCCCGGCGGGACGAGGACTACTGGGGGCGGCTGACAGAGTCCGCGGTGGGCGCGCACCTCGCCAACGCAGCAGCGGGCGGCGAATGCGAGCTCTTCTACTGGCGGGAGCGGAACCGCGAGGTGGACTTCGTCGTCAAGATGGGGCGGCGGATCCTGGCCGTCGAGGTGAAGAGCGGACGGAGGCGCGAGGTGCCGAAGGGCTTGGTGGAGTTCGCCCGCCTGGTCCCCTCGGCGCGCCCCCTGCTCGTCGGAGCGGACGGGATCCGCCTCGAAGAGGCTCTCACGCGGCCGGTGGCGGAGTGGATCGCGGCATGAGTGCTCCGGCGCGGAATCTGGGGACGCATCACTCATTTCGGCGACGACTCGGAACGCTCCGCAGCTTCGGCCCGACAATCGGTGTTGCCTCCCCGGATTCACGCCAAGCCCCGCGGCGATCGCCCGTGCAACGGCAAGGGAGTTCCCGGTCCCGGTGAAGTAGTAGAGGGTCGTCTGTCCTGTCTCAGCCATGGCCGTCGCCTCCGCTTCTTGTCGTTGCGATTCTCCTCGCTCGGCCCCTCTTTGGCCAAGCGGGCCGCCCTGACTAAGATGGGAACCGTCGACTGGGAGCGAGTGCGCGA
>JAPLGE010000222.1 GCA_026390315.1 Candidatus Bipolaricaulota bacterium
CCAGGGGGCGGGCGGGGAGCTCATGGGCCGCCTCCTCAAGGAGCACGTGCTCAGCCGCTTCTCCCGCCGCTCGGCGGGTCGGATCGGGCTCGACCAGCTCGACGACGGGGCGACGATCGACCTGCCGCAAGAAGGGGAGGTTGTCATCACGACGGACAGCTACGTCGTCAAGCCGATCTTCTTCCCGGGAGGGGACATCGGCCGCCTCGCCGCGTGCGGGACCCTGAACGACCTGGCCGTGATGGGGGCGCGGCCGGTCGCGCTCACCCTCGGGCTCGTCCTCGAGGAGGGTTTCCCCATCGGAGACCTCGAACGGGTTCTCGACTCCCTCGAAGTGGCCCTCGTCGAGGTCGGCGCGGCTCTCGTCGCCGGAGACACCAAGGTGATGGGAAGGGGAGAGTTGGACGGGATCGTGATCAACACGACCGGCCTCGGGGTAGCGGCAGGCCCGGGAGGACGGGCGATCGGCGACGCGGACTTCGCCGTGGGCGATCGCGTGCTCGCGAGCGGGACGATCGGCGATCACGGAATGGCCCTGTTGGCCTCGCGCGAGGAGTTCCACCTCCAGAGCTCTCTGCGTAGCGACGTCGCGCCGATCTGGCCGGCGATCGAGCGAGCCCTGGCCGTCGGGGGAGTGAAAGCGATGAAGGATCCGACCCGAGGCGGTCTCGCCGCGGCGCTGAACGAGATGGCGCGGAAGTCGCAAACGTGCCTCGAGATCGAGGAATCGGCGATCCCGATCCGCGACGAGGCGCGCGCGCTCGCGGACCTCGTGGGCATCTCGCCCCTCGATGTCGCGAACGAGGGGAAGGCGATCCTCATCGTCGAGGCAGCCAAGGCCGACGCGGTCCTTGCGGCCTTGCGGTCTCACCCGCTCGGTCAAGACGCTGCCCTGATCGGCGAGGTCACCTCCGAGTATCGCGGTCGCGTCGTCCTCTCGACCGGAGTCGGCGGCCGCCGCTTCCTCGAGATGCCGCTCGGGGATCCCGTGCCGAGGATCTGTTGAGGGCCTCCGACTCGGCGCGTGCGGTGGATCCTCGCAGTCAGCCAGTAGCAGGAGCGCGCCGAGTCGCATCCTGGGTCTCGCTTGCGCTCCTTTCCGGTCGTGCCTAGAGTGTTGACGTGGCGCACGAGGACAGCAACCTGGCCCGTGTCTTTGTCTGGAAGGAGTCTACCTCGTGGAGCGAGGTGCTCCGCGGAATCCTGCCGACGTCGGTTCTTAGAACGATCCGCACGGCCCAGCGGCGACCTTCAGTCATCCAGACAACGTATCGTCCCTGACTGGCCTCTATCAGGATCCCAGCGAATACCGCGACGCTCTTAATGGAAGCCTGCCGCTGTTCACGCAGGCGTCCGCCTGTGTCAGAATGTACCACTGCTGCCGACCCATCGCCTTGGAGGAGTACCTTCGGAAGGGCATCTGCCGACCCTCGGCCCAGCGCCTCTTGGAGGAGCTTCAGGCGAGGCTACTTGCCGGCTGTTCTTGTCCAGCGCCGACTTGAAGCTGCACTGAAGCAGGTGATCGCTCGCACCGCCGCTCTGGATGTTACACCAGGGAACGTGTCGGTGGGCTTAGATGGCCGCTTTCTCGTTGACGACTGCAGCCACTACCTCATCTACGGTAGTGAATCGCTCTTGGCTCTAGCACGTGAACTGGAAGACGAGACTCGGTGCGACATCCTGGAGCGCCTGAGAAAGACGAGGACACCGACTGTATTCGAGGTGAACGTGCCGGTGCGGCTTCTGGAGGACACCACCCTGCTGGAACTGCTCTCTGAGGCCACCTACACTCTGGCCTTCAATGAACACCATGAGCGTGCGGAGGTGCGTGAGATCGACTTCGCCGTCGCTCTACATAGGGATTCCTCATCACTCACGTTGTTGGGTACTGGCATCCCGACGTCATTCGAGATCCATTTCGGCCCTCCTCTTCCTATCGGCGTTTCGAAGAAGCCGGGTAGAGAAGGGCCTTGGGTTCGTTCGTGTGCCCTCCGCGAGCTGCTCGGAGCGAATGGCTGGCGCTCTTCCGCAGTGAGCCGTCGGAGTCGCTAGCAGGTGAGCCAGGCGCGCCGGTCGCGGACCTCTTCTCCCTTCGTCTGGCAGGTAGGGCAGTAATACGTCCGGGTCTCCGCGTAGCGGATCTCAGCGATCCGTGTCCCGCAGGTGAAACAGGGCTCGCCCTCGCGCTTGTACACCTTCATGAAGTCGCGGATCTCTTCCTCGACCAGGCGATCCTGAGTGCGCGCCCTCACCGTCTCTACCGCCTGGGCGAGGGTTTCCCCGATCGCGGCGTGCAGCCGCGCAACCTCGTCGTCTTGGAGAGTGTTCACGAACCGGATCGGGGAGATCCTCGCCGCGAACAGGATCTCATCGGCGTAGGCCGTCCCGATTCCGGCGATCGCGTCCTGGTCGGTGAGAAGTTTCTTTGCCTGCCGACGTCGGCCACTCGCCATTTCGGCGAGGCGGTCGACCGAGAAGGCGGGCGAGAGCGGCTCTACGCCGGCTTCCTCGATCGCCGGAACCTCGTGCGGGGCGCGGGCGACGTAGACAGCCGCGAGCTTGACTGGCCCGTTCTCGACGAGGCGCAGGTCCTGGCCGTCGACGAAGCGGAGGACGAGCCCCGTCGCCTTGGTGGGGCGCGTGTCGCTCCGACAGGCGACGAATCGCCCGGCGACCTTGAGATGAACGACGAGATGGAGGTCGGACCGGAGCGTGAAGATGAGGAGCTTGCCGCGGCGGGCAATCGCGGTGAAGCGCTGGCCGACCAGGGCATCGAGCGGCGGGGCGACCGTCTTCAGCGTCCCCGGCCGCAGGGCGCGGGCGGCGGCGATCTCTCGGCCGACGACCCGGCGAGACAGGATCTCTTTCAGGACCTCCAAATCGGGAAGCTCAGGCATGGCGAGGATCTCCCGTCGGGATTATACCGGGTCCCGCTTGAGGGAAGCGGCAGCCGAGCGCGCGGATCCTGGAGAGGGACCGCGAAGAGCGTGAGGTTCTAGACGAGGAAAGCCGCGCCGCCGCACTCGCGGCGCTCGTTCTCACGCCGACCCACGGCGCGGTCCGTCGCGAGGAATCCCGTTTGGCTGCTCAAGGAGCGAGGAGACGATGGCGGCCGCGTGGAAGAGGTCCCTGGCCTCGTGGAAGGGGAGATCCGGAGGGAGGAGGTCGCGGATCCAGCCCTTCGGGGCGACGAGCACGATCTTGCGGATCCCTGCAGCGTGGGCGGAGACGAGGTCGAGGTGGGAATCGCCGATCACCAGGGCCTCGGAAGCAGCCATTCCCAGGTCGCGCAGTGGCCGTGAGAACGCCTCGGGCGAGGGCTTCAGCGCCCCGTCGTCGCGCGTGACCACGCGGTCGAAGGGGAGGGGATGCCGATCGAGAACGGCCCCGGCGCTCTTCCGAGAGTTGTTCGTGACCAGGACGCAGATCACCCCCGACCTTTGCAGGAGGTCGACGAGCTCGCCCGCGCCTGGCACTGGCCTTCCCTCCTTCACGCCGAAGGCCTCGTAGCGTTCGAGGATCGCGGCCCCGCGGGCCCGCTCGTCTGGCGACATCCTCTCGAGATGCTCGGTGATCGGCCGTCCGTCCGGGGGAAGGCCGATGGCCTGGCGGACCTCCCGCCAGTCGACTGGGGAGTCCCAGATCGTCCCATCCATGTCGAAGAGGGCGGCACGGATCGTCATCGCGGCGGGATGGTAACCGAAGCGCGTCCCGAGGCACGGGCAGGGTCAGCCTCCGCCGACCGGCGGGAAGAGGCCGACCCGATCTCCTTCTCGCAGGGCGTGGTCGAGCGGTCGGGCGAGTCCGTTGACGAAGGAAAGCGCCACGGCCTCTCTGGGGATCGCCAGGCTGTCGAGAAGCTCTGCGAGCGTGATCCCTTCGTTGACCGCGAGCACCCTGATCGCCCCGGTCTCTGCCTCGTGGATGTGTTGATGGAGGCCGGCGTAGAGGCGAAGCTCAATCCGGGCCATGCCGAGAGGGCTCTCCCGCTCTTGCGAAGTACCAGGAATAGAGGAGCCCCATGTCCCTGGGAAACAGCCCGAGTCGGTCGCCAGCCCTCACCTCGCGCGAGAGGGCGGAGTACTCCCCGTTGAGGAAGAGGTTCGGCGAGAGCTCTTCCTCGCGGATCCCGATCCGTCGGACCGTGTCTCCGATCGTGTCCCCTTTCCGCACCGGGACGGGAAGGACCGACTCGCCTCGGGGGTCTTGGGCCTCGGCGAACCGCCGCAGCGCCCCGTAGAGGTGGACCTCGACCTCCCCCGCGTTCGCGGAGGAAGGCGAAGGCCCGCGAAGCCTCTCTCCCGCTCGATCCAACTCGCCCTCCGGCGCCTAGGCGCCGTGGACGCGGTCGAGCTCGGCGTCGGGGATGTCCCAGACCGTGTTGTGGGGAGGAAGGGGCTCTCTCGCCATGAAGGCCGGAAGGCGGTCGTGCGCCGGAGTGAACCCAGCCGCCTTGTTGAAGCCTCGCTCCATCTGAATGATCTCCTTGCCGATCCGGGTGGCGTCGTCGCCCGTCCACCGGGTGCCCAGCGCGCCGTTGCACTCCTCGATGACTCCGGC
>JAPLGE010000006.1 GCA_026390315.1 Candidatus Bipolaricaulota bacterium
CGGGATGATCGCGGCGGGGAAGACGAGGCCGTTCGGTACGGCGATCAAGGCGTTCGTGATCGTGGGGGTCACCGACCTCTGCATGATGCTCGGCGTCATGCTCACCGGACACCTGGCGGAGACGCTCTCGATGTCGGCGATTCGGCTTCCGCTCGACGGGCTGGGGAGCGTCGCCTTCCTCCTCCTCATGATCGGGGCGATGGGAAAGGCGGGCGCGATGCCCTTCCACAGCTGGATTCCCGACGCGGCGGTCGACGCGCCCCTGCCCTTCATGGCGCTCCTCCCGGCGAGCCTGGAGAAGCTTCTTGGGATCTACTTCCTGGCGCGGATCTCGCTTGACCTCTTCGCGCTCTCGCCCGAGTCGTGGGTCTCGCCCGTCCTCATGAGCGTCGGCGCGGCGACGATCCTGCTTGCGGTGATGATGGCGCTCGTGCAAAAGGACTACAAACGCCTTCTCGCCTATCACGCCATCAGCCAGGTGGGCTACATGATCCTCGGGATCGGGACCGCGCTCCCGATCGGGATCGTGGGGGGGCTCTTCCACATGGTGAACAACGCGATCTACAAGTCCTCCCTCTTCCTCTCCGGCGGGGCGGTGGAAAGGCAGGCGGGGACGACCGACCTTGGGAAGCTCGGGGGGCTTTGGCGGAAGATGCCGGTGACGGCGATCTGCTTCGTCATCGCGGCGGCGTCCATCTCGGGAGTCCCGCCGTTCAACGGCTTCTTCTCCAAGGAGCTGGTGTACGACGGCGCCCTCGAGCGGGGCTGGGTCTTCTACGCGGTCGCCCTTCTGGGCTCGTTCTTCACCGCGGCCTCGTTCCTGAAGCTCGGGCACTCGACCTTCTTCGGGAAGCCGGCCGAGGAGACGCGGAAGGTGAAGGAGGCGCCGTGGCCGATGCTCGCCCCGATGATCGTTCTCGGTGGCCTGTGCGTCATCTTCGGCGTCGTGAACAGCCTCCCTCTGGGGCGGCTGATTGAGCCCGCGGTCGGCGCCGGCGTGACGCAGGGCGAGAGCTTCGCCGGTTTTCCGTCGAGCCTGCTCCTCGTCGGGCTGACGCTCGCCGTGCTCGCCGCCGCTTGCCTGAACCACGCGTTCGGCGTGCGGCGGACCGGGAAGGGCCTCGGGGCGGTCGATCATATCCACTACGCCCCCGGCCTCCACTCGGTCTACAACGTCGCGGAGAAGGGGCGCCTCGACCCGTACAACCTCGGGCGGGGGATCGTGAAGGTCGCGGCCCTCGTGCTCTTTCGGATCGACCGGCTGATCGACTGGGTGTACAGCACCCTCGCCACGAAGTCGGCGCTCGGCGTGACGTGGCTCTTGCGGCGGGCGCACGACGGGAACCTGAACCGCTACATCCTCTGGTCGATCGCTGGAGCCGTCGCGGTGATTCTCTTCGTCTTCGCGTTCTTTGGAGGGGGACGATGAGCACCTTCCTCCTCCTCGTTCCTTTCCTCGCCGTGGTCATCCTCAACCTGCTGCCGAAGCGAGCGCGCGTCGCGGCCTTCGCGATCACGTTCCTCGTCCTCGCCCTGGAGACCGCGGCGGCGTTCGTCGCTCGCTTCGTCGCCGTCGACTGGTCTTTCCTTGCGCCGGTGGAGAGGGTCCTCGGGTTCGGTCTTTCTCTCGACCACCTGGGAGGTCTTCTGCTTCTCTGCGCCGGGATCGTGGGGATGGCCGCCTTGCTCGTGGGCCGCAGAACCCTCGCGGAGGCGAGCGAGCGGTTCATGTTCGCGAACCTCGTCCTCGTCGCGCTCGTTGGGATCAACGGGATCGCCATGGTGCGCGACCTGTTCACCCTGTACGTCTTCGTCGAGGTGACCGCGGTCGCGACCTTCATCCTGATCACGCTTCGGCACGGGGGACACGCCTTCGAGGGCGCGTGGAAGTACGTCATCCTCTCCGCCGTGGCGAGCGTCCTCATGCTCTCGTCCGTCGCGCTCCTCCTTCTCTCCGTCGGCGGGATCTCGCTCGACGAGGTGAAGACGGCGCTCGCTACACCCGGAACGTTGACGTGGGTCGCGATCGCGCTCTTTCTATGCGGCCTGTTCGTGAAGGGTGCGCTCGTTCCGTTTCACGGCTGGCTTGCGGACGCGTACACCGCCGCGCCGGCGCCGGTGTCGGTGTTCATGGCCGGGATCGTCACCAAGGCCTCGGGGATCTTCGCGCTCCTGCGGATCGCCTCCTCGTGTCTCGGAGGGGCACTCCCCGGCCGTGAGATCCTGCTCGTCGTCGGCGCGCTCTCCATCGTGGTCGGCGCGTTTCTGGCGCTCGGCCAGTCGAACATGAAGCGGATGCTCGCCTACTCGAGCGTGAGCCAGATGGGCTACATCGTGCTCGCCCTGGGTGGGGATCTGCGGCTCGGGATCGTGGCGGCGGCGCTCCACTTCTTCAACCACGCGATCTCGAAGTCCCAGCTCTTCGCCAACGCCGCCGCAATCGAGGAGCGCCTCGGGACGCTCGACATGGACAAGATGGGAGGGATCGCGGCGCGGATGCCGGTGACGGCCGGGACGACGGCCGTCGCGACCCTGTCCATCGCCGGACTTCCTCCTCTCGCCGGCTTCTGGAGCAAGCTTCTGATCGTGATGGCCCTATGGGATGCGAAGGAGTACGCGTTCGCGGCGGTGGCGATCCTCGCGAGCCTCGTGACGCTCGCCTACTTCCTCTCCCTGCAGCGGAGGGTCTTCTTCGGGAAGACACTCCCGGAGTGGGCCGCGGTCCGCGAGGCGGGAGTCGGGCTCCTCGTCCCGGCGGTCGCGCTCGCCGCGATCACGGTGGTCCTCGGGATCGGGTTCCCGTTTGCCCTGAGGGTGCTTCTCGGAGGCGGAGCATGAGCCTGATGACGACCCTTCTCGTCGTCCTCGTCCTTTCTGCTTTGTGGGCTTCCATGACGACCCCGCTCCTGCGAGCGGCGCTCGCCCTCGCCTTGACGAGCGCGATGCTCGCCGTCGTCATGTTCAGCCTGGGGGCGACGCTCGCCGCGGTCATCGAGCTCTCTGTCTGCGCGGGTCTCATCTCGGTCGTGTTCGTGAGCGTGATTAGCCTCACGCAGCGGCGGCCGTTCAAGGAGTACCTCGCTCGGAGAAGGGCCCGCCTCCGTCGCCTCTGGCCGCTCCCCGTCGTCCTGCTAGCTCTTGGGATCGGCCTCTCCTTCGTGCGCGCGCCGGTCCAGATCGCACTCCCCTTGCCCGCGACGGACGGCGACGTGCGGACGGTGCTCTGGAACCTTCGGCAGCTTGATCTCTTCGGCCAGATCCTGATCCTTCTCGCGGGGGTCTTTGGCGTGCTCGTCCTGTTCAAGAAGGAAGCGAAAGATGGCGATTGAGATCCCGCAGTCGTTCTGGCTCTACTTCATCTTCTTCGCGCTTCTTCTCGTCGACGGCCTGTGGTGCATGCTCGCCACGAGGAACCTGGTGCGGATTCTGATCGGCGTTGAGATCCTGATGAAGTCGGTGACCTTCTTGCTCATCGTGGCGGGGTACTTCTCCGGGAGGATGGCCCTGGCCCAGGCCTTGGTGATCACGGTGATCGTGATCGAGGTTGTCGTCGTCGTGGTCGTCGCGGGAGTCATCCTTGGCCTCTTCCGCGAGCACGACTCCTTGGACGTCGAGAACACGCGGGAGATGAAGGGGTAGCGATGTCGATTCCGATCCTTCTCCTCGTTCCACCCGTCGCCCTGACGCTCCTCGTCTTCGTGGTGTGGGCGCTTTCGGCCGCGACGATCCCGCTCGCCTTTCGCAGAAAGGGGCCGCGCGGAGCCCTCGACAAGCCCTACGCGGGCGGCGAGGACGTGGAGAAGCACCGGTTCCAGCCCGACTACAGCGAGTTCTTCCCGTTTGCGTTCTTCTTCACGATCCTGCACGTGGTCACGTTGATCGTCGCCACCTCGCCGGCGCGGATCATGGGGAGCGTCGCCTTCGCCGTCATCTACGTGCTCGGAGCGCTCCTGGCCCTCTTCATCCTCTTCCGGAGGTGACGCCCCGCATGAACCTCGGCCACCGCATCGTCCGCTGGGGACAGAAGAAGTCCCCCTGGATCCTCCACTTCAACACGGGGGCCTGCAACGCGTGCGACATCGAGATCATCGCAGCCCTGACGCCGCGGTTCGATCTCGAGCGCTTTGGGGTGCTTCTCAAGGGAACGCCGCGGCACTGCGACGTCCTCGCCTGCTCGGGACCCGTGACGAAGCAGATCCGCCCGCGCCTCGTCCGCATCTACGAGCAGATCCCTGAGCCCAAGGCCGTGGTGGCGGTCGGAAGTTGCGCCACGAGCGGCGGCGTCTTCGGCGGGCTGTACAATGTCATGGGCGGGATAGACCAGGCGATTCCCGTCGCGGCGTACATTCCGGGATGTCCCGCGAGCCCGCAGGCGATCATCGACGGGTTCGTGAAGCTCCTGAAGACGCTCGAGGAGGGGAAATGAGCGAGGCCGAGACCGTGCAAGCGGAGCTTCTGGCCAAGTTCGGGTTCCTCGCCGGCGCGGTGAAAGTGCAGCGCGCGAAGCGCGTCTGGGTCGAGGTGAACCGCGAGCG
>JAPLGE010000135.1 GCA_026390315.1 Candidatus Bipolaricaulota bacterium
GAAGCTCGAGCGGGAGCTCGGGAAGAAGGCCCGCGACGAGATCTTCGACGGAGTCGCGCTCCCTCCGTTGGGGACGCCGAGCTCCGAGAAGCCCCCGCTCACCCAGAAGGTCCTCGAGCGGCTCGAGCGAAAGGTCGGGCCCGAGCGGTGCCGGAGGCTGCTCGGCGACTCCCTGCGCACCCTGCCCGACGAGGGCTACCTCGCGGAGAAAGAGAAGTACGAGGAGGCCGGGAGCCTCGATGCGTACCTCGAGCGAAAGGGCGAGGACTTCGTCGCCCTGCTTGAGTCGCTCGAGGCCGAGAAGAAGTTCTTCTTCTCTCAGGAGATCACCGACGAGGTCATCGACTACGTCAAGAGCCACCCCGAGGTCAAGCAAGGCGTGCGGAAGGGGAACGTCCTCTACGAGGCGAAGATCCCGTACATGGCGAAGGAGTACCTTGCCGAATCCGACCCGCGGATGAGGGCCTACTACTACTGCCACTGCCCGTGGGTGCGCGAGTCGATCCGGACGGGCGACGCGAAGGTGCCGCCCATCTTCTGCAACTGCAGTGCCGGGTTTCACAAGAGGGCCTACGAAGTGATCTTCGGCCGACGGCTGCGCGCCGAGGTTCTCGAGACCGTGCTCCAGGGGGATCCGTGGTGCAGGTTCGCGATCACCCTGCCGGAGGGAACGGTCACGAGTGGCCTTGGCAGCTCTTCACGGAGTGAGGGAAAGGAGGCCAGCGGATGAAGGTCCTCGTGCTTCACGGGAGCCCGCGACGGGGTGGGGACTCGGACACGCTCGTCGGCCGCCTCCTCGACGGCCTGAAAGAGGCCGGTCGGCCGGAGGTCGTCGAGTTCTATGCGAACGAGCTTCACATCAGGCCCTGTCAGGGGTGCCTTGCCTGCAACCGGCCTCCGGACTACGCCTGCGCGATCCAGGACGACATGCAGGCGATCACCTCCGCCTTCGCCGAGGCGAACCTCGTCATTTTCTCCACTCCCATGTACTGGGGCTACATGACGGCCCAACTCAAGGCGGTCGTCGACCGGATGGAAGCGATCGCGCACGAGAAGTACTTCAAGGGCAAGGTGATCGTTCTCGTCGCTACCTACCGGCATCACGTGGAGTCGACCGTCGCCTTCTTCCACCGCGTCTTCCCGTTCTTCGGCGCGGATGTGGAGGTCCTCACGTTCCGGTCCTTCGATCCGAAGACCGAGAGAGACCTGCCCGCCTCGAGCTCTCCTAAGAAGCTTGCGGAAGCCTTCGAACTGGGTCGGCGCTTGGCGACACGAGCGTAGCGTCGCAGCATACCGATCAGGACGGAGAGGGATGGCCGGGACCGAACACGAGAGGCTCGCTCTTGCGGTCATGGTGAGGGGCGCAAAGGCGACGCACGGGAAACGTGGATTCAGGCGCTCGTTCTCGCACGGAGCGGTCGGCGCTTCGCAGGTCGCTCTTCAGAGAGCCCGATCCTTGTTCTCTATCCTGGCGGGGAAGATCGACAGGCGCGCGATGTGCCGTCCGGCCTTGAGGCGCTGGGCGCGGAGGTCCTTCCCTTTCACCTCGACACGGAGGCGCTCGACTTCCCCTTTGCGGCGAAGGTCTTCGCCGCCGCCGTCGAGGGGTACGTTCTTGGGAAGGCGTCCGTCCTCTTCTGGATGGATCCCGACACGCTCGTCTTGAGGGATCCGGAGGGCCTCCTGCCGGGTCCAAAGATCGACCTTGGCTATCGTCCGGCCCACATCACGAACGCCGGGTCTCGCTTCGACGAGCCCGCGGACGCCTTTTGGAGCGCGATCTA
>JAPLGE010000081.1 GCA_026390315.1 Candidatus Bipolaricaulota bacterium
AGGAGATCGGCCCTCGACGCCGTCGCGAACGTTCCTCCGCTCTCCCCGACTCCCCGCTTGTCGTAGCGCAGCGACGCGACACCCTGCAGCGCCAGGGCGTGAGCGAGCTGGCGGAAGGCGTCCACCTTCAGACCTGTCGCAGGCTCGTCCCGGTCCACCGGGCCCGAGCCAGGCAGGAAGAGGACCGCCGGGACGGCGCTCGCCGTCTGCTCTGGCAGTGTGAGGGTCCCGGCGAGTGTCACGTCGCCATTCTGGAAGAGAAGGCCCCGCTCGATCACTCCCCTGGGAAGGTCGCCGCTTGCCTTCGGCGACGGAGGGAGGACGACCCCACTTGGGAAGAGGTCTGCGTTGTAGGCTCGAGCTGCCTGAGCGGGAATGAACAGCCCGACGAGCCTCCCTCCGTAGACGAGGAGATTGACCTCCAGGTCGCCGAGCGCAAGCTTCAGGAGCTGGCCCGCGTAGCGGACGCCCGCCGATGTGAACTCCGCCGCTCGGGGGTCTTCGACGCGCGCCGGAAGGGCGAGAAGCCTCTGTGGGACGAGCGCGGTGAAGTCGTGCTCGATCGCTCCCGCGGCGACGGCCATCCACAGAACGACGTAGTGGCTCGCCAGGCTGTTGTCGAGAATGGCGGCCTTCCCAACGACCGGCACGTCTGCCCCCTGCTGTGCCGTGCCGGCGCGAACCTCCATGTGCGTCCCCACAGGCCCGCGTTGTGCCGAAATGAGCTGCGACCCCGACGGCGTGTTCGCTCCCAGTTGGTAGACGAAGGGCTGGAACGCGCGATCGAGCTGGAGCTGCTGAGCGAGCGTGACCGATGCGCTCTGCACCGTAAGCTCTGCCTGGGACAGGAGGAGGTATCCTTCGCGATCCGAGTAGAGGAGTGTGTAGGCCTCTTGGACGACGGGCACGCCTCCCTGCTCTATGACGAAGTGGCCGCTGTCCAGCAGCCGTTGCTCGCCGGCCACGTCCACGACGGGCGTCTCGGGTCCGGGGCCGAGAAGCCCAAACAAGAGGATCGCCCCCAGAACCGCGAGCACAATCAGAAGGGTCTTCTCCACAGTCTCTTCCTCACTTCCAGCGCGTCAAGATCTGCTCGCGCCGAAACATCCTGATGGCGAAGTATAGTACGACCGCACTTCCGACGAGCAGCACAACCCCTTCCACGGCCACGAGACCCAGGCTCACGATCGTCTTCCGAGTCGAGTAGATGATGAGAGGAACGAGCGCGGGCAGGACCGCGAGGCTCGAGAACTCGTAGGCGGCGCGGGCGTCGGTCGCGCGCGAGGAGACGAGCATAGTCACCCCTACGCTGAACAAAGAGAGGAGGGGCGTGAGCCCGAAGACGGCGGCGAGCCAAGGTGCGGTCAGGGCGTGCGGAGGGATCCTCCCGAGAAGCGCGACGGAGACACCCAGGAAGAGCCCGAAGCTCCCCCAGGTGAGGACGACGGCTGGAAGGACGCTCACGAGCGCCTTCCCGACGAAAAGCTCCCAATCGGAGATCGGCGTTGCGAGGAGCGGCTCGAGGGTCCCCTGTTCCTTCTCGCCGACGATCGAGTAGACGGCGATCGCCAGGGGAATGATCACGGGAAGGATGAGAAAGTACATCAGGGCGGTGTTGAACAGCGCGACCTCCGCCCCGGGCGGGCCGCTCGTTCGACCCTGGTAGACCATCGCGACGGCCGCCCCGACCATGAGAAGCGGAAGGAAGATGGCGCCGAAGAGGATCATCTTGTTGCGCAGGGACTCCTTCCACTCCTTGAAGAGGATCACGCTAATGCGCCGCATCGGATCCCTCCAAGAGGTCAAGGTACAGGTCTTCGAGCGAGTAGCGAAGCTCGTTCACAAACTGCACCTCGGCCCCAAGCTCGACCAACCGTCGCACGAGGACCGGGTTCTGTCGCTCGGGGTCCGCCAGGGAGACAAGCAGTTTCCCGTCCACCCGCTCGACCTTCTTCACGAACGGAAGCCGGAGGGCCTCCTCGAGCCCCGGCCGCGGATGGGCGAGATGGACGACGGTTCGCCGCCCGTACCTGCCTTCCTTAAGCTCCTGTGGACTTCCCAGGGCGATCAGGCGCCGCTTGAACAGCGCCACGCGGTCGCACAGCCGGTCCGCTTCGTCCAGGTTGTGAGTACACAGGAAGATCGTCCGCTCCTTCGTTCGAAGCGTCTCGATCAAGTCGCGAACGACCTTCGCCGCCTCCGGGTCGAGGCTCGCCGTCGGCTCATCCAAGAAGAGGACGGCCGGGTCGTGCACGAGGGCTCGCGCGATGGCGACCTTCTGCTGCATCCCCTTGGACAGGCTCCCCGCGAGGTCGCGGCGGCGGTCCCACAGGTCAAACAAGCGAAGGTATCGCTCGACTTCCCGAGCCGGATCGGGAACCGAATAGAGCCTGGCGAAGAAAAGGAGGCCGTCGCCCACCGAGAGGCGCTTGTACAACCCGGGCGTTTCCGTGAGGACACCCACCCGCTGGCGAATGGCGCGGTTCTGGCGGCCGAGCTCTAGGCCGGCGACAGTGCCCGTGCCCGCGTCGGGGGCGATCAGAGCCGAAAGGAGCCGGATGGTCGTCGTCTTGCCGGCGCCGTTTGGACCGAGAAAGCCGAAGACCTCGCCCTTCGCGACGACCAGGTCGAGGTTCTCCACGGCAACCAGGTCGCCGAAGCGCCGGGTCAGGCCCTCAGTCGCGATCACGTCCTCTCCTCGTACTTGGACGCCTCGATCCTGTCCCGCAACCGCTCGGCAGGAGTCCGCTCTCGCGGGGGAGAGGCCGCCTCCGCGGGAGAAGGAGACGCTGCCCGCGCCTGCTTCTTCAACCAGCCGAGCCGCTTCGCGATGTACTTGACATTCAACGCAACGCCGAGAGGCCAGACGACCAGCGCCCGATCTTCATCGCTCCAGAAAGGAATCCTCACCACGCTCCCGCTCCTCGCACCGTGATCGACCAGGCGAGCAAGAGCCCTGCCCAGCAGGGCCTCTCCGCCGAGCCTGGGACGCGGTTCTCACGCAAAGCCACATCACTGAAAGCCGGATCAACGAGCCAATCTTAACGACCCCGCTGGATCCCTTCAAAACCGCGGATCTGGGACATCTGTCCTCGCGCCCCAAGACAAAAGGTGCGCCGGCCGAAGGCAGCGTTCCTTACGGTAGGAATGGCCATCCGCTAGGGTTACGGCGTGCAGTGAGTAAAGGAGGAGAGGAGGAAGACATGAAGAGAGTGGTTTCCGTGGCCCTGGTGGCTACGCTTGCGCTAGCCATGTTCCTAGGGGTCGGTCACGCACAAACCGCCCCCGATCCACTTCAGCAGGAGCTCGCGACGATGGAGGCCGTCTTCACGGGGCTGGAATCGTTCATGGGCGAGCTGATCCGGGAGATCAAGGGGAGCATGGCGGACATCACGGGTCTCGGCACTGACCTCGGTGACCTGCGCAACGTGGTGGCCGTGATCTCCGGGGAGATCAAGACGGCGGAAGGGAAGCTCGTGGGACTCCGGCAGGACGTCGACAAGTTGGCCGGGGCCCAGGAGGAGACGAAGTCCCGCGTCGCGTCGGTGGAGACCGGTCTTGCCGCGATCGCGCAGCTCGTTGACAGACTCGGAGCGACGCTGCAGGTGACGCGAGACGACCTGGCCGGTCTCGATCAGGAGGTGTCCGCCCTCGCGAGCGATCTCGAGCAGAAGCTGGCCGCTCTCGCAAGCGACTACAGCGCGTTCAAGATGAGTGCCCAGGCCGACATCGCTGCGCTGAGGAAGAGCGTGGAGAGCCTGTCGGCGCGGGTTCAGAAGCTCGAGGACG
Organism: Candidatus Bipolaricaulota bacterium; assembly: GCA_026390315.1. Taxonomy (GTDB): domain Bacteria; phylum Bipolaricaulota; class Bipolaricaulia; order UBA7950; family UBA9294; genus JAPLGE01. Next base: position 3,790 of record JAPLGE010000081.1, read on the forward strand.
AGGACGTGGGAACCTTCAAGAAGAAGGTCATCGAGCTCGAGCGCTCCATGAGCGCGCTCTCGATCAAGATCGACAACAACCGCGCCAAGCTTGAAGGGTTTGACGGAATCGTCGCTTCTCTCGCCGCGGACATCGAGGCGAACAAGAGCGGGATCCAGGCGCTGACGAGCCTCGTCGAAGACCATGAGACCCGCCTGAAGATCGCCGAGGACGGCACGGCCGTCGCGCAGCTCACGGAGCAGGTGAACACCCTGTACTTCATCTCGATCGTCGGTCTGCTCGCGGGAGTCGGCGCCCTGATCTGGGGTTTCGTGGGGAACTAGACTCGGAGGATGAGGGGAATCGCAACTCCGTAGCACGGGGAGGGGCACCGTGTCCCTCCCTTCTCTTTTGCGACGGCATGTAACAGAAGTTATAGTAGTAACCCGAGGCGAGGGGGTTCGCGGGTGGAGAGGTTGGGAAGCCGCTTGCAGCGCATCCGGCTGGTGAACGGCTGGAGCAAACGGATGGTGGCGCAGAAGCTCGGCGTGTCGATCCCTTCGATCATTCGCTGGGAAGAGGGAGCCACGGAGCCAAACGACTACAACCGCTACAAGATCGAACGGCTCCTTGCCGGGGAGGCCGCCGCCGAGCCGACGGCCGCGCCGCATGGGCGAGTCCTCGAACTCGCTCTCTTCTCAGATCGAACGAGCGAGAGGGACCGCCGATGACCCGCATCAACAAGGTTGTGCTCTCAGGCTTCAAATCATTCCAGAAGAAGACCGTCATCCCGTTCTTCGACGGCCTCACGACGATCGTGGGGGAGAACGGGGCCGGGAAGTCGAACCTGTTCGACGCCATCAGCTTCGTCATGGGCCGCCGCTCCTCGCAGCTGCGGGCGGATCGCCTGGAACAGCTCATCTTTAACGGAGGCGAGCGGCATTCCCCCGCCGAGGAGGCGCAGGTCGTCCTCCACTTGGATAACCAGGAGAGCGTCTTTGACCGCTTCTTGGGGAACGGCTCGACCGCACCCGAGATCACCCTGGGCCGACGGATCACGCGGTCTTCCTCGACCTACACCTTCATGGGAAGGGCCTGCTCGCGCGCCCAGGTCGACGAAATCCTGGAAGCGGCCAAGATCGACCCGGACGGCCAGCAGCTGATCGCCCAGGGAATGATCACCGACATCATCAAGAAGAACCCGGTCAGACGGCGGGAGATCCTCGACGAGGTAAGCGGCATCGCAAGCTACGACGAGAAGCGCCGCGAGGCGATCGCCGAGCTCAAGGAAGTGAAGTCGAAGCTGAACACGCACCGCGTCATCCTCGCCGAACGCCGCCGGCGCCTCGTGGCCCTTGCGCACGAGCGGGAAGCGGCGCAGGAGCACCAGCGCCTGACAGAAGAGCAGGGACGCCTCGCCGAGTCAATCCGCCACGCCAAGCGCCAGAAGATCGAAGAAAGACTCCGTCGGGCCCAGGGGGAGCACACCGGGATCCGGGAGAAGATCGCGGCGCTCGAGGCGGAGGTGACGAAGCTCGACCTGGAGATCGAGAACAAGGAATGGGAGATCGAGGGGATCCAGGAGGAGTCGGACGGGGAAGGCCAGATCGGCCTGGTCAAAGAAGTGGAGCGCCTGCGCACGGAGATCCTGCACAAGCAGGGAGAGATCAACCTCAAGCGCGAGCAGGCGAAGAACCTGAAGGAGATGATCGACGAGGTCGCCCGCATCAAGGTCGCGGAGGCCGAGCGAGCCAGGACCTCCACCGCAGCGAGCCGTCCGGTGCAGGCGCTCCTGGAGCGCAAGCGCGGCGGCGTGTACGGGACGATCGCCTCCCTGGCCACGCCTCGCCCGGGGTTCGAGGTGGCGTTTGAGACCGCGGTCGGCTCGAGCCTGAACGACGTCGTCGTCGACTCCCGCGAGACGGCGATCGACTGCATCAACTATCTGAAGCAGAGCCACCTCGGCCGGGCGCGATTCCTCCCGCTCGGCCGGCTTGTCGCGCCCCGCAAGAGCCTGGCGTCCGCCGAAGCGCTCAAGCGCCCGGGGCTCGTCGACTACGCGATCAACCTCGTGGAGTTCGACCCGAAGTACCAACGGGCTTTCGAGTACGTCCTGTCCGACACGGTGGTCGCCGAGAACCTGGAGGCCGTGCGGGACGTCGACGGCGTCAGCGTCGTGACGCTCGACGGAGACCTGCAGAGCCGCGGAGGTGCCCTGAGCGGAGGATCGCGGGCCGATTCCCGCCCGGCACCCGGCGCGGCGAAGCCGCGAGACACGGGATTCGATACCGCGAAGAAGCGTCAGGACATCTCGAAGCTCGAGCGCGACATCGCCCGCCTGCAGGAGGAAGTCGCCGAGAGGACGATCCTCTTTGAGGAGAAGGAGCGCGAGCTCAAGGGCTGCCAGGAAGGGAAGAGCCGCTCGAAGAGCGAGGCCAGCGCGCGGGCCGACGAGCTCCACGCCCTGCGTGAGAAGCGGCGCCAGTCCTACCAAGAGCTCGAGACCCACCGCCGCACACTCAGCCGCTACGAGCGCGAGGAGGCGGAGGCCCAAGCCGAGATCGAGACCCTCGGCGGGGAGGAGCACGAAGCCTCGTACTACATCGAGGGATCGGTCGCGGAGCTTGAGCGGCGGATCGAGGAGAACAGGCGCAGGATCCGTCGTCTCGAGCCAGTGAACATGCGCTCGATCGACGAATACGAGGCCTTCGAGCGCGAATTCAACCTCTTCCAAGACAAAGTGAACGCCCTGGAGAACGAGAAGCACGAGATCGAACTCCTCATCGGTGAGATCGAAGAGAAGAAGCGCGGCCGGTTCCTGGAGACCCTGGCCGCGGTGACGGTTCAGTTTGACCGCATCTTCAAGGAGCTCTTCCAAGGAGGGACCGCCTCCTTGGAGCTCGAGACTCCCGGGGACATCTCCTCCGGCCTTCTCATCAAGGCGCACCCGCCCGAGAAGGAGCCGCACGTGCTCGACTCCCTGTCCGGCGGGGAACAGACGCTCGTTGCGGCGGCGTTCATCTTCGCCCTGCAGGAGTACCAGCACGCGCCGTTCTTCATCCTGGACGAGATCGACGCGGCCCTCGACCTCATGAACGTGACCCGTCTCTCGCGGATGCTGCGGGACTACGCCAAACGCCTCCAGGTGATCGTTGTCTCGCACAACGAAGAAACAGTTCGTCATGCTGATCGGGCCTACGGGGTGACAATGAAGAACGGGGTCTCCCAGGTGTTGGCCCTCAACCTGAACTAGGTAGGAAGGACGGGATGGACTCACTCAAGATCGTGCAGGTCCCGGTCGAGGAGCTGATTGGCGAGAGCTGGGAAGGTACCCTCCGCCGCCTGACCGCCGACATGGACCCCTGGGACATCGACATCACGCTTCTCGCGCGCCGCTACCGCGCCACCCTCCGCGCCCTGGAGGACCTCTCCTTCGTCATCCCCGGGCGGATGGTCGTGACGTGCTCGATCCTCCTGCGCATGAAGTCGGACGCCCTCCTCGCCCTCGGCCGGCCCACGGACCAGGAGGGCCTCCTCGACGAGCTGGAAGCCGCGATCGACGAGACGGCCGCTCAAGAGGCCCCGCCGATCGACCGAGAGGAGTTCTCCCTCCCACTCGTCCGCCGGCCACGCCGGCGCGTGACCCTCCAGGACCTGCGCCAGGCCCTCGCCGGGGCGATGAAGGTGAGCCGGCGCCGCGCCGAGCGGCTGATCGACTCGGTCTCCGACGAAGAAGAGGACCTCTTCGAGCACTTCGAGCTCGGAGGAGAGGACATTTCCGACCGCCTCCGGAGCCTCGTTGGGAAGATCAAGCGCCTCCTCTCCGGCAGGCGCTTCGTGAGCTTCTTCCGCCTCCTGGAGCGGGGCGACAAAGAGGAACGCGTCCGCCGCTTCATCGAGGTCCTCCATCTCACGGCGCAAGGAGAGATCGCGTGCACGCAGGAGGAGTTCCTAGGCGACATCCTGATCAGCCGCGGAGAGGAAAGCTGACGGCCGCTCTCGAGCTTGGGACGAAGCCATGACGAGCGAAGACGTCGACACCAGGACGCGCGACAAGGCTCTCCTCGAGGCCGCGCTCTTCCTCACCGAGAAGCCCATCCCGCGCAAGACGCTCGCCTCGGTCCTCGGGCAGGCCTCCATCGACTACGTCGACCAACTCCTCGAGGAGTTGGCCGGGGAGCTCGCGGCGCCCCAGCGCGGACTGGAGCTCCTGCGGCGGGGAGACACCGCCCAGCTCCAGGTGAAGCGGACCTGCATCGGGAGTGTGGCCCATCTTGCCCCTCATCAGGACGTCCCCCGTCCGGTCCTGCGAAGCCTGGCCATGATCGCCTACAACCATCCGATGACCCAGTCCGCTCTGGTGAAGGCGCGGGGGAACAAGGCGTACGGCCACGTGCAAGAGCTCGTTGAGCGAGGCCTCGTTCGGCCGGAGGAGAAGGGTCGCACGCTTCTTCTGCACGTCACCGACGAGTTCCTGCGCTACTTTGGCCTGGAGAGCGTGGAGGAGTTCCGTTTTCACGCGGAGGCCCCGACCTCCGAGGGGTGAGGCGCTATAATGGCCTTCAAGGAGGTGGCGCCATGGAGAAATGGGAGTGCACCGTCTGCGGCTACATCTACGACCCCGCGGTGGGTGACCCGACCACTGGAGTGGAGGCGGGAACGGCGTTCGAGGACCTCCCTTCCGGCTGGACGTGTCCCGATTGCGGGGCGGGGAAAGAGATGTTCGAGATGATCTGACGCGGGTCGACGCCCGCGGCGCGAGGGCCTTCACGGTCGAAGGATGACTGCGAAGGCCCTTGTCATTGGCGTTCTCCCGTCGACTTGATAAAGCGGACCTGTGTGGTACGATTTCCGCCGGTGACGGACCATGCTCAAGACCATCTATCTCGACAACAGCGCAACGACGCCGGTCGCGCCCGAGGTTCTGGAGGCGATGCTCCCCTACTTCCGAACGGACTACGGCAACGCCTCGAGCCTTCACGCGCTTGGGCAGACGGCGCGCCGCGCGATCGAACGGGCGCGCGAGGAGATCGCCGCGACCCTCGGCGCCTCGCCCGGGGAGATCGTGTTCACGTCGGGAGCAACCGAGGCGGACAACCTCGCGATCAAGGGGCTGGCCTGGACAGAGAAGCAGAAGCGCCACGTCATCACCTCCCGAGTCGAGCACCCCGCCGTCTTGCGGACCTGCGAGTGGCTCGAGAGCCAAGGGTATGACGTAACCTTCCTCGACGTCGACGCGGCCGGCCGAGTCGACCCGGAAGAGCTCGCGGCAGCCCTTCGAGACGACACGTTCCTCGTCACGATCATGGCGGGGAACAACGAGATCGGAACGCTCCAGCCGATTGAGAGGATCGGGGCGCTCTGCCGGGAGCGCGGAGTCACGTTTCACACCGACGCCGTGCAAGCGTACGGGAAGGTCCCGATCCCCGTTCACGCGGTCGATCTCCTCTCCGCCTCCGCCCACAAGCTCCACGGACCCAAGGGCGTGGGATTCCTCTACGTGCGCGACGGCACGAAGTTGCTGCCCCTCGTTCATGGAGGCGGACACGAGGGCGGCCGGCGAAGCGGAACCGAGAACACCCCCGGGATCGTCGGCTTTGCCAAGGCGGCGGCCCTCGCCTTCGGCGAACTCGCCTCGACGCCCAAGAGGATGCGCGGATTCCGCGATCGACTGATCGACGCCATCACGCAAATCCCTTCTACACGCCTCAACGGCCATCGGACGGAGAGCCTTCCGCACATCGCGAACTTCAGCTTCCAGGCGATCGAGGGGGAGAGTCTTGTGATGCGGCTCGACGAGCACGGGATCGCGACGTCCACCGGGTCGGCCTGCTCCTCCCCCGACCTCGAGCCGAGCCACGTCCTCTTGGCGATCGGCGTCCCGCTTTCGATGGCACACGGAAGCCTTCGCGTCAGCACGGGCCGCCAGACGACCTCGGAGGAGATCGACGCTCTGCTCGAGGTCCTCCCGACGGTTGTCGAGGAACTGCGCGCGATCTCTCCCTTCAAGGTAGGTGATGCCAGGTGTACACCGACAGAGTGATCGACCACTTTCGCCACCCCCACAACATGGGACGGCTCGCGGAGTACTCCGCGATCGGGAAAGTCGGGAACATCGTCTGCGGAGACGTGATGTGGCTGTACATCAAGGTCGAGAAAGACGCCCAAGGCCGGGAGACCATCGCCGACATCTCCTGGGAGACCTTTGGATGCACGGCGGCGATCGCCACGTCGTCCATGGTCTCCGCCCTCGCCAAAGGGAAGACCCTCGACGAGGCCATCGCCATCACCAACCGCGACGTCGCCCAGGAATTGGGAGGCCTTCCTCCGGTGAAGATGCACTGTTCCGCCCTGGCCGCCGACGCCCTGAACGAGGCGATCTACGCCTACTTGAGCGCGGCCGGGCGCGAGATCCCTCCCGCCCTCGTCCGTCGCCACGAGCGGATCCAGAAAGAGATGGCGGCGATCGAGAAGCGCTACGAAGCCTTCCTGAAGAAGGACGAGGCGCAAGCGGCAGAGGGCCCGAAGGAAGACGCGTGCGCCTGAACCGGAAATCGAGCTACGGCCTGATTGCGGCCCTCGACCTCGCGACCCGCGGGGCCGAAACCCCTATCTCCGCGAGGTCGATCGCCTCGAAGTACGGCCTCCCAGCGCCGTTCGTGGAGAAGATCCTTCACGAGCTCGCGGGAGCCGGGCTCGTAACGGGCCAGAAGGGTCGCGGCGGCGGGTACCGCCTGGCGGTCGACCCCGCCGCGATCTCGATCCGCCGGGTCATCGAAGCCCTCGGTGAGTCGGTCGACCTCGTGGGGTGCCTCGGTAGAGAGCCCGACTGCCACCTGGAGTCGGTCTGTCCCACAAAACCCACTTGGGAGCGGGCCGATCGCCGGTTCAAGGCCCTTCTCGACTCTCTTTGCTTGAGCGACTTCCTCGCTCCGTGAGGGTGGCCGAAGGGCACCCCCCCCCTGGCGCGGCCAAGGCCGCAGAAGCACGCGCTTCTGGCCTCCTGTCCGCTGCTCCTTGCGTTTCGGTGATCTCCATTACCGACAAGCCTCGCCCACTGTGCTATAGTGGCTACGTTAAACCCCCTCATCTTTTTCACCACCCGGAGAGGGCGGTCAAGCATCCTCGCTTGACCGCCCTTACATTTCGGGACCCTCGCGCCCCGACACCAGCGAGCCGAGCCGTGGGAATGGCCGCGCCTTTCGAATCCCGTGATCCCGACATCGCCCCGGACCCGGGGCTAGAGAAAGCCAAGCACGTAGTGGTAGTAGTAGAAGAAGACCGGGAGGGCGAAGAGCAGTCCGTCGATCCGGTCGAGGGCGCCACCGTGCCCGGGAAGGAAGGTCCCGGAGTCCTTCACCTCCGCCGCCCGCTTCAGCTTCGACTCAAAGACGTCTCCCAATTGCACGGCCCAACCGACGAGGAACGACGAGGCGAGGATGTGCGGAAACCCCTCCCAGAAGGCGAACCCTCGCCAGACCGGCGAGAAGGACGCCCCAAGAAGAGCGCCCAGCACGGCAAACACGAACCCGCCGGCGATCCCCTCCCACGTCTTGTTGGGGCTCACCGTAGGGAACGCCCGGTGCCGTCCGAAGAGACTGCCGACGAAGTAGGCGCCGCTGTCGTAGCCAATGACCATCAGGAGGACGACAAGGGCGTGCGTCGCGCCGAGGCGGGGCTGATCGACCGCGCCGCTGTGGTAGATGAAGTAGAAGAAGTGCAGGAGCCAGGGGATGTACAGGAGCCCGAACACCCCGGCCACGGCCTGCAGGAACCCCGTGCGGTGCGGCAGACTCCCCAAGTAGCGCAGTACTTGATAGGCGATCGCGAAGAGGAGCGCCGCGTCGCCGTAGCGGCCATCGAAGAAGACGTACGAGAAGACGACAACGGGAATCCAGATGAGGAACTCCGGCGCCGCCAGCGGCACCTGGAGCCGCCTCATGAGTTGTAGATACTCCACGGCGGCCGGATAGGCGACCCCGAGCATCAGGAACCCCACGATCCACTGGACCCGGAAGCGCGTTCCCAGATACAGGACAGCGAAGACGATGCCCCCGGCGACGATCCCGCTCAGCACGCGCTTCACGACGTTCATGCGCCGCTCCCGCCCACGCCGCCGAAGCGCCGCTCCCGGTTCTGGTAGCTCGACACGGCCGCGAGAAGCTCGGCCGGCGTGAAGTCAGGCCAGAGCGTCTTCGTGAAGTAGAGCTCGGCGTACGCGGCTTGCCACAACAGGAAGTTCGAAAGCCGCATCTCGCCGCTCGTGCGGACCATGAGGTCCGGGTCGGGCATCCCGTTCGTGTCGAGAAAACGGGCGAAGCCAGCCGGATCGAGATCGTCAACCGCGATCGCTCCGGTCGACGCGGCGCTCGCGGCCCTCTGGCAGGCGCGGACGATCTCCTGCCGGGCTCCGTAGTTGAGGGCGATCGCGAGGTGCAGTCGGTCGTTCCTTTCCGTCGCCTCGACCGCCCGTCGCACCCGCTCCCGTAGACGATCCGGAAGCCCGCCCGGGTCGCCCAGCACCGTCAGCCGAACCCCTTCCCGAACGAACTCCGCGAGTTTCTCCTCGATGAACTGGTCGAGGAGATCCATCAGGAACTCGACCTCCGCGGCCGGCCTCTTCCAGTTCTCTGCGGAGAAGGCGAAGAGGGTGAGGTACGGAAGGCCGAGCCGCCGCCCCGCGAAGCGGATCAGCCGTTCCGCGGCCCGGGCGCCGGCCTGGTGACCCGCCGTGCGCGGCAGGCCCCGTGCCGCGGCCCAGCGGCCGTTTCCGTCCATGACGAGCGCGACGTGCTGCGGAAGCCCCGCGGCCCTCCCCCGCTCGATCAGAGTCGGCATCGGGCCTCCGTTAGACTTGCTCTCGCTTCCTGGACGACCGTCAACGACCCCGTCACGAAGAGGACGTCCGCCGGCCGAAGGCATGCAGAAGACGAAGCGAGCCCTTCCTCGACGCTCTGCGAGCTCGCCACGCCGTCGCGGAAGGAAGAGACCACGCTGGCGAGCCGATCGGCAGGAAGGGCGCGAGGGCTCCGCGACTGGGTGACGGTGACCGCGGAGAAGAGGGGGACGAGCGCGCGAGCGATCGCCTCGACCTCCTTGTCGGCGAGGATGCCGAGAAGGAGATGACGCCTCTTCTGATCCGGGACGTAGCGCTCGACGTCCTCCGCGAGCGCCTCCGCGGCCGGCCGGTTGTGCGCCCCGTCGAGCACGATCGTGGGAGAGCGCCGCACGACCTCGAAGCGGCCGGGCCAGCTCACCCGCTCGAGCCCGCCCGCGATCGCGTCGCGGCCGGTCGGGAACCCCCGCGCTCGCAGGAGGCCAATCGCGGAGAGAACGAGCGCCAGGTTCTCCCGCTGGCGCTCGCCGAGAAGGGGAAGGCCGACTTCTGCCGGGAGATCCTCTCCCCAGACCCGGTAGGTTGCCCGCTCCCAGTCGAAGGAGACCCGTTCGACCCGGACGTCCTCCGGCTGGACCAAGGGGGTGCCGGCCGCGGCACACTCCGCCCTGACGACCCGCTCCGCTTCCGCAACCAGGGGCCCCGCGAGGAGAGGGACCCCCGCCTTGGCGATCCCCGCCTTCTCCCAGGCGATCCGCTCGATCGTCCTCCCCAGGATCGCCAAGTGGTCCAGGCCGACGTTCGTCAGGATCGAAAGGATGGGATGGACCACGTTCGTCGCGTCGTACCGCCCTCCGAGGCCCACTTCCACAACCGCGATCTCGACCTCGTTCGAAGCGAAGTGGTCGAAGGCGATTGCCGTGAGGGTTTCGAACAGGGTTGGCGGGTCGCTCGCCTGCTCGAGGGCCGGGCGAAGCCGCTCCACGCACCCGGCGAACTCGGCCTCGGTGATCCAGCGGCCGTCGACCGCGATCCGATCACGGAAGTCCTCGACCTCGGGAGAGGTGTACCGCCCCACGCGGTACCCGGCCTCTTCCAGGACGCTTGCGAGCATCGCCGTGACCGACCCTTTGCCGTTCGTCCCGGCAACGTGCACGGAAGGGAAAGATCGCTCGGGATGGCCGAGCGCGTCGAGGAGGCGGAGGGTTCGCTCGAGGCCGGGCTTCACCTCGAGCGACGGAAGTCTCCCCAGGATCCCGCGGGCCTCTTGGTAGTCCATGCTAGTCCCCGAGCACCGCCAGGTTCGCCTCCAGCCGCTCGCGCTTCGCGGAGAACTCGTCCCTCTTCAACCGCTCCTTGGCGACCACGTCGCTCGGCGCCCGGTCGAGGAACGCACGGTTCGCGAGGTTCTTGTCGACCTTCCCCAGATCCGCGATCACCTGACTGAGTTCCTTGCCAAGTCGCGCCCGCTCGGCCTCGACGTCGATCAGGTCGGCGAGCGGAACGAAGAGCTCGCCCGCCGTGAGGATCTGGCGGGCGGCGCCACGAGGCGCGGCGAAGCCCTCGCCGACCTGCCACGGCCCCGCGCCCGTCAGGACGGCGAGGGCCTTCTCTCTCTCTCGGATGAGAGCCGCCAACGCGGGAGAGGACGTCTTCACGAGCACGGACGGGCGCGCGGCCGGAGGGACGTTCAGCTCGGCGCGGATCGTGCGCACCGCCGACGCTGCCTCCTGGAAGAGCGCCATCTCCGCCTCGGCGGCCTCATCCCGATTCCCCGCGTCGGGGAACGGAGCGATGCAGAGGGAGGCCGGCTCCTCTCCCAGGACCTGCCAGATCTCCTCCGTGATGAACGGGACGAACGGGTGGAGGAGCTTCAGGACTTCGCGAAGCACGTGGTAGAGGACGCCCTTGACTCCATCGTCCGGGCTCGCCTCAAGCCGGATCTTCGCGATCTCGAGGTACCAGTCGCAGGTGTCCTGCCAGACGAAGCCGTACAGCACCTCGGCCGCCAGGTGGAAGTTGTAGGCGTCGAGGTGCTCGCGCACCGTGGCCACGGTCGCCGAGAGGCGCGAGAGGATGAACCGATCCTCGAGCTCACTCACCCTGGCTGGGAGCGCGGGCCGCTCCTCCCCCAGGTTCATGAGGACGAACCGCGCCATGTTCCAAACCTTGTTCAGGAAGTTGCGCGCCTCGCCGAGCTCGGACCAGGGCATGCGGACCGTGCGGCCCTTCCCCGTCGTGTGCGCCACAGCGAACCGAAGGGCGTCCGCGCCGTACTCCCCGATGAGATCGATCGGGTCGACGCTGTTCCCCTTCGACTTCGACATCTTCTGTCCCTGGTCGTCGACGATGAGGGGAGTAATGTAGACGGTGCGAAACGGCACGTCGCCCATGTAGTGGAGGGACGCCATGATCATCCGCGACACCCAGAAGAACAGGATGTCGAACGCTGTGAGGAGGAACGACGTCGGGAAGTAGGTCGAGAGGTTCTCCGTCTCTTCCGGCCAGCCCATGACCGAGAACGGCCACAGCCACGAGGAGAACCACGTGTCGAGCACGTCCTCGTCCTGGCGCAGCTCCACGGCCTTCCCGTACTGCGCGGCCGCCTGGGCGGCCGCCTCGTCCGCGGAGTGGGCGACGAAGGCGTGCCCGTCCGGCCCGTACCAGACGGGAATCCGGTGGCCCCACCACAGCTGTCTCGAGATGCACCAGTCGCGGATGTTTTCGAGCCAGTCGAAGTAGAGCTTCGTCCACCGCTCAGGCACGAAGCCGATCCGCCCATCCTTCACGGCCTCGATGGCCTCGGCGGCCAGCGGCTTCATCCGGACGAACCACTGCGTCGAGAGCAAGGGCTCGACCGGCGTGTCGCACCGCTCGCAGTGGCCGACCGCGTGCCGGTACGGTTCAACCCTCTCCAGGTGCCCCTCGGCCTTCAGCCTCTCGACCACGGCCTTCCGGGCCGCGTCCCGCTGAAGCCCCTCGAACGGCCCTCCGTTCGAGTTGATCGTGCCGTCTCCGTTCAGAATGTTCACGAACTCAAGGCCCAGGGCCTTCCCGATCTCGAAGTCGACCGGATCGTGCGCGGGGGTGACCTTGAGCGTCCCGGTACCGAAGGCGGGGTCGACGGCCTCCGCTCCCACGATAGGAAGCCGCCGGCCCAGGATCGGCAGGCGCGCCGTCTTCCCGATCAGGCCCTTGTACCGCTCGTCGCTTGGGTTTACCGCCACGGCCGTGTCCCCGAGCATCGTCTCCGGCCGCGTCGTCGCGATCGTGACGTGGCCGCCCTCTTCGAGAGGGTAGCGGATGTAGTACAGGGCCCCGTCGACGTCCTGGTGATCCACTTCCAGGTCAGACAGCGCGGTCTCGCACCGCGGGCACCAGTTGACGAGGTACTCGCCGCGGTAGATCAGGCCCTCGTTGTACAGCCTGACAAAGACTTCGCGCACGGCCACCGACAGTCCCTCGTCGAGCGTGAACCGAAGGCGCGACCAGTCGCAGGAGCAGCCGAGGGCCTTCAACTGGTCGATGATCTCGCCGCCGTACTTGTGCTTCCACTCCCACACGCGCTCGACGAAGGCCTCCCGGCCGAGATCGTGTCGGCTCGTCCCTTCCTTCGCGAGCTCCTTCTCCACCACGTTCTGGGTGGCGATCCCCGCGTGGTCGGTCCCCGGGAACCAGCAGGCGTTGTCGCCCCGCATCCTTCGGTAGCGGATGACGACGTCCTGCAGCGTGTTGTTCAGGGCGTGGCCCATGTGCAGGCGCCCCGTGATGTTCGGGGGCGGGATGACGATCGAGAAGGGCGGCCTGCCCAGCGAATCGGCGGCCGCGCGGAAGTAGCCCCCGTCCTCCCAGAGGCGATAGATCCGCTGCTCAACGGCACCCGGCTGGTAGCGCTTGGAAAGCTCCATGGCGTGGTCCTCCGATCGTCTGACTCATGATAGCGAATCGCGAGGGGCGGTACAATCTGCGTTTTCCCGATTACCCGCTAGAGCCAGGCCTCGAGGGAGAGCGAATAGTTGTGAATCTCTCCTTCGGAGAAGAAGAGGCCGAGCTCGCGCTCGGCCGAGGCGAGCGAGTCCGACCCGTGAACCAGGTTCTTGGTGAGGTTCATCCCCCAGTCGCCGCGGATCGTCCCCGGAGCCGCGTTCTGGGGATTCGTGACGCCCATGAGGCCGCGCACCGCCTCCACGGCGTTCGGCCCCTCGATGGCCAAAGCGACGATCGGGGAGGAGGTGATGAACGCGACGAGCTCGGAGAAGAACGGCTTGCGGACGTGCTCCTGGTAGTGAGACTGAGCCAGGGGTTCGTCGACGCGGAGCATCTTCAGGCCGACGATCTTCAGCCCCTTCTCTTCGAATCGGGAGACGATCCTCCCGACAAGCCCTCGCTGAACTGCGTCCGGCTTGCACAGGACGAGCGTTCGCTGCACGTTCATGGCGGATCCCCCCTAAGGACTTCGGATGTAGCGCCGCCCCTCGGCCTCCTGAATGAGGTTCTCCATTTGGAGAACGAGAAGGGCGTGCGCCGCCTCCGTTGGGGAAAGCTCCCCGCGGGCAATGATATCGTCCACGTGAACCGGTTCAAGGCCGATGAGATCGTACACGCGCCTCGCCGAAGGGCCGAGCGCCTCGGCCGCGACTTCCTTGTCGAGGCCCGTCGGCCGAGCGAGCGAAGAGAGGTCTGGGAACTCGGAAAGGATGTCCGACACCTTCTCCACGAGCCTCGCCCCGTCCCGGATCAGCCGGTTCGTCCCCACGCTCGCGAGGCTCGTCACGTTCCCCGGCACGGCGAACACCTCCCGCCCCTGTTCCAGGCCGAGGCGCGCCGTGATCAGGGCGCCGCTCCGTTCCGGGGCCTCGACCACGACCACTCCCCGGGAAAGCCCTGAGATCACGCGGTTTCGCTGCGGGAAGGTCCACTTCGCCGGGGACGCCTCGAGGGGGTATTCGCTCACGAGGAGCCCACGCTGGGCGATCTCACGAGCGAGCGAGTGATGGCCCGCCGGATAGAGCTTGAGGAGGCCCGAGCCGAGCACCGCGACGGTCGTCCCGCCGCCTCGGAGCGCGCCGCGATGGGCCGCGGCGTCGATCCCGACAGCGAGCCCGCTCACGACGATGAGGCCCACCCGGCAGAGGTCTTCACCGAGCCGCTCCGCGACCGCGCGGCCGTAGCGGCTGCTCCGCCGCGTGCCGACGAGAGCGATCGTGCGCGTGGTGTCGAGGGAGCCCTCTCCCCGAAGGTAGAGCACGGTCGGCGGGGCCTCGATCTCGCGCAGGAGAACGGGGTACTCCGGATCGAGAACAGTCACGATGCGTATCCCCTCGCGCTGGGCGCGTTCGAGCTCGCGACCGAGGGCTCGCTCGTCGCGGCCGCCCGCGATCCGATCGGCGGCGCTTGCGAACCCGGGGAGAGCGGCGATGGCCCCGACGGGAGCGTGCCACATCTCCTCCGGAGAGGCGAAGCGATCGAGGAGGACGGCCATCCGCCGCGGGGTCAGCTCGGGGATGAGGTTCAGTCCAACGAGATAGTCTCGCGCGGGCCGGCTCATCGCAGGACTCCGCTCGCCCCTCCGAGGGGGTCCTGCGCACCACGACGAAGGAGGAGCAGGGCGCCGAAGACATACAGGGAGACCCCGGCGAGCCAGACCCCGACCACGGGGGAGACGGCCACGGCGGTGAGCGGGAGCGCGGCGAGTCGCTCGACGCACCAGATCATGGCCCCGAGAAGGCCGCCGAACGCCGCCCCGGCGAGCGGGAAGAGCGGCGTCGCGCAAAGGAAGAGGGCGACGGCTCCGACCCACATGGCCACGGTCGCGAGGGGGACGACGAGCAGGTTCGCGAAGAGGCTCAAGGGATAGACCATCCCGAAGTGCCAGGCGAGGAAGGGCGCCGTCCCGGCCTGAGCGGCCAGAGAGACGGCCACAAGGCCCGCCCCGTACCGCGCGACCCGCTCCAGTAGCGCATTGCGCTCCGCCGGAGCGCTCACCGACTCCCTGGCCCCCAGGGCCGAAGACACAACGGCGACGATCGCGGCTGTCGCGCCGAAGCTCAATTGGAACCCGACGTCGAACAGGGCGGTTGGCCGAATCGCGAGGATCACGAGAGCCGCGGCTGCGAGCCCCTGCGTCACGCTGACCGAGCGTCGCAGGATCGCACCGAGGTCGGCGAGGACGCTCCCCAGGGCGAGAAACCCGAACAGGATCGCCGCCCGCACGAGGCTGACCGGAAGCCCCACGAGCCAGAGGATCGCAAGGACGCTTGCCCCCACGAGCGGATACGCGAGGACCGGGCGAAGGCCGAGGAAGCGAAGCACGAACCACAGGCCCGCGAGGAAGATGGCGAGGTTCATCCCCGAGATGGCGAGGAGGTGCGTCAGGCCGGTGCGCCGAAACGCCTCGTCGACCTCGTCCGAGAGGCTCGCCCTCTCCCCGAAGAGAAGCCCGTGAGCGAGAGCGGCGACGTCCGCAGAGATGACGCGGTCAAGCCGGTCCAACAGGCGCTCCCGGAGCACGTTCCCGAGGCGCAGGAATCCGTTCCCGCCGATCCCGAGCCGCTCGAGCCCCTCCTCCCCGTCGACGTCCATGAGGGCGAACACGCCTTGCTCGGCGAGGTAGCGGCGGTAGTCGAAGCCCGGGAGTCGGGCGGCGAGCTCCGTTTCCCCCTTGAGGCGGAGCCGATCGCCGTAGTAAACCTCCTCTCCGCCGCCCTCGCCCCAGAAGACCGTCACGCGAAGCCTCGCCGGCAGGCTGTCCGGAGCGAAGAAGAAGGTGGTCATCGTGGGCCTGAGGTCGGGATAGGAGACGACGGTCCCCGTGACCTCGCGCAGCTCGGGAACTCGGCGATACAGGTCTGCGAACGATCGCTCCCCGCTCTGCGCACGGAGGGCTCCCAACGCGCCCACCGCCACCAGGAGACCCACGAGGAAGCCGCGCGAGAGCCGGGCGAGGACGACCGAAAGGATCGCCGCCCCTGTCGCAAGTCCCAGCAAGGCGACGTTCCCCAAGGCGAGAGGAAGGAGTCTCTCGACCAGGATCCCGACCCCGAAGGCAAGCGCCACGCCGACAAGCGAATAGGTCATCCCTGCATACAGGATACGAGATCGCGGCGGTCATTGCCACTCGCGCGCAAAAGAGGTATAATGACGTCGGTTCATTGACATGGGGGTGACACGGCTTCGACGGGGATACCTAAGCGAGGCTGCAAGCGGAGGGCTCGCCCACTCCTTAACCTGGCGAAACCAAACAACAACTGCGGATTACGCATTCGCAACTCCCTGCCTCAACTAAGGTAGGGACGTCTGGTGGAGCTTCCCGCCGACTCCACACAGGCGCCGACTAGGCGGGTATGCCGCGCTTCGCGCCTTCCGGAAGCGCGGCGAGAACCTGAAGGCTAGGGATGCGCCATCCTGATCGTGGGAGGACGCTGACCGAATCCAAAACACGACCTTAAGCTTGTAGATGCCGAGTGGCAGTCTCTTCGGACGCGGGTTCGACTCCCGCCACCTCCACCAGACGGATTCACGAGACGGCCCCGTTGGGCCGTTTCTCTTTCCCACTGTGTCTGGCGGTACCGCATCGGACGGATTCGCCCCGCCGCCCGAAGTGGGTGCCAAGGCGCTCACCCTTCCGAGGGAACTGTCACGTCAAGATCTGACCCCACCCGACGATACTGGCGCTCAGCCCGGACCGTTGTGGAAGGGGCACGTTAGTCGCCTCTAGCGAATTGTCGCCAGGACTATGCCCAGAGCCGCGGCCAACGCCAGAACGGAGGCAAGGGCGACCAGGCAGCCCGTCCCGGTTCCTGGGGATCTCGAAGCGAGCAGCCTGTTCAGCTTGGCGACTTCATCCCGCCAGCTTGGGAAGTCGAACGTGAAGCCAGCGAAACGGATCTCTCCGTTTGGCAGTCGTCGTGCCACGCCCTTGCTCAGAGCGCTCTGTGGCGACTCAAGGAACAACCTAGTTGCCTCTTCGACGTGGCCGAAGAATCGGTCAAGATCCTGGCACAACGCAATGTAGCAGTCTCTTATCCCTC
>JAPLGE010000217.1 GCA_026390315.1 Candidatus Bipolaricaulota bacterium
AGCCTCTCGACGATCAGCCTGGGAGCTTCGGCGGGCGTTCGCCTGGGCCTGCTTCCATTCCTGTCAGCGAGCCTTTTCGGCGGAGGCGGGTACTTCGTCGGCCTGCTGAACGGTCCCGGCGCTCCCCCCGAAGGCAATCCATACCTCTCCGGCGGAATCAGGTTCGACTTCGACATCGCCGATTCGTGGAGCATCGGCCTCGGTGGCGCGTACAGGTACTTCGGAGGACTGTTCGGCGACACGGCGATCGGTGTTTCGGGCGCGTACCACCTGCCGGCCCTTGCGATTGGTCGGGGCTCCCCGCTCCCCGAGGGATTCACGCCACTTTCAAACGACGGCCGCGGCCTCCGGGTGACGGGTTTGAAATCCGATCCCGTCTTCCCCGTGTTCTCCAAGTACTACGACGAGCACCCCCTCGCGGAGGTGGTCCTGCGCAACTTCGAGGCGGTTCCTGCCGACAAGATCAAGCTGACGGCCATCGTGAAGGGCTACATGGACGGCGCCCGGGAGACCACGGTCCAGACGAGGATCGAGCCCGGGAAAGACGCGACCGCGCAGGTATACGGGCTGTTCAACGAGAAACTCCTCGAGGTCGCGGAGCAGACGAAGCTCTCGCTCTCCCTCGTGCTGGAGTACTCGCAGTACGGGAAGACCTACAGGGACGAGTACGCGCCGAGCATCGACGTGCTGTACCGTAACGCCATGATCTGGGAGGATGACCGGCGGATGGCCGCCTTCATTTCCGCGCGCGATCCCGCGGCGAGTGGGTTCGCGCGGGGCGTCCTCGCCGCGAGCCGCGATGCGCGCAACTCGGCGCTGAACCAGGACCTGCAGTCGGCGATGGTGATTTACGAGGCGATGCGCTCGCACGGACTGGTGTACACGAAAGACCCGGCTTCCGCGCTCGCGAAGGGCGACAAGAAGGCGGTGGATACGCTGCAGTTCCCGCAGGAAACCCTCGCCTCCCGCAATGGCGACTGCGACGACTTGTCCATCCTCTTCTGCTCCCTGCTCGAGTCGATCGGGATCGAGACCGCGATCGTCACGACTCCGGGGCACGTCTTTGCCGCCTTCCAGCTCGGCATCCGTCCCGAGGACGCGGCAAAGGCTTACGGCAGGAGCGAGGATTTCATCGTGCGGGACGGAAGCACCTGGCTTCCCGTGGAGCTCACGTCGCTGTCGTCGGACTTCATGGGCGCGTGGAAGGAGGGAGCCCGTCAGTGGAACGCCGAGAAGGGAACGGCTGGCTTCTACCCCGTCCACGACGCGTGGAAGCTCTTTGCGCCGGTTGTCGTGTCGGGGGCCGCGAAAGCGCCGGCTCTTCCCGCTGCCACCAGGCTCACTGCAGGGCTGAAGACGAATGTGCAGGGGCTCGTGGCCCGCGAGCTGTCGCCCCGGGCCGAAGCTCTCATTGCCGAGGCGAAGAAACCAGGAGCCCCCGCGAAGACCCTCAACTCCCTGGGCGTGCTGTATGCCCGCTACGGGCAGTACGACAAGGCGCTGGAGCAGTTCACCAAGGCCGCGGGGAAGGACACCTACAGGCCCGCGATGGTCAACATCGGCAACATCTACCTGGCACAGAAACAGTACCGCCAGGCATCCGAGCAGTTCCGCAAGGTGCTGAGGATCGCGCCTGCGGACCCGTTCAGCCTCGCGGGAGCCGCGATGGCATTCGATGCCCTGGGCAGCCGCGCGGAGGCGGGAGACGCGTACGCAAAGCTGAAAACAGCCGATCCCGGACTCGCCGAGCAGCTCGCATACCTCGACACAGCGAAAGCTGACGGGGGCACGCGCGCGGCCGAGGCCGACTCGAAGGAGGCGAAAATCGCATGGAACGAGTGACACACGCGGGCGCTCGGGCTCTCGCCGCGGCGCCCCTGGCGATTCTCGCGCTGGCGCTCCTTGGGTGCTCGGATCTCAACCTCAAGGGCTTTGTCGAGCAGAAAGTACTGGAATACGACCTGTCGCAGAACCCGCGCCCGATACTGGCCCTGAAGGACGGGGCAACGACGATCGCGGCCAATGGGACCGTGACCATGCCCAATACCATATTCGGGGACCCCGGCCCGAAGGCTCTCACGATCCAGAACCAGGGGAACCTCCCGCTGACACTCTCGGGACCTCCCTATGTCTCGGTGACAGGCGGCGCTGGGGCGGCTGCTTATTCCGTGGTTCAACCCGCCCAATCCACAATACCTGCGGGCGGCTCGACAACCTTCAACGTCGTATTCACACCGCCTGCGGCAGATCTGGACTATGCGGCAACGCTTGTTGTGAACTCGAATGACCCGGCGAACGGCGCATACGGCTTCGGCGCATCGGGTCACTCGACGCAGTGGCACGGGAAGACAGCCGTGGTGTCCTCACCGAGCGCAGTCTATCAGTCTCCCCAGATCGCCATCGCCGGTTCATACATCTACGTCACTTATATGGACAGCGGCATCAAGCTCAAGAAATCCACAGACGGTGGGAAGACGTGGTCCTCGGCAACCACTCTCGTTCCCACTTCCTACTGGCACTCTATTGCAGCCTCGGGAAACAACTTCCATCTATTTTACCATGACCCGGCAGGGCATTCGTTGCAGTACTGCAAGTCGGAGTCGAATGGAGGCTCGCTGAACTATGTCAGGAGCTTCCCGGTCGATACCAACCAACCGGGAATCATGAACTCCGCGATTGTTCTGAGCGGCGGCAGCGTCTACCTCTGCTTCTATGATACGACAAACTCAAAGCTCCAGGTATCGGTCTCCTCAGACGTTCCCCCCTTAGGCATGGGGTTTGGCACT
>JAPLGE010000034.1 GCA_026390315.1 Candidatus Bipolaricaulota bacterium
TGCAGATTTCGAACCCCGAACTTCGAACCTCGAACTCGCTTCTCCTACTCCCACCGGAAAAAGCGGACCGTGATGATGGAGGCCACGACGGTCCAGCCGCCCAGGATCCCCAGGCGCCACAGGTCGTGGAGCGGCACGCCGTACACGATGTCCCTGAGCAGGGTGTTCACCGGAGTGAGCGGTAGGGCCCTCGCGATCGGCTGGAGCCAGGCCGGGAGTATGGCGATCGGCAGGAAGAACTCGGAGAGCATGATCATCGGCATGTACATCGACCAGATGATGATGTTCGCCGAGCGAAACGACCGGGCGATGCTGCCGACGGCGCTGCCGATGGCGAAGAAGGCCACCATGCCCAGCACGGTCACCCCGCTGAACGCGACCCAGGATCCGAGAACCTGGACGTCCAAGAAGGCCTTGCCGACGGCGAACAGAATGAGGATCCCCACGACCACAAAGGCGAACTGGCTGATGGAGAAACTGAAGACCAAGGTCGCGATCTTGACCGGCGTCACCCTGAGCCTCCGGAGCACGCCGTTCTCCCGGTAGTTCGTCAGCGTCAGGGGCGCACCGATGAACGAGGCACTGAGGATGACCAGGCCGATGCTTCCGGGGAGAAGGAAACTCGCGTAGTTCAGCCCCTCATAGCCGGAACCCGGTATCGGCTGGCTGAAGATAACCACACTGAAAGCCATCCACAGCGCGGGAAAAGCGAGCGACCAGAAGACCATCAACGGGTCCCTCAGGTTGAGCTTGAACTCGTTCCAGGCGAGCTCGAACAGACCCTTCATTCCCGAAGCTCCCTTCCCGTCAGCGTGAGGAAGACGTCGTCCAGGTTGGGGCTCTCGGTGCGGATGCCGGCGAGCCGGAATCCTTCCCGGTCCGCCAGCCGCACCAGCTCCTGGAGCGTCCGGTCACCGTCCGCGGTGAACAGGGCAAAGCCGCCCTCGACCTTCTCAGCCCGGCTGACCGCCGGCAGCTTCTCGAACTCGCTCGGAGCGATCTCGCGGCCCTCGACCTGGAACAGCACCTTAGACCCACCGCGGAGGCTCCTGACGAGGTTCTGCGGCGTGTCCAAGGCGATGAACTTCCCGTGGTCGATCACGGCCACCCGATCGCACAGGTGCTCGGCCTCCTCCATGTAGTGGGTCGTGAGGAAGACGGTCTTCCCGCGACTGGCTACGTCCTTCACGAGTCCCCACATCGTCCTTCGCGCCTGCGGGTCGAGGCCGGTCGTGACCTCGTCGAAGAAGAGGACCTGCGGATCGCTCACCAGGGCGAGGGCGATGGCCACCCGCTGCTTCTGTCCGCCGGAGAGCTTCCGGAAGCGGCTGTTCTGCTTGTCCTCCAAGGAGAGGGTCTTGAGAAGCGCTTCCGGGTTGGAGAGAGGCTGGCGATAGAGGCTTGCGAACAACCGGACGGCCTCTCTCACCTTGATGTTCGGCTGGATGGAGGTCGTCTGGAGCTGGACGCCGATCTTCTCCTTCAGCTTCTGGGCCTCCTTCGCAGGATCGAGGCCAAGCACCCGGATCGAACCGCTATCCGGCGTCCTCAGGCTTTCGAGCATCTCAATCAGCGTCGTCTTTCCCGCCCCGTTTGGGCCGACGAGGCCAAAGACCTCGCCCTCCTCGACGCGGAAGCCCACGTCGTCCACGGCGACGAGATCTCCGTATCTCTTGGTGACGTGCTCGCATTCAACGACGGCGCCCATGAAGCCTCATCGTAGCACAGGAGGAAAGAGGCGGCAACGGCGGCGGGGTTTCGTTGTGCCTTTCGAGCCGGCCGCGGATGATCGCAGATATGGGCTACTACTTCGACCCTCGGGACCTTCCCGCTTCGCCGGCTGCGCGAGGTCGAGGAGGTGCTGGAGCCGCCTTGCCTTGCGTCCGGGGACGGGGCCGCCGAGGCGACGTTCCCCAGACTGATCGGTGCCCTCTAGTTTCCCGCTCGCCCGTCGCCCTCGAGGGCCTGGCGCACGCGGCGAAGGGGAGAGGGGTGGTCGTAGGTCAGGCCCTCGGTGAGCGGATGTGGGGCGGCGAGGCGGAGGTTCGTCTCCGAGATCCGGACGAGGACGCGCGCGAGCGCCCCGGGCTTCCCCGACAGTCTCCCGGCAAGGCGGTCGGCCTCGCGCTCCATCCGCCGCGATAGGGCGTTTCCGAGCGGGGAAAGAAGCGCGAGGCTCCCGCCGAGGAGGAGGACGAGGAGCGGCGCGCTCTCGATCCCGGTTCCCAGCCGGAACGATCGAGCGAGCGGCGGGAGCGCGGCCCACGAGGCAGCGGCTGCCGCGAGGAACTCCCCCGAGATCAGGGCGAGCTTCACGGCCAGGTGGCGGCGGGCGTGGTGCCCGAGCTCGTGGGCGATCACCGCTTCGACCTCGTCGGCCGGGAAGGCGTGGAGCATCGTGTCCGAGAGGACGATCCGTCGCGTCCGCCCGATCCCCGAGAGGTACCCGGTCGCCTTGGTCGTCTTCGCCGAGGCTCCCATCTCGAAGGTGCCGACGACGTGCACGCCGGCCTTCGCCGCCAGGGTCTCTAGGCGCTCCGAGAGGACCGGATCCCGCAGCGGCGTGAAGCGGTAGAAGAGGGGCGCGATGAGGACCGGGGCGGCGAACCCGACGAGGACGAGGACGGAGGAAGCCCCGGCCCAGCCGACGAGCCAGGGGTAAGGGAGGGCGGCGATCGCGGCGGTGATCCCGACGAGGCCTGCCGTTCCCATGGCCGTCGAGAGGATCGCCTCCTTCGCCGCATCCGCGAGGAAGGAGGGGAAGGCTTGGCGGGAGAGGCCGTATCGGCGCTCGACGCGGTGAGCGAGCGTCTCGCCGGGGAAGGCGACGAGAGTGAGCCCGAGAGAGAGGACGAAGGCGAAGAGGGCCGCGAGGCCGAGCCCGGATAGCTTCGCGGCGAGGGCCTCGCTGAGAGGGAGCGCTCCGAAGCGCGCGAAGAGGAGGAGCGCCGCGACCTGACTGAGCGCGGCGCCGGCGGCGCTCAGCCGACGGGCCCGCCCGTGCCGGCGCGCAACGGCCTGGCGCGCCGGATCAAACCCGTAGCGACGAAGCTCCTCATCTGTGGCCATGTGACCGTCCTCCCGCGATCGGAGTCGCGCATCGTAGCGGCTCGCTCGCTCGTCGAGCAAGGGCCGACGTCCAGAAGAGGGCGTGATCGGTGCGCTCGACGAACGGTAGTCAAGGGTGAAGACCTGCCCCCCTCGGCTCTTTCATCGGCGTCGTGCCCCTGGATTGAGAACAGGGCGTCTTGCCTCGGCGCGCCGCCGCCCCCATACTGCTTCCACCGAAGGAAGAGGCGGAACAATCTATGGAAAAGGACACTCGGCAGCTCGCGGCGATCATGCTGACCGACGTCGTCGGCTACACGGCGCTCACTCAGGCCGACGAGGCCCTCACCCTCGCCCTCCTCGAAGAACACACGGCGCTCCTTCGCCCCCTGT
>JAPLGE010000043.1 GCA_026390315.1 Candidatus Bipolaricaulota bacterium
GCGGGCGAAGCCTTCCACCGACGAGCCGTCGAACCAGACCCCGTCTTCGAGCGCAACTCCGAGGCGGCCAACCGGCGCATCGACGCTCTTGACCCCGCCGGTCACGTCGGTGAACTGGTAGGAGATGAACCGGACGTTGTCTTCTTTCACACGCGCCAGCAATTCCTTCTTGTCCATGGGTCTCTCCTTAGGGTTCGTCTACGGGAATAGGGTCGCTTGGTTGAGAGCTTGCCACGCAACTCGCGTTGCCACAACCGCCCCGCCGCACCGTCCTAATCATGCTGCAGAAACGGGGCCCTGCCCCGCCCCCCGGTGAGCGGTCCACTTCTCAAGCTAGTCTAACCCATCCCAGGCGACGCCGGCCAAAGCCTCGGGCGCAAGGAGGGGCGAGGGGCTATTGGTGTCTAGCCGGTCAATCCTAGGGCCTTTCTCTTGGCTTCCGCCCCGTCGGACCCAGGTCAATGACCTTGCTCTCCGACAGCTTCCACTCGCTGCAGCACTCCTCTTCCATCACGACCGGCCACACCGTGGCGCGGAGGTCGCAGAGTCGAGCGGAGGGAGACGGCGGCACGTCCCGCACTGCACGTTCGGAGGGAGGTTGATCCGGGGGCGGCCTGCGTAGCTCGCAGGTATCCCAGCTTGGTACTCCTTGCGCACGTCGAAGTGCTGGCACGTTCACACATGCCTTTCTGAGCCATCTCCGCCTCCGTTGTGCTAGAGTGAGTTCGAAGGGTCTGTCAGGGGAGTGCTACCTCCTTTGGCTCAGCAACGCTAGCGAGCTGCCTACTGGCAGGCCCTTCTAGTTCCTTGACCGCCAGGGCAGCCACCAGCGGCGGCGAGTACGTGGAGCAAGGAGGGCGAGGCGAGCCTCCGCCTTCCCCCAAGAACCGGTCGTCTGGAACCGACCGATCCCAGCCCTTTCTCGACTTGCGCTACGGGGCAAGTCAGCTGCGCTCTGAGAGACGCCGGCCGCTGTGCGTTAGCGCGCGATGCGGTACGCCAAGGAGACGCAGTCCTGGTTCACTGCGATGTGTTCGGGCTGGTTCTCCGAGGCTCCCAATCGGATGACCCTCACAACGAGTAACGGCCCGTACGTCAGCGTGTACTTCGCGATATCCCCGGCGGGGATACGGGTCATGTCGGCCCACGCCTGGTAACCCACGCCCTGTGTGTCCGCCTCCATCTGAGGCCGGAAGTGGTTCTCCAGCGTCACCGACGACCGTCCGAGGATCTTCCTCCCGATCGGCTCTTTCAGACCGAGCACGTCCTCGGGGCTCTTGACGAGCCAGACCTCAAGACTGACGTGCGTGTCCCAGCCACTTCCTCCGCTGATGCCGTTCGTAACGAGCGTCCCTAAGTTGACGTAGACGTACGGATCATCGGGATGGACACCCGCCACGTCGGTGGCGGAGAAGAGCCAGTCCGCGTACTGGCGACAGTCTGGCCGAAGCCAATACCACCCGTTGATCAATACACATCCGTCCGCATCGAAGAGAAGGGGCTTCAGAACAGCAACGTTCCCATAGATCTGTGTCTGCAGAAGCCCCAACGGCGCAACAGGCTGTTGCCCCAAGGCCGTCAGGCTCAACGCGAGCACTCCAACAAGGAGAAGCAGCGTCTTGGTCGAAACCATACTCTCACCTCCATGCCGCAATCTACTCCCGCGTGCTCCAACGAGGCAAACCGGTGACCTACCTTCAGTGTTCGGTTTGCCACCGAGTGCTAGCGGCCGCCGGTCGACTGTAGGGTCTCTTCCTTGGCTTCCAGACGGTCGTTCCTCCTCTTCTCCAGGGGAGGAGTGCTTAGATTCTTAGTTTCTTGAGGCGAAGACGCTTGGTCGGAACTAGAGGGTATGCCTAACACCTCTCAAGTCCCACAGGCGACTACCCCCACGGCGAGATACCCCAGGCGGTCATGCCTGGGGAGAGTGCCCAGCAGACCACTCGCGAGCTACGCGTGGAGCCTGAATCGAGTTGGCCGGAGACGGGTATGGTCGGGCATCTCAAACAGGGGAGTTAGGCGGTCTTGGGCAAGGGGCGATGCGCGAAAGCGGGGCGGGATTTGAACCCGCGGTACCCGATTGGGTACACCTGTTCTCCAGACAGGTGGCTTCGGCCGCTCACCCACCCCTCCGATTCGAGATGGATTCTAGGGGCACCCGATCGAAGGCGCAGGAATGAAGCGCCGCGCGGCCCGCCTCCGCGACCCGCACGGGCCGTTCCCTGAGGACGACTCCCTTGCTGCGAAGGCCCGTGGGCGTGCCCGCTGTGCCGCGAGACTCGCGCTCCTTCGCCGGGTGCAGGAAGGAAGGGCAGATTGACGAATGAAGTAACCCGATGAGAACGAGGCTGCCGAGTCAGCGGGGCCACGGCTGCTTTGTGGAGGAAGGGCGTACCGACTCGATGATCCAAGGAAGCTCGGGCAGACCCTGTGCCTAGCGACGGCCCGCCGCGGATTGTGGGCGAGCCAGTCCCTTGGGCTCCCGGAAGCGGGTGGCGAGGAGGAGGCTTAGGGCGAGAAGGGCCGTCAGGACCACGAGTGACGAGGTCATCGAGCCCGTCGTCGGAGACTTGAGCGCGTCCATGCCCACGATGAACAGGATGCCCGAGACCTGGCCCGCGAGGAGGAGAAGGCCGTTCGACGTTCCCTCCGGCACGGGCTGGGTCACCTCCGCCGCGTACTGGAACCCGATCGGGCCGGAGCTCAGAAGGAAGAAGCCAAACGCGAAGGCCGACAAGAGGAGCAGTCCGTAGCTTTGGGCGAACGTGATCCCGAGGAGACCCGGGACCGAGCCCGCGAGGGCGATCCACAGGAACGGCACCCGCCGGCCTGAGCGATCCGAGAGCGTCGGGAAGACGACCGCCCCGAGGATGCCTCCGGCCAGGATCAGTCCGCCGACCCATCCCGCTTGAGCGGCGGTGAATCCGCGCGGGCGGACGATGTTCTCGATCCAAGTTGTCGCCGCGTTGAACGCCCCCAACCCGATGAAGAAGAGGAGGACGAGGAGGAGGAATGTCCGGTCGTGCAGGATCGCCCTGAGGCCATCCAGGACAAGTGAGCGTTCCTCGGCGCCGGCGGGAGAGGGGGGACGTTCGCGCACCAGGCCGAAGAAGGCCGCCGCGATCAGCGCGGCGGCGATCCCGTAGACCCTGAGCGTCACAGGAAGGTCTGTGCTCGCGACGAGCGCCGGCGTGAGGACGAGGCCGAGGAGGATCCCCAGGTAGATCGCGAGCATCCCGAGCCCCGCTGCCGTCGCCCGCTCGCGCGCTGGGAACCAGCGCGCGGCCGTCTTGGTGACGGCGTTGAGCACGAACGGCTGTCCGACGGCGAGGCCGATCTGTGCCACGAGGACCCACGTGTAGTCAGCCGGGACGAGGCCGCGCAGGAGCGCGAAGCCGCCGGTCAGGGCCGCCCCGATCCCTACCCCGACTCGAATCCCGAACGTGTCGATGACCCACGAGGCGGGAAAGGACATGACGATGAACACGGCCATGAACACGAGCGAAAGGAGTCCGATGGCGAAGTCGGACACGCCGTAGAACGCTGCCGCGTCCCCCGTGATCGGGGCGAACGTGATCCAGGCGAGCTGGTTCATGGCCGCCACGAGCATGAACGCCGCAAGCACTACCCAACGGTACCCGTACGCGCGATACGATGGACTCTCCATGGTGTGACTCGACCGCCTTCCTCGCTGTGATTCGTCCGGCGCAAGAGGCAGAAGTATACCACCCGACTCCTCGCCGAACGCGAATGCCTCAAGGACGAGTCTCCCACTCCAGGGCCAGGGGTACGGGGTCTCGACCTAGGATCACCGGGAGCTTCGTCCGCAGGGAGCGAGTGCGCCCGCAAGGCGGATGCCCCCGTGAGGGCGTATCGGACGGCTGATCGAGACTAGATGGGCCGTCGCTCCAGGCTGAGAGGCGGGACGACCTGATCCGCTTCACCTCATCCGCGGCGGGCGCGTCTATCGTCGTCGGTCTTCGCCAACGCTTCGCGAGCGCGCCCGGGATGGCGCTCAAGCGGTCCGAATCCGTTGTTGACACCGAGTCCAGTTTCTGCTAGATGATCCTCCCGAGATTGCCATGTTCAGGAGAGAAGGAGGATACGCGGTGGAGAAGCGAGACTTGGCGAAGGAACTGGGTGAGCTCTACTCGCCCCCGAAGGACCGATTCGTCCTCGTCGACGTCCCGGAGCTGAGTTTCTTGATGGTCGACGGCACGGGGAGCCCGGAGACGTCGCCGGCCTTCCAGGAGGCGATCGGCGCCCTCTACTCGGTGGCGTACACCCTCAAGTTCACGTTCAAGAAGGAGCACGAACTCGACTGGAAGGTGATGCCGCTCGAAGGGCTCTTTTCGACGGACGAGTCGGGGCGTCTGGATCTAGATGGGAAGGGGGAGTGGCGCTGGACCCTCATGCTCCTTCAGCCGGACTCCGTGACGAAGGAGGACGTCGCCCGCGCGGCCGAGACGGCGGGAAGGAAGAAGCCCCTCCCCGGGCTCAAGGGCCTGCGCTTCGCCCGGTTTCGCGAGGGGCTCTCCGTCCAGACGCTGCACGTGGGCCCCTACGCGGGCGAGCGGCCGACGATCGAGGGGCTGCACGCCTTCATCGCGGAGGAGGGGTACCAAGCAGCCGGGAGGCACCACGAGATCTACCAGAGCGACCCGACTCGCACCAAGCCGGAGCGCTTGAGAACTCTGATCCGCCAGCCGGTGAAGAAGGCCTGACCGCTCCACGAAGAGGTCGACCCGGCCGCGCCGCGAGGCACGGGCGCTCGCCGGCCGGTTTCGGAGCCTGGCGCGCTACAGCCAGGGCTCGAGGTCGGCGTCCGTCAGGTTCTCCGGCCTTCCCGAGTAGCGAATGACGCCGATCCGATCGATGACGAACACGCGCGGAAGGCCGCCGACTTCGTAGAGGGCCTGCACGGCCCGCGCCGAGTCGAGCGAACCCCACAGGCCCACGAGGTGCGTATAGCCGTTCGTCTTGAGGAACTCGATGGCAGGCTCCGCGGCGAGGTCGGTCGTCACCCCCACGAGGGCGACGCCTTGGTCCTCGTAGCGGGCGCGCAGCGCGTCCAGGAGCGGCAGGGTTTCCTTGCAGGGCGGGCACCACGTCGCCCAGAAGCTCAGGAGCACGACCTTGCCGCGGAAGTCGGTGATGCGAACGGGCGTGCCGTTCAAGTCCGGGAGTTCGAACTCAGGCGCCGCCTGGCCCACGCCCGTCCCGATCGGGAAGACCTCCGCCGGGCCGGAGACGTGGATCAGCCCCGACCAGCTCGCGGTTGCGGCCCGGTCGTTGGCGACCGTGAGGCGGACCACATAGCTCCCGTCGGCCGCGTAAAGGTGCGAAATGATCGCCCCCAGGCCGCCGGTGCCGTCGCCGAAATCCCACTCGTAGAGGAGAATCCGTCCGTCGGGATCCTGAGACGCGGTCCCGTCGAACCACACCTCGAGCGCCGCTGCGGGAGACGGCTCGCTGCGCGTGAAGCTCGCGACGGGAGACCCGCTCGCCAGAAACGAGAAGCCGATGCTAAGCCCCGTCACAAGAAGCCCCAGCGCCCCAAACCCTCGACGGCTTCGACTCAAGCCGATCACCTCGTTCTAGCAGAGTGACAACTGATTACCGCTTCCTCACTCGGGATGCAACCTCACACGGACCGAGGGACGCGGCGGACCGGCAGTGAGTCACACGCCTTTCTCCGTCAGGAAGGGCCGTCGCGCCGCCTCGCACGACTCCTGCGAGCCAGTCGCCCGCTCTTCCGCCCCCTTGGAACCTCCAATGAACGCTCTTCAGATCCGGCGTACACCGCACTATCTTCCATTCCTTCTCTCGTCGGTTCGCGCCCCGCGGGCACGTCGAGGAGCGCGAGGGGATCGGCAGGTCCGCGAGAGGCTGTCCGCAACATGGCAAGACATCGGCATTCCACGCGTCACCACCCGGATGGTGACAAGGTTCCTGCTGGCTCGCAACTGCCTCACCCTTGGGCGCTTGCTCGGCCTGCCTCCGAGAGGCAACGGCTGGCAACGTCCTAGCCGCAGGCCTTTCGTGCGCTTCGGGAGAACGCTGTTCCCTGGGCGCGACCCCCTTGACCCGGCCGACGGGTTTCCTTATCCTGGTGGTCGGCGCTGGTCGAAGCAGTAAAAGCCGCGTGCTGGGCTGGTTTTCTTTCCGAGGAGCTTCCGCTCAAACTAGGGAAGGCTGGAATGGCCCTTCTGCTGGAAGACCTGAGTGAGGCGGAGCCCGCGCGGCACGGACGGTCACCCTCGCAAAGCCAAGGATCTTTCAGGCCCGCCGTTGAGCGCTCTCCCAGGGATCTAGGGACATCTCTGAAAGCGCGCCGTGAGTCAAGTGGGGATTCTCAGACTGCCTCCTTGATAAGCGTCTTGTAGTCCCTGGTTCCGGTGTCGCCGGAGTCATCTCTTCGCTGTCCATGCAGCATAAGGTTCTTCGGGTGGCGTGTCG
>JAPLGE010000185.1 GCA_026390315.1 Candidatus Bipolaricaulota bacterium
TCTCGGGGATGTCTTCGATCAGGCGGAAGCGCCGTGTGCTCGGTGGGCGGACCGGCGAGCCGCAATCCGGACAGAACTCGAGCGGCGGGTGTTCCTCGCGGTGCGTGATCTCCGGAGGGGGCTTGCGAGAGGCGCCGGGATGACCCGGCTTCGCTCCGGGCGTTTTGGCTCGCTTCGAGACGGCGGGCTTCTGGTAGACCGGCACCATGCCCGAGGGCGTCGAGGGGGTGACAGACGGCTGAGCCTTCTCCTCCTTGGCGATTCGCTCGGAAAGGGCCATCAAGACGAAGATGGTCACCTCGGGCCCTTGGGCATAGATCGCCTCGGCCTGTTCCCGCGTGAGCGGGACGGTGAAGCTCAGGAGTTCGTTGGAGGTTGGCGCTTTCACGCCACGCTATTATGCACATATGCCGAAAAACGCCTCGTGTCATAGGATGGCTAGCTCGAATCAGGTGGCATTACGGCCGGGTACTTGACCCATTCTTCAAGGGTCCAGAGATGGTCCGTCAGACCCGCAGCCTGAGCCGGCGACCGTTTGGTCCGGGTCTCGTCCGGGGCGATGAGCGTGAGAGGCTCCACCGCCCAGCAGAAGTTGTACACCCCGAACTCGAACCAGCCCATGCCCTCGTGGATGTCCCAATCCTTCGAGAACTGGTAGGTCTTGCGCGCCTTGCGGGCGTTGAAGAGGCGGCTCGTCCCGTTCTCGCGCTCGAGGAAGGCCGTGTTGACTCGGCGGCTGACCGGCGAGACCTCCAGGGAGTGCTCGAGTTCCTCCGCCGTCCCGAAGACGAGGTGGGGCCGCACGTCGACCACGCGCCCCTTCTCGCGCGTCTTGTGCACCGTCGCGTAGACGAGGCCCGGCGGAGCGACGAGCCGGGGCTTGGGCGGCCGCCCGGGGCCGGGCGGGCGCGGCGGCCTGAACTCCTCGCCGTACGACCGCAAGAGGGCTCCGGTGTAAGGCTTGTATTCATCGCTAGTTATGAACATCGGGCGGCCCCGGGTCCGGTGGTGGAAGTCCGCGACCAGCGCCTGCGCATGAGCCGCGTCGCGTTTGCCCGGCACGAAGCTGACTACGAGACGGCTGACCGGGTCGAACGCCAGGTGGTCCCAGTTGTCCCCCTTGTGCGGCTCGTCGGGCCCGCAGTGGGCCTCCTTCTTGCCCACGAACGCCCACTTCTCGTCGAGTTGCGCCTCGGTCGTCTCCGGGGGAAAAAGCGACCAACTCATCGTGGAGCGCATGGGCGTGCGGCCCGGCTTTCTTGGCGTAGAGCGCCACGGTATCCTTCGTGTGGTCGGTCAATCGCCCGGTCTGGCGAACTCCGCACCCATCGGCCAGATGCTGGAGGATGCCCATCGCCTCCTTCTCCGGCAGACGAGACTGGAAGAGCGGTGTCCCTTTTCGCTCCGAGAACGACCGCTTGCAGGTCTTGCAGAAGACCATGCGGATTTCCTTCTTCTTTCCGCTCCAGGCCCCCCAGCGCAGGTTTTCGCCCCCGCGCTTTCCGTGGTCCGGGCAGGAGGAATTCAGACAGCAGAACTTCGATAGGTCGCGCACGGTTTGCCCCCTGCAGTCGCAAGTCGGCCCCGAGCAAACACTTGCTCCCTATCTACTTTGTCGGCAATTTCTCCCGAAACTTGAGCAGAAATGTTGCCATTCAATGACACGAGGAACATTTGCAGTACAGGACGACCTGCAGGGTCGGAGGCGTAGTAGGTGCAGGGGTTTTCGGGGACGTGGCGGGCACAGACGGCGCCGCGTTCCCTCGACGGGGACCCTGCCCGTGC
>JAPLGE010000167.1 GCA_026390315.1 Candidatus Bipolaricaulota bacterium
CTCCGGTACGATGACCGGGGAGTACTTCGGGGCGCCTGGGCCGGGGAAGCCGTTTGACTGCATGTACTGTCAGGTGGCGATCGTGGAGAACGGGAAGCTGAAGTACATCCGCGACCACTGGGACTCCTACACCATGATGCAGCAGCTCGGGTGGGGGCGGAACGACCGCTAGACGCGCGGGCGACAAGGAGGAAGGCTTGACTGACGAGGCACGAAGAGGGGACCTGGTTCAGATCCACGTCGTGGTTCTCCGTCCGGAGGAGCGCACGGCGAACATCCCGGACTGCACGAAGGCCGTCCCCTACGAGGCGTGGGTGAAGGGGTTCCTCCTCGACGAGTCGGCGCGGATCGGGGACCCCGTGCGGATCAAGACGTTCGCCGGCCGGGAACTCCGGGGAGATCTGGCCGCCGTCAACCCTGCCTATGACCACTCCTTCGGAAAGCCGCCGGTCGAACTGATCCGGGCGAGCCTCGAGGGAAGAGACCGACTGGGAGGGGCGGCATGACACGCGACACGAGCTACGCCGCAGTCCTGGCAAGGAAGAACGAGATCCTTAAGACCTCGGTCGGTCTCGACTACGCGCGCTTCGAGCGCTCCCCGATCCGGTTCGACTACGAGGGACTCCTGTCCGCGCCCGGCTACTCTCTGGCCGAGGTCCAGAGGATCCAGGCGGAGACCGGGGTCGGACGGACGCCGCTCGTCGAGCTCCGGAACGTCACCGACCTCGTCCGCTCCGTCTCCAAGGCCGGCAAGGGCGCGCGGATCTTCCTCAAGGACGAGCGCTCGAACCCGAGCGGGAGCTTCAAGGACCGCCGCGCCTCCGTCTCCGTCTACCACGCGGCGAAGCTCGGCTACCGGGGCGTCGTCTGCGCGAGCTCGGGAAACTACGCCGCCGCCGTGGCCTCCCAGGCCGCGAAGCGGAACCTGCGCGCGATCATCATGCAGGAGGTCTTCGACAGCCGGAAGGTCGGACAGCCGGAGATCCTGGAGAAGACGCGAACCTGCGAGGCGTACGGTGCCGAGGTCTGGCAACTCACCGTCGGGCCGGAGCTCTTCTACGTCATGCTGCGCGTCGTCGAGGAGACCGGGTACTTCAGTGCCTCCCTGTACATCCCGACCGGCGTTCTCGGGGTCGAGACCCTCGGCTACGAGGTGGCGACGGAGGTGAAGGCACACGAGGGCCGCTTCCCGGACGCGGTCGTCGTGACGACGGCTGGGGGAGGCAACGTCTCCGGGACGGCTCGCGGGCTCGCCAAGGCCGGGAGCGGGGCGACGGAGGTCATTGGCGCCTCGGTCGACCTGCGCGGCCTGCACATGGCGAGCGACCTCGACTTCAACCGCAAGTCCTTCACCACTGGCCACTCCGGGTTCAGTGTCCCGTTCATGACCGTTCCCGACCGGACGGACGTCCCGCGCAACGCGGCCCGACAGCTCCGCTACCTCGACCGGGCCGTTTTCGTGACGCAGGGAGAGGTCTTCTACGCGACGGACCTCCTCGCCAAGCTCGAGGGACTCGACCGCGGCCCGGCGGGGAACACGTCCCTCGCCGCGGCCCTGGCGATCGCCAAGGAGATGGACCGAGACGAGATCCTCGTCGTCCAGGAGACGGAGTACACCGGGGCGGGGAAGCTCCCGTCGTCGCAGCTTACCTTCGCCCGGGAGAACGGGATCGAGGTGCGGCGAGGCGACCCGCGGGAGAACGTGCCGGGGAAGGTGATCGTGATCCCGGAGGGGCCGGAACAGATCCGCGTCGAGGACCTCGACCTCACGAAGATCCGCCGGTCCTACGTCGAGAAGGCGGTCGGCGCGGCGGCTGGGTACCGGCCCACCGAGGAGGACGTCCGCTTCCTGGCCGAGGACTCGAAGTCGACGGTGGAGTTCGTGCGCAGCGCGCTACCACACTAGGGAGGAGGGACGGATGCTGTCAGACACAGAACTGAAGATCCAGCGGGAGATCTCCGGTCTCCACATCAAGAAGAACGTAGAGGACCTCGTGCGGGCCGGAGCAGACCGCTTCGTGGGAACCCCAGGGGACAAGGCGGCGATCGAGTTCGTCCGCAAGCGCTTCCAAGCCCTCGGCCTGGAGGTCGTGGAGACCCCGATCCGCGTCCCGTCGTGGCAGGAGACGAAGCCTCCCGTCATCCGCATCGAGCGGACCGGGGAGCTCCTCGAGGGGATCAGCCCGTCGTTTGGGGCGTCGACTCCTCCGGGTGGGATCAGCGCTGACCTGGTCCTCGTGCGGGGCGGTGAGGAAGGGGACTACGCCGGGAAGGACGTCGGGGGGAAGATCGTCGTCCTGACCGAGGAGACGATCGGCTTCGCCAAGTTCTGGATGGGGACGTTCGTCGAGCGCGCGGCGAAGAAGGGCGCGGTCGGCGTCATCCTCGTCCACCCCATGCCCTGGCCGTACCGGCCGTCGATGGAGGCCGGGAACTCCGTCATCGCAAACCGCTTCTGCAAGGAGAAGCTCCCCGCAGTCTGCATCTCGGCGATCGAGGGGATGAAGCTCTTCCACGCCCTGGGCCGGGGTGACCTGCGCCTGCACCTCGAGACCTCGAACCGGATCGAGCCGTCGACCTCGGTCGTCCTCTCCGCCTTCCACCGCGGGACCGACCTCGCGCAGGAGCGGATCGCCTTCCTCGCCCACCGCGACGACGCGAACTGGATGGGGGCGAACGACAATGGGTCGGGGACCGGCGCCCTCCTCGAGCTCGCTCGCGTCCTCGCCAAGTACAAGGCGAGAAGGACGTTCGAATTCATCTCGACCACGGCGGAAGAGGGCGTCACCGAGGGTGTCTGGCAGTACATCCAGGCGCACAAGGACGACCTCGTGAAGAACATGAAGGCCGCCTTGGACATGGACATGATCGGCGTCGGCGGGATCCCGATCCAGGTTGACGACGGCTACTGGCCGGACGCCCCGAAGCAGGAGCACCCGCGCTGGCTCCTCGACATGGTGGACAGCGTCGCCGCCGAGATGGGGTACGGCTTCGGACGCCTGACCTGCGCTTGGGGCTACCCCGAGGAGGGGCGGTTCAACGCGATCGGCGTCCCCTCCACGGTCCTTTGGCAGTGGGACGACCCGTACTACCACTCGATCCACGACACGCTGGAGCACCTGAACCCCGGTTCGATGAAGGCGGTGGCGGACACCTTCGCCATCGTCGGCTGGCGCCTGGCGCACAAGTGACCGGAAGGGAGGAGACAATGAAGACGGAGACGAAGCGCGAGGTCCTCGGGAACCCGCTGTTTGTCGACCTCAAGAAGATCGGCGCCAAGCCGGAGGAGCAGCTCTACGTCTGGTCCCAGGGGCTCGCCTTCCACCACGCGAACCTCCTCGCGGCCCTGGAGAAGCACGTCCCGGAGAAGGCGACCCCGGAGAAGATCCTGAGGGACGTCTGGGTCCACTTCGAGAGCATCGGCCTCGATCGCGTCAACAAGGTGCTCGGGGTGACGGCTAAGCCGGACCTCGCGGCCATCGACAGGACCTTCGCCGCGATGCTCGCCGACAAGGACCACCCGGCGATCCTCGGGGCGGGGGAGTACCTGGAGGAGGCGCTCCTGAACTGGGTGCGCGCCTTTGCCGTCTACGATTGGAGCATCTGGACGTTCATGGAGAGGTGGCTGGGCTCGAAGCTCGCGATGACGATCTACATGGGCCTGTGGGAGACGTTCTCCCTCGCCGAGCTTGACCACTGGAAGTCCGCGGTCGGGATCAAGGAGGGAGCGACGCCCACGATGAAGCAGCTGGGCGCCCTGTCACGGAAGTACTGGGAGTCGATCGGCTGCCCGTACAAGGTCACCAAGGACACCGAGGACGTGCACGAGGCGGAGATCGAGGATTGCCCGTACTGGCAGAACATGGTGGCCCTGTTCGGCGAGCAGAAGGCGCGCTCGATGACCTTGAAGACGGAGGCCGTCGTGTCGGTGAACTACTACGACGCCGTCCTGCGCGCGATGGGCATCTTCGACCGGGTCGCCTTCACCATGGACAAGTTCAAGTGCTGCGGGGACGACTGCTGCCGGATCCGCTTCCAGCGGAGGAAGTAGGTGAGCGCGATGGCGAGTGAGAGCGAGGTGGCGCGGGCGTGGCTCGAGGCCATGAACCAGCACGACCTGAAGCGGATGGCGTCCGTCTACGCGCCAAACGTGGTCGGTGACGAGGTCGCCGATCCCCCGGCGCGGGACCGGGCCGGCCTCGAGGAGGCCTACCGCGAGCTGTTCGAGAGCTTCCCCGACTGCCGGGCCGAGGTCCTGAACCTCTTCGCTGGCGGCGGGCAGGTCGCGGCGGAGATCCGCTGGACTGGGACGAACCTGCGCCCGTTCCGCGGGCAGCCGGCGACGAACAAGAGGAGCGACCTTCGCATCGCTTACCTCTTCAAGGTCGTCTCGGGCAAGATCGAGCGGATCACCGAGTACTACGACAGCGCGTCCGTCTGAGCGGACGCGCGGGGGGCGGACCGGGTGGAAGAGCGCGCGGAGCGAGCGACGCGGGCGATCGTCGATCTTTCGGCGATCGCCGCGAACGTCGCCGGTGTGAGGAGGCGGGTCGGCCCGTCCCCTCACGTCATGGCGGTCGTGAAGGCCGACGGCTACGGCCACGGCGCCGTCCCGGTCGCTCGGGCTGCCTTGGCGAGCGGCGCGGACTGGCTGGGCGTCGCCCTCCCTGAGGAGGGAGAGGAACTCCGCCGCGCCGGGCTCACAGCCCCCATCGTCGTCCTCGGGCTGATCCAGCCGGAGGAGGCGCCGAAGGTCGTCGGGGCGGGCCTTGACCAGGCTGTCGCCTCGGAGGAGCTCGTCGTGGCGCTCGCTCGCGCGGCGGCTCGGGCGAAGGAAGTCGCCCACGTCCACCTGAAAGTGGAGACCGGGATGGGCCGGATCGGCGTCGCGCCCGAGGAGGCCGTCCCTCTCGCCCGGCGGATTGCCCGCGAGAACGGGCTCGTCCTGCGCGGCGTCTTCAGCCACCTCGCCACCGCGGACAAGGCCGACAAGACGTTCGCGCGCGAGCAGCTCGCCCGCTTCGAGGCGGCCATTTCCGCGCTTAAAGAGGCAGGAATCGAGGTTCCGCTCCGGCACATCGCGAACTCGGCCGCCATCCTCGACCTCCCCGAGGCGACGTACGACATGGTCCGCCCGGGGATCATGATGTACGGCCTCCGCCCGTCAGACGAGGTGAGCCAGAGCGTCCCCCTCCGCCCGGCGATGACCTTCGTCACGCGCGTGGCCGCGGTGAAAAGCGTCCCCACGGGGATCTCGATCAGCTACGGCCGAACGTTCACAACGAAGCGAAGGAGCGTGATCGCCACTCTGCCTCTCGGGTACGCCGACGGGCTCAGCCGCCGCCTGTCCAACCGCTGGGAGGTCTCGATCCGCGGGGCGCGCGTCCCCCTCGTGGGGACGATCTGCATGGACATGTGCATGGCCGACGTCACGGACCTGGGCGGGGTCGAGCGTGGGGAGGAGGTCGTTCTCTTCGGCAAGACGCCGTCGGCGACGGAGATGGCGGAGCGGCTCGGGACGATCAACTACGAGGTTGTCTGCGCGGTCGGGAAGCGCGTTCCGCGGGTCTACCTCGGCACGTAAGGAGGAGCGATGGCGAAGGTTCTGATCATCTACCAGTCGAAGACCGGGAACACGGAGGCGATGGCGAAGGCGGTCGAGGCCGGGGCGAAGAAGGAAGGGGTGACCGTCGTCCGCAAGGCCCTCGAGGCGGCGAGCGTCGATGACCTCGTCCAGGCTGACGGGATCATCATCGGGACGCCCACCTACTTCTCCGCCTGCTCGGCGGAGATCAAGCGCTTCATCGACGACAGCATCAAGCACTACCCGAATCTGGTCGGCAAGGTCGGGGCGGCGTTCGCCTCGTCCGGGGACCTGGGGGGTGGGGCGGAGACGGCGATCCTCGACCTCCTCCGCGCCTTCCTCGTCCACGGCATGATCGTCCCCGGCTTCACAACCGGCGGGCACTACGGCCCGGTCTCGGTGGGGGCGCCCGACGCCGGACGGGTGAAGGTTTGCGAGGCGCTCGGCCAGACCGTGGCCAAGCTTGTCAAACGGCTTGCTTAGGACCCTTCATGCAAGGGAGGTGGTGACCGGCCAAACGGCGACCTGCGGCGTGGAACGGCGTTCGGAATCGATCAGCGTGCAAAGGGGGGAATGAGATGCCTCGCGGCGGCAAGAACGTGAAGAGCTGCAGAGAAATGCGGCACAACAGCTTCATCGAGAACATGCGGGAGCTGCAGAAGGTGCACCCGGAGTACACCTGGGAGCGGGCGTACAACGACGCGATGGAGCTGTGGACGCTCCACGACTACGCGGCGTTCAAGACGATGGAGGGGGAGGTCGGCACGGATCGCGCCGTCTACCTCTACGGGAAGATGTGGGAGCTCCGCTCGCACCTCGAGTGGCCCGGGCTGTGCGCCGTCGTCGGCAAGAAGCCCACAGACAAGGATTGGACGATCCACGACCTCGCGATGATCATCGTCAAGAGCTTCGCGCTGTTCGGGAACCCGGTCGAGATCGTCGAGGAGACCCCGGATCGGGTGACCCTGCGGTGCTACGACTGTCCGTACACCACTCAGGTCATCTGGAACCTCCTCCC
Source organism: Candidatus Bipolaricaulota bacterium (assembly GCA_026390315.1). GTDB lineage: Bacteria > Bipolaricaulota > Bipolaricaulia > UBA7950 > UBA9294 > JAPLGE01. The sequence continues at coordinate 6,603 of JAPLGE010000167.1, forward strand.
GCCCGACGAGGCCGAGGCCTACAACCAGGCGATCCAGGTCGAGTGCAACTACGCGATCTTCGAGACCTACCTCAAGCTGACCGGGCTCTACGACAAGTGGGTGTTCAACTTCCCGTCTCAGCTCTGTCTGACGAACCAGTACTGCGAGTTCACGTTCGTGCGCTCGAAGCTCGACCGCAAGCCGAAGAAGGCCGCGGCCAAGGCCGCTGCGAAGGCTCCGGCGCGAAGAAGGAAGTAGGGAAGTAGAACCCACGCGGGTCCAAGGCCCGCAAGGATGTCGCCGCGAGGGGACGGCGGGATCTCTTCCGCCGTCCCCAGTTCCCGCGGCAGGAGAGAGGAAAGGCAGGAGGACGATGGCCGAGCGAAGCTACGACGAGATGCACCGGCGGTCGGTGGAAGACCCGGAGGGCTTCTGGGGACAGGAGGCGGAGAAGCTCCACTGGTACAAGCGGTGGGACAAGGTCCTCGACGACTCGAGGTCCCCCTTCTTCCGCTGGTTCCCCGGCGGGGAGACGAACCTGTGCTACAACGCCGTCGACCGCCATGCCCTCGGGCCGCGCGGCGACCGGCCGGCGATCCTCTGGGAGAGCCCGGAGACAGGGAGACGCTCCGTCCTCACCTTCCGCGAGCTTCTCTCGCAGGTGAACCGCTTCGCCGCCGTCCTCAAGCGCCGCGGGGTAGGGAAGGGCGACCGTGTCATCGTCTACCTCCCCATGGTCCCGGAGGCCCTCGTCGCGGTGCTCGCCTGCGCGCGCATCGGGGCGATCCACTCCGTCGTCTTCGCCGGGTTCTCCTTCGAGTCCCTCGCCGACCGGATCAACGACTGCACCCCCAAGGCGCTTGTCTGCGCGGACGGGAGCACGCGCAAGGGGAAGGTCATCTCACTCAAGAAGATCGTCGACCGCGCCCTGGACGCCGCCCAGGCCAAGGTCCCGCACGTGATCGTCCTCGACCGGAAGGTCGACCCGTGGACCCCAGTTCCGGGGCGCGACCACACCTGGGACGAGGAGATGGCCGCCGTGGGCGAGGCTGTGGTGGAGCCGGAGCGGATGAAGTCCTCCGACCCAAGCTACATCCTGTACACCTCTGGCACGACGGCGAAGCCCAAGGGGGTCGTGCGCGACACCGGCGGGTACATGGTCGCCCTGCACGCCTCCATGGATCACATCTACGGCTGCACGAAGGACGACGTGTACTGGTCGACCTCGGACATCGGCTGGGTTGTCGGCCACAGCTACATCATCTACGGTCCCCTCCTGTACGGGATCCCGACGCTCGTGTTCGAGGGGACGCCGGACAGCCCGAATCCGGGGATCTGGTGGGAGGTGATTGAGCGCAGCCGCGTCTCCGTCGTCTTCTCCGCCCCGACCGCGATGCGCATGCTGCGCAAGTTCCCGCTTGACTTCGTGCACGGGAAGGACCTCTCGTCTTTGCGCCACGTCTTCCTCGCTGGGGAACCGCTCGACGAGCCGACGTACCACTGGGTGAAGGAGACCCTGAAGAAGCCCGTCGTCGACCACTACTGGCAGACGGAGAGCGGCTGGCCAATGATCACGAACCACATGGGCTTTGCGCCCCTGCCGTTCAAGCCGGGTTCGCCGACGCGCGAGGCGATGGGGTGGTCGCTCGACGTGGTGGACGAGAAGGGGAACCCGGTGCCCGCTGGGACGCGCGGCTTCCTCGCCGGGCATCCCCCGCTCCCGCCGGGGACGCTGCAGACGATCTGGGGGAGCGACGAGCGGTATCTTGAGAGCTACTGGAGCTTCTTCAAACGCCAGGGGAAGGACCTCTACCTGTGCGGCGACTACGCGATCAAGGACGAGGACGGCTACTTCTGGCTCCTCGGCCGGGCGGACGAGGTGATCAACGTCGCCGGGCACAGGATGGGGACGCGGGAGGTGGAGGAGGTCATCTCCGCCCACCCGCAGGTCGCCGAGGTGTCGGCGATCGGGGTGGACGACGAGGTGAAGGGGCAGGAGATCGCGGCGTTCGTCGTCCTGAAGAAGGGCGTAGAGGAGTCCGAGGCCCTGAAGAAGGAGATCGTGGCCCTGATCCGCGACCGGATCGGTCCGATCGCGACGCCGAAGATCCTGAACATCGTTCCCCAGCTCCCCAAGACCCGTTCCGGGAAGGTGATGCGCCGCGTGCTGCGCGCCCTGTGCGAGGAGAAGGCTCTGGGCGACCTGTCGACGATCGAGGATGGATCGAGCGTCGAAGAGATCAAGAAGGCCCTCGAGGAGATGGGGCAGACGGGGAAGTAGGCTCAGCGGAGTTCAAGTCCTCTTGGGTGTAGAGCACGCCCGCCCGGCTGGTAGTCTACGCTGCCGGCACAACACTCTGCACCCCATACCCCACAACCCCGTTCCCGAGGTGTTCGTCTGCGTCACCGGAGGAGGCTCAGACTGGCTCAGAGAGCGGACCGTTCACCGGGGGATCAAGGATCCAGCTGGTGCCTACCGATCCCTCAGGGATCGGGGCATCCCTGCCGCCTTCGCCCCCGCGTACACTGGGCAGAGCACCCGAGAGCGGGAGCTTCAGGAAACAGTGTCCTCTGCTGGCTGACTAGGCGGCCTTTGGCGCTGGGTGTCGTAGAGCGCAAAGAACTCATCGTACTGCTCGCTGCTTGGACTAAGCCCGTGCAGCCAGAGGCTCCTCTCGCTTCGCCGCGATTCGACGTGTCTGACCGCAGGCTCACTTTCCGCGACAAGGTCCGCGAGAGACTTGGCCGCATAGACGCTGCAGTGCCTGTGTCGGAGGACGACTCCCATGAGCCCAAGTTGCAGCGCCGTATCCACGACCGACCTGAACTGCAGCCAGAGGCCTGCCCTGGATGCCGAGCTGCCAATGGCACTCAGTGCCAGGAAGTAGCGCACCCAGAACGTCAACTCGTCAGATTCGGAGAGAGCGTACGTCTCCAGCAGCACCGGCAGAGCCAGCTCGTCGAGTGCCTGCGCGAGGGGAAGGAGGCTCTTAGCGTAGCCGGGCCTGGCGCAGTCCACGCATACCTGCCTGACCAGCATGAGGCCGGCGCCTGCCACGTGAAGGTTGCCGTCGTGCAGGGCTAGGCGCAGGAGCAAAGCCCCCTGGTGGAAAACCGCCCGCGACAGGACCAGCGGTTGATGGTCGAACTTGCCGGTGTCGGCCAAACGCGATCTGTGAGAGCAATAGTCACTCCAAACTGCCGCCATTGCGTTCACTGCCGCGAGCGTCTCTTCTCCCCACCTCTGCTCGAAGCAGTGGCTCGCGATGTTTCCGAGGGCATCAACAGCCAGGTCCTCGGCATCAAGCCCCCTGGCAGTGCTGGCCCGGGCGATCTCCTGCACTGTGTCAACGCACTCGCGGGAGAGCCTGCGTCTCCCAGCTTCGGGCAGCTCAGCCACCTGGGACAGGAATCGCTGTGTCAGACTGTGCAGCGACCGCATCAGTAGGACAGGTCCGACGTCCATTGGGGAGCGCGCGGCGGGTGGCGTTGCATTGATGATCCTACCCAGTGCCTTGCGGATCTCTCTGAGGGCCGCCAGACAGGTCGACTGCTGCCCTCTTAGGCCGCATGCTCGCACGGTGTCTCCGGCATCCTCAAGGGCCTCTTCGGCCTGAGGCCGCAACCAGATTCCGTCCTTGGACAGCCTGCCCAAGAGCATCCGGACCAGTGCAACTGGGCTCAGCAGACTGAGAACCCATCCCGCGTACGGATACAAGACCAGGATCGACCAAGAGAGAAGAGTGTAGCCGACCACGAGATGCCAGGGACCGAGGCGCTCGGTCGCAAGACCCATGACTACGAAGTCGTAGGAGATGGAGCATCCGTAGACGAACACGACGAACCATGTGTTTCCATTTGAAAGGAAGAGACGAGCGATGCTGGGCGAGTAGGCCGACGCCGCACTCCCGACCGCAACGAGGCTGACGCCGATGAGCAGACCGAGCATAGCCGCTTGCGCCTGGCCCATTGATGAGAATAGCTCGGCTGTCGCGGTCGTGGGTTGGAGTTGCAGGAAGCGCATGACCGCCCAAGCCGCAGGGAAGGACGCTCCAAGCAGCAGTGCGCACTTCCACCGGAAAGCGCGGCTCCCAGGGTCGGGCGGGTGCCGCGCTGTGACAGAGGAGTCAGTGTATGTCCCGTACTCTTCCACTCTCGGACCACCCTCCCAACAGGATACCGGGAATGTGACCAATCCGGAAGAAGGCAAAGCTGGTTGCCACAGGAAGTCGGTGCGCTGCCGCTCGACGACACCTGCGGCAGCTGCGTTACCAGCAAGAGTTGCACCGGGAGTATCATCCTGAAGGTTCGCGGTTTGACGGCCTCGGGCGGCGTAGTGTGACGAGCTGGCGGGAGCTCTTTTTGACGGCAGGTAGGCGAGGCGACATAGGGCCGAAGGTGAGTGGCCATGAAGATCGGTACTCGCGTCTCGTCCCGTGGGCGTCCCTGCTAGAACCGTACCGAGAACGTCATCTTGACGGTTCTCGGTATGGTGACGTCAGGCGTACCAGTTCCAGACTCCTCTTCTCTACGATCATTCGTGAGCGGAGGTCTGAGAGGACTTGAACCCATGCCTTGCCTCAGCTCGACCTCGCGGACGGGAACGCTCAACTCAACGTGTTTCACACCGCTGACGATCTCCGTCTCGGCGAACCCCGACTGCCGCATCTGTCTCCCCCCGGTCCGTGAGGCAAGGTGAAGACGCACGCAACGCTCGAACCGCCTTCCGTGGAGCCGGTGAGCCCTGGAACTCGCGGCAATGCACAGCGATTGTTGCGAGT
>JAPLGE010000073.1 GCA_026390315.1 Candidatus Bipolaricaulota bacterium
AACGCTACCTCGAAGACCCGGCTGAAGATGCGCAAGCCCAAGGACAGCTTCAGGCGTGGCTGGGGAGCTATCGGGCACTCGGCCCGTATGACCAGGTTCTCCTTCTGGACATGCAAGGGACGGTACGTTTGGCGATCCCATCCGGAACGTCTTCCGTGTCATCTGCCATCTCGCAACGCATACCTGACGTCCTCCAGTCGGGCCAGGCGACGTTCGTCGACTTCTACCGGGATGATCAGGACCAACGGGTCCGCCTCGCTGTCCTCGTTCCCATTCTCGTGTGGCAGGGCGGGAATCGGGCAACCGGGGTCGTCGTCTTTCGCATTGATCCCGCGACGTACCTCTACCCCTTCATCAGTAGCTGGCCCACCCCCAGCGCGACGGCCGAAACCCTGCTCGTCCGCCGGGACGGAAACGACGCGCTCTTCTTGAACGAGCTCAGGTTCAGGAAGAACACCGCCCTCACCCTACGCATCCCGCTTTCTGGCCAAGATGTGCCCGCCGTGATGGCGGCGCTGGGGCAGGAAACGATCGTCGAAGGAATCGACTACCGCGGCGTGCGAGTGCTTGCCGACTTGCTTCCGGTTCGCTACTCGCCGTGGTCCCTCGTGGCCAAGATGGACACCTCGGAGGTGTACGCGCCGCTACGAGCACGGCTTTGGCAGCTCGCCCTACTCGTCGGCGTCGGGTTCATCGGCGCGGGCGTGGGCCTCGGGTTCCTGTTACGGATTAGGTTACAGGAGCAACTCAAAGAACAGGCAATCCGCGACCCCCTCACCGCGGCGTACAATCGTCACTACTTCAACGAAGCCATCCAGCAGGAAATAGCCCGCTCCAAGAGGTACGGTCACCCCGTTGCTTTCTTGATGGTCGACGTCAATCGGTTTAAGGAGATCAACGACCGGTTCGGACATCAACTGGGCGATCGTGTTCTACAGGCGGTAGCCGACGTTCTACGGCAGAACGTCCGGGAGTGTGACACAGTCATCCGCTACGGCGGCGACGAGTTCTTGGTGATCCTGCCGGAGACCAACGGGAAGGCCGAAGTAGCAGTTGAACGCATTCACGCGGCGATTGCCCGGCGAAATGTAGAGAACCCGCTCCTAGAGTTTCCCGTGACCCTTGCTATTAGGCATCGACCACTGGCAGCCGACCGATCCGCGGCCCATTGAGATCGTCCTCCGCGAGGCCGACCGGCGTATGTACGAGGACAAGACGAAGGATCGCGGATCGGGAGGGGCCCTCTAAGACAGGGAGTCGACTGCATTCGGGGTGGGTCATAGGAGGTCGGGGTGAAGGCAGACCGCGATGAGAGAACAGGGACGGCCTCGGGGCATCCCTTCATCCCAGATTGCTCGCTGCCACTTAGTCAGGTACCGGCATTTCCTCTTAGCGAGAGTCTCATTGCCCCTTGAGAGTGGCAGCGCCCACCTCAGGCGGGGGTGCCAATCTGGCTGGCGTTCCCAGGCGCAGTAGTGAGAGAATCGTCCACGTTCTGTACTTGCTGTTGACGTCCAGCCGATGACGGGAGTACGGTGGATCGTCTGAACGGCGAGGAGGCTTAGGATGCGCCCCATGGACGAGCCAAAGGACACGCGCAACGACAAGCGACGAATACAACGCAAGCGCGTCGCGAAGAGCCCACCGCATGCCAATGATCTCGTCTCTCGTGTCATGGAGACAAGTCCCGCCGGGATCACGGTCGTCGATCGCACAGGCCAGATAGTCTACGCGAACGCGCAGGCCGAGCGGATCCTCGACCTCTCCAAGAAGAGAATCACTAGTCGCACCTACAACGCCCCCGAGTGGCGGATCACGGACTACGCAGGGCGTCCCTTCCCCGATGAGGAGCTTCCCTTCGAGCGTGTCATGGCGACCAAAGGACCGGTGACCGACGTCCGCCACGCGATCGAGTGGCCGGACGGCCACCGAGTCCTCCTCACGATCAACGCCGCGCCCCTGTTGGACGATCAGGGTGAGGTGGAAGCAGTCGTCGCCGCGATCGAAGACGTCACGGAGAGAGTCCGCGCGGAGAGAGCGTTGCGCGAGAGCGAGGAGCAGTATCGGCACTTCATCGAACGGGCGACCGACGGGATCGTCCTCGTCAGCGACGGGGTCATCCGCTTCGCCAATCCTCGCACGGCAGAGATGTGGGGCGGGACGGCAGCGGAGATCGTGGGGACGCCGTTCGTCGACTATGTTCACCCTGAGGAGCGCTCGAAAGTCCTCGATCGCTACGCGCGCCGCATGGCTGGGGAGGAGATCGCGGCGATCTACGAGACGGTCGTTCTGCGCAAGGACGGGACCAGTTTCTACGCAGAGCTAAAAGCAGGGAGTGTCACCTACCACGGGGAGCTGGCGGACCTTGTCTTCGTCCGCGACATCACCGAGCGGAAGCGGGCCGAGGAGTCGACAAGGAAGCAGCGGCAGATCTTTGAATCTATCCTGGAGCAGTCCCTGTCTGGGTACTGGGAGTGGGGAATCCAGGACAACACGGAATACCTGAGCCCCGGCTACAAGAAGATGCTCGGCTATGAGGACCACGAATTGGCGAACAGGCCGGAGACTTGGCAGGCTCTGATCTTGCCCGAAGACCTCCCCCGCGTTCTTGATCTGACCCGAAAGCACATCGAGAGCCATGGGAAGGTTCCCTATCACCTTGAGCTGCGCTTTCGCCACAAGAACGGCTCCACGGTGTGGGTCATCTGTGCCGGTCATGTCGTCGAATGGGACGCACAGGGACGAGCGGTACGCATGGTTGGCTGTCACGTTGACATCACCGCTCTCAAGCGGGCTGAGGACGAGATCCGAAGAGAAGAGCTGCAAAAGGACCTCGCGCTGGCTGTTGGCGAGCTAGGAGCTTGGAGACTCGATCTGGCGACGGGCAAGGCCTGGCGATCCCTCCGATACGACCAGATCTTCGGCTATCCAACCCTCCTTCCGGAGTGGACGTACGAGATGTTCCTCAGCCACGTGCTCGCAGAGGATCGCGGCGCGGTGGCCGAAAGCTATGGGAATGCGCTTTCAAATAAGACCGATTGGGACTTCACATGTCGCATTCGCCGCGAGGACGGCGAAGTCCGCTGGATCTGGGCCAGAGGGAAACCGGAACTCAACAAACGACACGAACCGGTGGCCCTGGTCGGACTCGTACAGGACATTACCGCGCGGAAACACGCGGAGGAAACGCTGCGACAGAGCGAGGAGCGTTTCCGCACCCTGTACGAGAATGCCACCATCGGCCTCTACCGGACGACTCCCGACGGATCGATCCTTCTAGCGAACCCTACGCTCGTGACGATGCTCGGCTTCTCCTCTTTCGAGGAGCTTTCGGCGAAAAACCTGGAGACAGATAGCTTCGAACAGTCCTACGCACGCAGCGAGTTCCTCGAACGAGTCGAGGGGACGGGGGAGGTCAAGGGGCTCGAGGCTGCCTGGACGCGGAGGGATGGAACTCAAGTATTCGTCAGGGAGAGCGCCCGCGCCATACGCGATTCGGACGGGAAGACCCTCTTCTATGATGGAACAGTTGAGGACATCACGGAACGCAAGCAGGCGCAGGACGCCCTGGCGAATAGCGAGTTGAACTACCG
>JAPLGE010000011.1 GCA_026390315.1 Candidatus Bipolaricaulota bacterium
GGATAGCCGATGAAACACCGCGCTCCAAGGACGCGACCCCGGAGCCATCGCGCGGCCGCCCCGCCCGCATTGGCCAGAGAACCTTGCCGAGAGAAGGAGCTCCTGCTATCCTCCCCGCGCTTCTCCCACTTGTCGATCCGGGTTTCCCAAGCGCAGGCTCCGAAGGAGGATAGATGCCCAAGGTGAGAATCACGGTCGCCAAGCGCGCCTTTCATCAGGATCTCGTCGATCGGCACGCGGATAAGGCGAAGTCCCCCGGAATGTGCTCGGCGTGCCAACGCTTCGAGGAGGGCCAATCCTTCGTCATCGAAGCGTTCCCCACGAAGCCGGCCGACTTCCCCTGCGACTGGGCGTGGGTCGACATCCAGAGGGACGTGGCGATGATCCTGTTCGGCTCGGACCTTCCCTGGATGGCGAAGCTGGGAACCGCGATGCCCTGCTGCAGCGACGGCTTCCGACCGGTCTCGTTCCTCGTCGAGCGGATCGAGGAGTAGGGGCGTCACCACGAAACGCGTGCGCCTTACGGCGGTGAAGAAGGACGTCGATCGGAAGCTCGCCGAGCGCTTCATGACGCCAGAGCGCCTGGCCTCGTTCCGCGGCTGCGGCCACGAAGTGGGAGACGAGTTCGTCTGTGAACCGGTCGCCCAGCCGGAGGGGATGTGCCCGTGGGCGTGGGCGGACGTCGAGTCGTTCGTTCGGATCGCCGCCTTCGAAGGAAGGCTCGACGGGGCGACGCCCCCGAACAGCTGGGTCCGCTGGTGCACGGACGCATTCCGGCCGGTCTCGTTCCTCATCGAGCCGCTGGAAGAAGAGGCCGACCCGAAGGCGTGAGGCGCGGCCCGGAGCCCTCGAAGGGCGTGTGATTCGGACGCCCGGGACGACTCCGGGCGGCGGGAGCCGGCGGGCCGGCTCTACTCTGAGAGGCCCCCAAGCGCCGTCTGCATCGTGGCCCGGTACTTCGCGAGCGCATCCCGTCCCGCCTGGGTCAGGCGGGCCATGGTGTGGGGCTTCTTCTGCACGAACTCCTTCTCGATCGCGACGTAGCCGACCTCCTCGAGCCGGGCCAGGTGCGACGAGAGGTTTCCCCACGTGAGGCCTGTCGTCCGCATGAGGAAGACGAAGTCCGCGCTCTCGACCAACGAGAGATAGGTGAGTACCGCGAGCCGCGCCGGCTCGTGCACGATCCGATCGACGTTCTGAAGCGCCTGAACTTGAGCTTCGTTCCCTTCGGGGATCGTCACCCTACACCTCCGCCTTCGGAATGGAGAACTCGCGCAGGAAGCGAATGAGCACCCCGATTCCCACGATCACGATGATCCCCGCCGCGATGGCGAGCGGGAAGTGGAACGTGATGCCCGCGTGGCGCTCGAGGGCCGTCGACGCAAGGGTCCCGAAGCCGAGAAGCCATCCGTACAGGTAGACCCGGCCGACGCCGGCGCTCCGTGCCACCACACGCTGAAGATGAGCACGAAAAGCGTGGCGACCAGGATGTCGGGAGCGAGCGTGTGCACCCATCCAGGGGCCTTTCCCCACGGCGGCCTGGGAAGGACGGAGGTGGCGAAGAGCGTCCACAGGACGACCGTGAGGAGGGCGAGGACGAGCGTGACGCGGAACACGAGCGTGATCGTCCGCGTGGTGCTCGGGCGGGGTTTCGCCACCCCGCGGCGCGGAATCACAAGGGCGACTCTGGCCCAGGCCGCGCCGAGGAGAAGCACGATGAGGACAAGGCCAAAGGCGAGGGCATTCCACGTGGGACCCAGGAGCTCCCGCGTGAGCGGGTAGACGCTCATGAGGAGAAAGACCGACCCGAGGAGGATGTCCCAGAGCCCATCCTTGAACCTAAGCAGTCGAACCGCTCGCTTCCTCACCTCTCCGACGTCGATCATTTCAGGCATGCTGCCTCCTTCGGAATCAGTTCTCTTGGCAATGTTCTTTGCCATGCAGTGTACTCGGCGACACTGACCTCCGCAAGTACGCGGCGCGGCGCTCGCCGGGTCGCGCCTCGGAGCCGCTCTTGCCGCGACACCCTCTCTCAAGACAACCTCTGTTACGATGCACTATGATTGGAGAGGAGCGGCGGCCGGCGGTCCGGAGTGACGCCCGCCCACAAAGGAGGAGACGATGGGGATCCGTTGGTCATGCGCGACTCGGCGGCAGGACCTCCAGGCCGTGAAGATGGACGGGCTCGCGTGGGCCGCCGGCCGAAGAAGAGAGGGGCGATCTCCCTCCGCGTCGGCGCCATTCTCCTCGGCGCAGCCGCCGGTTTCCTCCCGCTTCTCTCGCAGATGCTCGGGCGCGACGGCAAGCTCGCGTTCGCTCCGACTTGGGCCTCAGTAGCGGTCGGCCTCGCGGCGACGCTCTTGGTGCTCGACCGGTTCTTCGGATGCACGAGCGCCTGGATTCGCTACATCAAAGCCGAGCTCTCCATCCAGCACCTCCTCGAGCAGTTCCAGCTCGACTGGCAGGCCGAACTCGCCATGGGCGACGCCCAGTACGACAAGAAGAAGGTCCAGAGATTCTTGGAGCGCGCCAAGAGGTTCCTGAGTCAGGTCAACCAGATCGTGCGGGACGAGACGAACGCCTGGATCGAGGAGTTCAAGTCGACCTTGAAGCAGATCGACGAACTCGTGAAGGCGCAGGAGGCGGCGACCGCGCCGGCCGGTCTCAACGTCGACGTCACGAACGGCGACGAGTGCGAAGACGGCTGGACGCTCACGATCGACGAGGGCGCGGAGCGCGCTTGCAGAGGCAGGACGGCCGGGCTTCGCGGGCTTGCCCCGGGAATCCACGTCGTCCGGGTCGCGGGGAAGATCG
>JAPLGE010000041.1 GCA_026390315.1 Candidatus Bipolaricaulota bacterium
AGCTCCTGAAGACGCTCGAGGAGGGGAAATGAGCGAGGCCGAGACCGTGCAAGCGGAGCTTCTGGCCAAGTTCGGGTTCCTCGCCGGCGCGGTGAAAGTGCAGCGCGCGAAGCGCGTCTGGGTCGAGGTGAACCGCGAGCGGTTCGCCCAGGTCTTCGACTTCCTCGTGAAGGGACTCGGCTTCTCGAACCTGTGCACGATCACCGGGCTCGACGAGGGGGCCGACCTCGGGTTCATCTATCACCTCGCTCGAGACGGCGGCCTGATGGTAAACGTGAAGACCCGCTCGCCGAAAGGCGAATCCATCCAGACGATCAGTCCGTACTTCCCCGGAGGCGGGATCTACGAGCGAGAGCTCGAGGATCTCTTCGGCGCGAAGGTTGACGGCCTCCCGGCCGGCTCGCGCTACCCGCTTCCCGATGACTGGCCGGAGGGCGAGCACCCGTTGTTGAAGGACTGGAAACCCAAGGGGACTGGCTCGGGGGAGAAAGGAGCGAAGCATGACTGAGAAAGAGCGAATCGTCCGTGTCCCCATTGGACCCCAGCACCCGGCGCTCAAGGAGCCGGAGAGCTTCATGGTCGACCTGCGCGGCGAGAAGATCAGCGCCGTGAGCCTGAGGCTCGGCTACAACCACCGCGGGATCGAGAAGGGCTGCGAAGAACGCACGTACGTCCAGGACGTGTACCTGGTCGAGCGGGTCTGCGGCATCTGCTCGCACTCCCACTCGACCGCGTTCGTGCAGGCGGTGGAGGAGATCGCTGGACTCGAGCTGCCCAAGCGCGCGAAGTACATTCGAACCCTGATCGCCGAGCTCGAGAGGATCCACAGCCATCTTCTTTGGCTCGGGGTCGCCGGCCACGAGATCGGGTTCGACACGCTCCTCATGTACACCTGGCGCGACCGGGAAGCGGTGATGGACCTCCTCGCCGCGCTCACTGGGAACCGGGTGAACTACGGCCTGAACACCGTCGGCGGGGTGCGGCGCGACGTCTCCCCCGAGCAGATCCCGGAGATCCTGCGGGTCGTCGATCTCCTGGAGGAGCGAACGAAGTACTACATCGACCTGGCGCTGACCGAGGAGACGCTCGCCAAGCGCCTCGTGGGGGTGGGGAAGCTCTCCAAGGAAGACGCCGTCACGCTCGGCGCGGTGGGGCCGACGGCGCGGGCCTCGGGCGTCGATCGCGACACGCGGCGCGACGACCCGTACGCCGCCTACGATGAAGTGTCGTTCCAGGTCGTCACCGACGACCGCTGCGACGTGTTCGGCCGGGCCGTCGTCCGCCTCGGCGAGCTGATGCAGTCGTATTCGATCGTCCGCCAGCTCGTGAAGAACCTGCCTGAGGGGCCCGTCGCGGTGAAGGCGCCCCTCAAGATCCCGGCGGGCGAGGCGGTCAGCCGCTACGAGGCCCGCGCGGCGAGGACGTGCACTTCGTGAGGGCGAACGGGACGGACAAGCCGGAGCGGGTCAAGATCCGGGCGCCGACGCTCGCCAACACCCAGTCCGTGGCGAAGATGCTCGAGGATGGATACCTCGCGGACCTCCCGATCGTCGTCGCCGCCATCGACCCCTGCTTCTCGTGCACCGACCGGACGATCACCGTCCGGGGTGAGACGAGTGGCGAGGCGCGGACGCTCGACTGGGAAGAGCTGGTGCGCTTCGGCGTCGACTGGCATCGGAGGCGCGGCGTCGACTTCTCCAAGGTCGCGATTCGTGGAGGCGCCAGGGCATGACCGCGGGAATGGCGCTCGTCAACATCCTCGTCTTCCCAGGCCTTCTCTTCCTCGTTCTCTTCGGCCTCGCGGGCGAGTTCGTGGACCGCAAGCTCTGCGCGCGCCTCCAGAACCGGGTCGGCCCGCCTTGGTTCCAGCCGGCCGCCGACTTCCTCAAGCTCCTGGGAAAGGAGAACGTGGTCCCCGAAGAGGCGGACCGGAGGATGTTTGCTCTCGCCCCCGTGTTCGCGTTCGCGTCCGTGATCGCCGCGTCCCTGTACATTCCGCTCTGGAACGCGGCCGCCCTCCTCTCGTTTCAGGGAGACCTGATCGTCGTCCTTTATCTCCTCATGATCCCCACGCTCACCTTCTTCCTCGGCGGGTGGTACTCCCGCTCCATCTTCGCCACCTTGGGCGCGGTCCGGTCGATCACGCAGCTCTTCGCCTACGAGATCCCGCTCTTCATCGCAGTCCTCGCCCCGTCGCTCCTCGCGAACACCTGGTCGATCTCCGGGATGGCGGCGTACTACTCGGCTCACCCGTGGTTGTGGCCGGTGAACCTCATCGGCTTTGGCGTGGCTCTCGTCGCCCTGTTGGGCAAGCTCGAACGGGTGCCGTTCGACATCCCGGAGGCGGAGACGGAGATCGTCGCGGGGATCTTCACCGAGTACAGCGGCCGGCGGCTTGCCTTCTTCCGCCTCGCCATCGACTGCGAGGCGATCGTCGGCGCGTCGCTCCTCGTCGCGGTCTTTCTCCCCGTGGGCCTGGGCCTCAATCCATGGCTCGGCTTCGTCATCTATCTTGCGAAGGTGCTCGCCATCGTCGGGATCTTGGCACTCCTGCGCACCGTCTTCGCGCGGCTACGCATCGACCAGATGATCGACTTCTGCTGGAAGTACGTGGCGCCGAT
>JAPLGE010000124.1 GCA_026390315.1 Candidatus Bipolaricaulota bacterium
TTCTCCTCTCGCTTCTCTTCTCGCGTTTTCTCCCAGTTCCACCAATTTCTCATTGTAGAACTTGGAGGCTACGCTTATTATGTCTTCGGCCCTTTCGCTCATGAATTTCTGATTTTCAATTCTTCTCCCAAGGGAAGCAGCCTGGTCGGTGAGTCCTTCCTTCTCTACCGTTTCTTTTTCTTGCTCCGTCGCGTGTATGGTCTTTGACGCGAGGTTTTGGATAACTTTGATGTATCTTTCCCTTTCCCCCGGGTTTTGAGCGCCCTCGAAAATGGCCTTATCCAGTGCCGGTCTAAAGTTGCCGCTTTTTTCCGCCTCCTCGGTGAGGATATCGAGATCCTTTTTGGATATGGCCGCTAACGGAGTTTCATACAAATAAGTACTGAGAACAGCATACAAGTTGGCATCAGTTCCGCACAACTCCTGCAACAAAGTTTCCTCTTTCTCCTTCTTCTCCTCTTTCTTTTTCCGCATGATTCAGTCCCCCTCCTTCTTGCGGTGCCCCGTGATCGATTCGGTTCTAAGCCAGTCTACTACGCCTCGGGCGCCGCCTACCAATCTCTGGGAAGCAAGCGGTACTGACCAGCCCCCCATGGCCGGTCCACTTCTAGAGTTGGTCTAGTCGGCCACCCCCTGTGAAGGCCAATGCCGGAATCAGTGTTCGGGCCTGAGGTGCTGGAGGTCTGTACTCAAGGCTGCTATGCAGCCCGCGATTTCTAAAGCCGCAATCTGGGTGTCTCGGGAAACTGTCTGCTGATACGGGTTCTGTTTGCTGGTACGCCTGAGGGGACTCGAACCATGCCTCTTGGCCAGTCGCCTCAAGCCTATGCCTGCCGCCCCATGTAGTCGCAGGAAGTAAGGCCCGGAGGCAGTCTACTGCGGCCTGAGTGCAGCCCCTGGCTCGCTCTCTCCAGGAGGAGGTGATTCCCGGCGGCTCCGAAACGCAGCTTGGGGAGAGGAGGGCTCCCAGGACGACGAGTGCTGCCCCGCCGAGGAGCTCCGCGCGGAAGGGGACGCCCAGCAAGGCGGCCGAGATCGCGGTCGAGACGATGGGGATCAGGTTCGAGGCCGATCCCACGAGGGTTAGGTTCCCATCGCGCATGGCCACGTCCCACAGGGCGTAGGCGAGGGAGAGGGGAAAGACGACCACGTACGCGAGCTCGAGCGTCGCGGCGGGCGTCCAGTCGATTCGAGGCCACCGCCCGAGGCTCGCGAGGCCGAGCGCTGCGCCTCCCAGAAAGAGGAAGAGCCCCACCGCCCCAGCCGAGTGCGATTGCCGGAAGCGCCTGGTGAGGTTCGAGTAGAGACCCCACACGACGCTTGCCCCCAAGGCGAGGAAGAGAGGAAGGACGCCGCCCACGAGGCCTCGGATCGCGTCTCCGCCATCCCCAGAGCCAGATTGAGGCACGCGAAGTAGGCGATGAAGAGCGGGCCGCAGAGGAGCAGGTGCCGGACGGAGAGTCGTCCGATCCACCCCAGTCCCCTCGTCTGCGCCGACGTGGCCAAGAGAAGGAACGTCCCGGCAAGAAGGAGTGAGAGCGACGTCCCGGGAATCGTTCCCAGACGCTCCAGGAGATCTCGCGTCGCGGGGACGCTCGTCGACCAAAGGGCGATCGCCACCAGTCCCAGGAAGGTCGCTCGCGTCCTCACGCCTCTGGCCCCGGCGCGGCGAGATCCGCTCGGTCCCCTTCTCCTCGGTCCAGGACGGGCGGGCAATGAGAAGGGAGCCGATCACCAGGCCGATCATCCGACATCCGCTTCCCTCCCCGTCCTCGTTCGGGCGACGCGCTTGAGCACCATCCTATCACGGGCACGGCTCTGCGGCGCCGTGTCATCGGAGTGAGCCCGGCAGCCGAGGGTCGGCGGGCTTCTCGCCTCGCGACGGGGACGAGAGCAGGATTCGGAGGGCTTGGTCTCACTTTCCGGGAAAAGGGACAAACGTCCGGAGAGGGGCTCTTGACTTCCAATGGGCTTCCACATTATGTTCGCTTCGTCCGCTGGTGGCGACGCGGAGAAGGGGGTGGCTGGGGATGGAGCTTTCCAAGAAGAAGGCCGGAGGGACGAAGAAGACGGGGAAGAAGTAGCCCGGGAGCTTCGGGAGGGAAGATGCCGAAGGCGGTCTGCCGCGTGTGCGAAGCGGATGTCCGCGTCTCACAAGCGGATGCGGTGCTCGAAGTCGTTGAGGAGAATCCCCTCGAACTGGAAGAGGTGTTCGAGGGCTGGGACGACAGCACTCGCTAGAGAGGCCCGGGCGGAGCGACGGCTCGCCTTGGTCTGGAGCCGCGCGGCGTCCATCCTATGCTGATCGGAAGTGGCCAGCCGACGAGCGGGAGGATTCCCGCGGGCGGCTGGCTTTGTCTTTAGTGCCGGGGGGGTTGCCGACGGAGCGTCGGTTCGATCCGTCGACGAAAAAGCCGGCCTCGGCTCAGTCGAGTCGGTGTGTCTGCGGCCGGTCAGCGGACGGGCGGCGCCGAGGGAGCTCGGCGCGGAGGGAAGTCGTGAGAGTGCCTAGCGTCTTTGACCTTCTCGATACCGGGATCGGCCCGAGTTCCTCTCACACCCTCGGGCCCCTCCGCGCGGCGCGCGACTTTCGCGGGCTTCTCGCCGCCCGAGGGATCGACAGGGCTCACGTGCGGGTCACGCTCCTGGGGAGTCTCGCCCGCACGGGGAAGGGGCATTTGACTGACCTCGCCGTCACGGCGGGTCTCGCCGACTACGACCCGACCGATCCGTCCGGTCCCTCTCTGCAGGCGGTCTACCAGACGGTCCGCAGTGCAGGAGGGATCCGCGGCGGCGCGGTGCTTCACTTCGATCCCGACCGGGATATCCTGTTCGACACGACGACGCTCGACCTTGCCCACCCGAACACGCTCCGGTTCGTCGCTCGTGACGACGCGGGAAGCCCTCTTCTCGAGGAGGAATACCGCTCGGTCGGCGGCGGCTCGGTGGAGGGAGGGACCTTCGGGGACAGGGCCGCACGAGAGCGCGCGGCGTCCGATTTCTCCATGGCTCGCGTTCTTGACGCCTGCCTCGAACGAGGCATGGACCTCGCTCAGTTCGTGCGGGAGAACGAGGAGCGCGAGCACGGCCTCGCACCGGCCGACGTCGAGAGAAGGCTGGAGGCGCTTTGGGGGACGATGACACGCTCGATCGAGGCGGGGCTCGCAACCGAAGGTGTCCTTCCCGGACGACTTTGCCTCGAGCGCCGGGCTCCGGAGATGCTCGAGCACCTGCAGGGGAGAGCGAGGGAGTGGCAGGTCGTGTCGCGTGAGACGACGCTGGCGGCGGTGTACGCGCTGGCCGTGGCGGAGGAGAACGCGGCCGGCGGCCGCGTGGTCACCGCGCCGACGTGCGGATCCGCGGGCGTCGTACCTGCCACTCTGAAGATGCTTCAAGAGCGCTTCCTCCTCTCCGACGAGCGCATCCACGACGCGCTGCTCGCGGCGGGCCTCGTGGGTCTCGTCGTGGCCGTGAACGCCTCGATCTCCGGAGCCGAGGTTGGCTGTCAAGGAGAGGTGGGCACGGCGAGCGCCATGGCGGCGGCCGCTGCCTGCCAGCTTCTAGGCGGGAGCGCGCTTCAGGCAGAGTCCGCCGCGGAGACGGCTCTGGAACACCACCTAGGCCTGACGTGCGACCCGGTCTGCGGATTGGTACAGATCCCGTGTATCGAGCGGAACGCGGTCGGCGCCGTCGCTGCGCTCAACGCGGCGAGCTTGGCTCTCCTCGGCTCTGGAAAACACCAGATCAGCTTTGATCGCGCCGTCGCGACCCTGAAGGAGGTCGGCCGCGACATGGATCGGAAGTACAAGGAGACCGCCCTCGGCGGCCTCGCCGGGCCGGGGTGTGACTCGCGAGCTCCCTAGCAGAGAGAAACAAGTCGCTCGACCGGGGGCGGCTCGTCGCGCCTCGTTGTCTTCCTACGTGAGGTCGAGCAGGCGCTTCTCCCCCTCGATCTTCCTCAGGTCGGTGATGTCCTGCGTTACCTCGAGGCAACCCAGGTACTTCCCCGCGCGGCCGCGCACCGGGAGGTAGCGGATGGTGACGAGTCGACCGCCGAGTGTGATCCAGAACTCGGCCTTGTCGCGCCGGCCGGCCTTGAAGTCCTCGAGGATCCTCTCTACGACGTGCACGCTCTTCGCCGGGTGGCAGTCCTGCACCTTGCGGCCGATGACGGCTTTGGTGCGCGCGAAGATGCGCCCCTTCGTCGGATTGAAGTAGCGCACGGTGTCCTCGGCGTCAACGAAGCTGACGTCGACCGGAAG
This sequence comes from Candidatus Bipolaricaulota bacterium, assembly GCA_026390315.1. Lineage (GTDB taxonomy): Bacteria > Bipolaricaulota > Bipolaricaulia > UBA7950 > UBA9294 > JAPLGE01. Next base: position 4,263 of record JAPLGE010000124.1, read on the forward strand.
GTGGTTCAGGATCCCCTCCAATTCCTCAAGGGAAAGGCCTCCCGTGTCCAAAGGGACTTCCCGGGGCCGTTTCGTCGCGTCATCGCTCATACTTCGCCTCCTTCTAGTGGCCTGGCGAGGGCACTGCCCTTCGCTCGCCGCTCATCCGTCTGGAAGGCTGCCTCTCTGGATCGCTCGCTTCAACGGCCTTGTTGGGCGTCTTCGGTGAACGCAAGCCTGCCCGGGCCCGCGTCGCCCCGCCTCGCTCCACTGGAGTCGCACGGCTTCCGTCGCGCCGCACGGCCTACGGCAGGACCGGGCGAATGCGGATCTCTCCGATCCCCACTGTCGCGGTGAGGGTCGCGGCCCCAGACCCGAGGACCACGTCCGTTTCGTGCCCGATGAACCCGCGTTCGACGAGCTGCATCAGCGGGAACTGGCCGATCGAGATCTCCCCTACGCCGGTTGAGGCCTTCGCCGTGAGCGAGACGTCGGGCCGGAGCGTCACCTCGAGCTTGCCCGTCCCCAAGCTCACGGCGGTGGTTGCGCTGGAGAGAGAAAGAAGGTTCACGTCGCCGACCCCGACCTCGATCTGGACGGCCGTAGCGACCGTCCGCTCCATCTGGACGTGGCCCACTCCCAACTTGGCGGAGACCGAGCCGGCCCAGTCGGCGAGGGTGAGGTTGCCCACTCCCTGCTCCGTCTGGAGCGCGATCCCGGCCGGCGCCTTCACGAAGTAGTCGACCGACCATCCCCCGATGCTGTCCTTAGGGCCGTCAGATCGGATCTCGATGGCCGTCCCCGTGTCCGCGATCGTCACGGCGAGAGCGGCGAGGACCTCTCTGCTCTTCGCCTGTTTCACGGCAATGAGTTCGACCCGTCGCGAGGCTCCGGTCTGGACGGCGGCAGCGGACACCACCGTGATGTTCCCGATCGGATTCCTGATCACAAGGGCCGTCTTCCCGGACACGTCGATCGAACTCTGGGCCGTCTGGTTGTAGGGGTACGTTCCCGCTTCCTTCTCGCCAATCGACGCGCGCCCGATTCCGCCGAAGACTACGGAGAATCCGACGAAAGGCCCCGCGAGGTCGAGGGGAGGCTGGGTTGCTCCGCTCTCGCTCGGCCAGCCGAAGCTGAAGAGCGGGAGGAGGTAGCCGAGGTGGACGCCGAAGCCGAGCCAGCCAAGCGGCTGGACGTGGAGGTTGACGTAGGGGAGCACGCCGATGAACGCCTGCCCGAACTCCGTCTCCTCCGGCTCGATGATGATCCCGAGCGCCTGGAGGTTTGGAGCCACAGCCGAGCCGCCGTTTGCCGGAGGCGTGCTCAAAACGAGGTCGAAGGCTCCCCCGCCGAGCACAAGGCCGACCGTCAGGAGCGACCGCTCGTTCCCTCCGATCACGTAGCCCAGGTCAAACCCGCCGAACCCCTGGCCGAGTGTGGCCTCTCGGCCGTCCGGCGTCGTCGAGGACGTGTCCCCGCCCCATCCCATGCCGCCGAAGGACAGCCAGCCGACCACACCGCCCCGCCCCCCGCCCCCCGCGACCAGGAGCGGCTCCGGGAGCCTGGCGAACCCGGAGCTCTCGAGGAAGCCGTTGACTCCGCTCAAGTCAGGGAGAAAGAGCGCGACCATCGATCCGCCGTATCCAAACGCAATGCCGGACTGTGCGGTCCCCTCTGCGCCGACCACCGGTGCGCAGAGGGCGATGAGAGCAAAGACCAGAACGCCTACCGTGCACAAGCGATTCCTTCTCACATCTGCCCTCCTCTCGTACGGGACGGAATGCCGATCGTCTCGATGCTACTGGGGCCGCGTCCCGAAGGCAAGTCCGCGGGCTCCCCGGCCGCCCCGCTCGCGACGGCGGAGGAAGAGGCGGCCGGACGGCGAGGCGCCCTTCCCTTTGTTCTTGACAACCTGCGCCGCGAGCGTAAGCTCGGGGAGGAGGTGATCGCAGAAAGAAGAGTCAAGTGAGTCCGGGAAAGACAGCGCACGGGCTGGGACCAAACCCCAGCTGACGAGGAGGAGGTTCCCTACTGCGAAGTGGGGCTAACTCAAGCGGGAACGAGCGCTTGGGGAGAATCGAATGATCAGCGGATGCCTCCAGGGCCGGCACAGCCCTTCGCTTTCCCAAGACGGGTGAGGCGACCTGCAAAAGCCGTCGGGCGACCGGCGGGACAAGCGGGTCCCTCGTGCCAGCAAGAGCCGCACCGGTTTGAGTCCGACTGAGGAGCCGCCTGCACTGTCGCAGGCGACGGATGCCTGGTCGGCCTTCACGCAGGGGAACAGCCTACGAGCCCGGTCGCGGTTTCCAACGAAACCTTCTCTCCTCCTGGAGGGGGACGAATCATGACCAAGCGCGTATTGAAGAAGGTGTCCACACCGTTTGAGCAGTTCCGGCCCGACGGCGCCATCGTGATGATCAACCTAGTCGACCCGCAGTTTAGCACGCTGCGTGTCTTTCTCGACGCCGTAACCGAAGCCGGGCTCCCCCACTTCTGCGTCGCCAACAAGATCGACCTCGTTGACGAAGGGGAGCTTCGCCGCGTCGCCGACGCCCTGGGCGAGGAGGTCACTCCCACGTCCATGACCCGCGGAGTCGGGATCGACCTCGTCGAAGCGCGAATCCGGCAGTCGTTCTCTCCCGGCGACCGAATCGCTGTCCTGGGTGTATTCAACAGCGGGAAGACGAGCCTGATCGCTCGCCTCACCGGTGAGACCCTGGCGATCAGCACTCTGCCGGGCACGACGCTCGAGTTTGAGGCCCATCCCTACGGCGCCTACACCCTGATCGACACGGTCGGGCAGGTGATCGACGTGTCGAAGCCGATGATGGTGAGCGTCGACCTCTCCGGTTGCACGACGCGGCGAGAGAAGCTCGCGCGGGTCCTGAGGCAGGATGCGGAAGGGATCCTTGCCACCCTCGAGACCGCGCTTCCCAGCCTGGAGCAGGTCGTCGAAGTGCTCAGGCGCGCGATCGACACGGGTCACAAGGTCGTCGCGACGGGCGCGGGGGCGAGCGCCCTGGTCGCCATGGAGATGGCTGGGCAGGGTACGGAGACGGGGGTTCCCATTCTCGTCTTCACCAACAACTTCGCCGACGCGCAGCCGGTCACGTTCGCCAAAGGCCTTGGGGAGGAAGAGGCCGGACTTGCCCGCTACATGATGACGGCCGTGAACCCTGGCGACGTTGTGGTGGGGATCTCGGCGAGCGGCGGGACGGGCTTCGTGTACGACGCGCTCGCTAAGGCCCGCGTCAAGGGGGCGACGACCGTCGCGATCACGGAGAACGTCGACACGCCGCTCGGCCACGCGGCCGACTACGTGATCAAGAGCAACGCCAAGCCCGAGGGCCCCTCTTCGAGCAAGATCCAGGTCGCGCACCTCGCCATCGTGCACGCCCTGCTGATCACGCTCGCCGACGAGCGCGGGATCACCGCCGACGAATCGATCGCCCTCATGATGCCCGAGCCGGTGGCGACGAAGAAGATGGGGATCAAGTAGGCGCGAGGACTGCGGAGAGAGGCGGCCGCTTTCCTTGCGGCCGTCGCCTCGCATCGGCGAGAATCGGGTCCCTCGGGCGGAGTCGCCGGAGCTTCCCCTGGTTCCCTGACCCTGACGCGATGGCCGGCTTCTCTCCTCGAAAGGTAGTCGAGTTCCTTGAAGGAGGGACGATGAAGAAGAAGGCTTGCCTCGTTGTGATCGACGTGCAGTCTGCGTTTCTCGGGCCAGAGCCGATGCTCACCTCGGAGGGAAACGATCTTCTCGACAAGGTGAGCGCCCTTCTCGACAAGGCCCGCCGGGCGAAGGTCCCGGTCCTCTACGTCGAGCACGTCGGATTTGGGGCGGAGCGGCCTCCCGAAGACCTGATCTCCACGCACCCGCGGATCGCCCCCCGGGCCGGGGAGCCGGTGACGCGCAAGCTCTACGGCGACGTCTTCGTCGGGACGGACTTCGGCGCGCTGCTCAAGGGCTGCGGGATCGAGCACCTCGTCCTGTGTGGCCTGGCGACGAACGGCTGCCTGAACGCCGCATGCACGCACGCCCGCGCGCTCGGCTACGACGTGACCGTCGTCGAGGACGCGAACGCCTGCGCGAGCGGATACGCGGGAAAGACCGCGGCCGCGATCGTGGGGGAGTTCGTCGCGTCCTGGAAGGAGCTCGGGGTCGGGCTCGCGAACTCACGGGCCATCGACTTCACCAAGTTCTAGGCGCGGCCGGCCGCGTCCGCGCTCGCGCGAGCGCCGTCGCTGGCCGGATGGGGAAGCTCGCCGGGGCGCCGCTCCGAGGAGGCTCGGATCGTCCGTCTCGGCCTTGAGATCGTCCGTGCCAAAGCAGCGGGCGCAGACGCAGGGACGAGCGTCCCTGCGTCCTGAGAGGATGCCGGATTCCGGGGGTGGCGGGAGAAGCGGCGCACCCTGGCCGCCCGTCAGGACCTCCGGCTGACTCAAGAGGCGGCTCGATAGACGAGAAAAGGAGGCTGGTTGGACGTTCGGGCGTGGAACAGAGAGGCCTGGGACAGGAACGTCGAGAAGGGGAACCGTTGGACGATCCCCGTGGGGCCCGAGGTGATCGCCGCGGCGCGCCGCGGAACCTGGGACATCGTCCTCACGCCGACCCGGTCGGTCCCGAAGGCATGGTTCCCTCCGCTCGTCGGAGCGGACGTCCTCTGCCTGGCCTCGGGGGGCGGTCAGCAAGGCCCGATCCTCGCGGCGGCCGGCGCACGGGTGACGGTGCTCGACAACTCCCCCAGGCAGCTCGGCCAAGACCGGTCTGTCGCGGAGAGGGAAGGGCTCGCCCTGCGGCTCGTCGAAGGAGACATGGCGGACCTCTCGGGCTTCCCGGAGAGGAGCTTCGACCTCATCGTCCACCCCGTGTCGAACTGCTTCGTCCCGGCCGTCCGGCCAGTGTGGCGGGAGGCCTTCCGCGTCCTGCGGGCCGACGGAGTGCTTCTTGCCGGTTTCTGCAACCCCATCTGGTTTGCCTTCGACCCGCCGGCCGCGAAGGAGGGCGTCTTCCGCGTGAGGCACCGACTCCCTTACTCCGACCTCGAGTGTCTCGCTCCGGAGGAACGCGAACGCCACTTCGGGAAGGACGCCGCGCTTGAGTGGAGTCACAGCCTAGAGGACCAGATCGGCGGGCAGCTCGAGGCGGGCTTCCTCCTCACGGGATTCTATGAGGACGTCGCGCCCGACGACCCGATCTCCGCGTACTTCCCGACCTTGATCGCGACGCGGGCGGTGAAGCCCTGATTCGGCGGGAAGAGCCGTCCGGCGATCACAAGCCGCTTCTCTAGCCACACGACGGCGAAGTCCACGCCGTGCTTCCTCCCGATCTCGCGGAAGCGGCCGCACTCCACGAATCCGTGCTTCGTGTGGAAGCGAAGACTCGCTTCGTTTCGCGACGACACGCTCGCGAGCAGGCGGTCGGCCTCAAGCGGCCGCGCCTCCTTCTCGAGCCGGTCGAGGATCAGGGTGCCGAGGCCCCGGCGCGTGCGCTCTGGACCAAGAAAGGTCGCGACCTCCGCGGTCCTTCGAAACGTGGCCGCCGGGTGGTGGGGGTGGAGGAAGGCAAAGCCCGCGACCTCACCGGTCCCGTCGACCGTCGTCGCGACCGCAAGGTAGCCGCTCGACATGGCGAGGAAACGATCGAAGAACTCATAGGGGACGGACGCTCCCGGGGTAGGCGGAGAAGCTCAATCTGGACGTAGTGGTTGAGAAGATCCATCACAGACCCACGGTGAGCCTCGGTCATCGCCTCGAGTCGATAGCGCATGCGATCCTCCCTCGAACGTCGTTTCAGTCCCGAACCGTGCCCCTGGCCGCGACGCGGCGACCCGCCGCGACGGGGGGAGCGCCGATGACCGCTCCGGCCAGTCCTCGGTCCCGCGACGAGTCCAGGTGCTCGTCTGGCCTCGCGCAAGGGAAGAGCTCTAGTGCCAAGACCGCGAGCGGCCGATGGCTCGTCGGGCCGACGCTTCTGGCCGGTCACGGCCCTTCGACCCACGGTCGCGCTCCGGGTAGGATCGGGCGCGAGCTCTCTGGGAGAGGCCGGGGACGGCTCCTCCCTGCGGATGGAGGGACGCGGTGATGAAGACGGCAACCTTCCGGCTCTACGGGGAACTGAACGACTTCCTGCCGGCGAACGAGCGGCAACGGGAGGTCGTCCATGAGTTCCTGGGGTCGCCGGCGGTCAAGGACGCGATCGAGGCGCTCGGCGTGCCCCACGTCGAGGTCGATCTCGTTCTCGTAGACGGAGAGCCCACCGGGTTCGCGCAGCGCCTGAACGGCGGCGAGCGAGTCGCGGTCTACCCAGTCTTCACGCGTCTCGACCTCGCAGCGCTCGTGAGGGTCCGGGCGGCGCCGCTTCGCCGGGTTGCCTTCGTGGTCGATGGCCATCTCGGGAAGCTCGCCCGCCTGTTGAGGCTCCTCGGCTTCGACGCCGAGTACGCGAAGGGCTGCCGCGACGAGGAGATCGTCGCTCTGGCCACTCGCGGAGAGCGGATCCTCCTCACTCGCGACCGCGAGCTCTTGAAGCGCAACGCGATCGCCCACGGGTACTGGGTTCGCTCGACCGAGCCGCTCGAACAGGCCCGGGAGGTGGTGCGCCGCTTCGGCCTTGAGACGCTCGTTCGGCCCTTCGAGCGCTGCCTCGCCTGCAACGGGGTCCTCGCCCCGGTCACGAAGGAGGACGTCCTGCTGCGAATCCCGCCCAAGGTTCGTACGTGGAGGGACGAGTTCTTCCTCTGTTCGGCCTGCGACCGCCTCTACTGGCGCGGGACGCACTACCCCAGGCTCGAGGAGTGGATCGCCACGATTCTTCGCGGATAGCACCCGTGCTGGTTCTGCCGCGCCACGGGAGAGCCTCTTGTCACTTCAGGCCGCGGGCAACAGCGCAGGGTATGATCTCCCGCGTCACGGGGAGGCGGATGACGACGAACGAGCGTGGGAAGAGAGCAAGAGGGCCCGCCCCTGCGAGCGGGCCGCGCGTGCACCTCGCGAGCCTGGGCTGCGCGAAGAACCTTGTCGACTCGGAGAGACTCCTGGCAAAGCTTGCGGCGGCCGGCGCGCTGGTTGGGGCGACTGCGGAAGAGGCCGACGTCATCGTCGTCAACACCTGCGGGTTCATCCGTCCGGCGAAAGAGGAATCGATCGGAGCGATCGTCGAGTACTCCCGCCTCAAGGAGGGAGGCTCCTGCCGGCGGCTCGTCGTCATGGGCTGCCTCGCCGAGCGCTACGCCAAGGAGCTCCGCGAGGGGTTCCCCGAAGTGGACGCGGTCTTCGGAATTCACCAACAGGAGGCCGTTGTCGCCGCCTGCGGGCTCGTCCTGCCCGACACAGACGACCCGGGCCGGCTCCTCGTGACCCCGCGCCACACGGCCTACCTCCGCGTCTCTGAGGGGTGCGACAACCGCTGCAGCTACTGCGCGATCCCCGCGATCCGCGGCGGGTTCCGCAGCCGGCCGGCCGAGGAGGTCCTCGACGAGGCGCGGCGGCTCGTCGCAGGAGGCGTGCGGGAGCTCGTCGTGATCGGCCAGGACACGACCCTGTACGGGACGGATATCCCGGGCGAGATCCGGATCCCCGAGCTTCTCGCGCACCTCGACGAGATCCCTCGTCTCCGTTGGATCCGGCTTCTCTACACCCACCCCGCCCACTTCACCGAGGACCTCGTGGACGCGTATCTCTCACTTTCCAAGCTCTGCCCGTACGTCGACATCCCCCTCCAACACCTCTCCGACCGGATCCTCCGGCGAATGAGGCGACGCGTGACCCAGGCGCAGTGCCTCGCCCTGATCGAACGGCTCCGATCGGCCGTGCCGGGGATCGCGATCCGGACGACCTTCCTCGTCGGCTTCCCCGGCGAGACGCGCGCGGAGTTCAACGAACTCCTTTGTCTCGTGAAGGATCTGCGGTTTGACCACCTCGGCGCGTTCGCCTACTCGCGCGAGGAGGGGACCCCGGCGGCGCGGCTCCCTGGGCAGGTCTCCGAACGCGCGAAGTCGCGGCGCCTCCGCGATCTCATGCTCGCCCAACAGGAGATCGCCTTCGCCAAGAACCGGGCGATGAAGGGAGACGTGCTCGAGATGGTCGTCGACCGGCCGAGCGAGGAGAGGGGCGTCTGGATCGCTCGCACCCGCACGCAGGCTCCGGACGTGGACGGCGTGACGTACCTCCGCGGAGATGGCCTTCGTCCGGGCGCGTTCGTCCAGGCGAAGATCACCGGATCTCGTGGGTACGACCTCGTCGCGCGGTCTTGCGAACCGCCGCATCGAGGAAGAAAGGAGACCTCCGATGTCTGACTGCTCGAACTCAAAAGAGAACCTCGCGCGCTGTGCGTGTACTTGGCCGGGCTGCCCGCGGAAGGGTCGCTGCTGCGAGTGCCTACGCCATCATCTCGCGAGCCGCGAGCTCCCCGCGTGCGCCTTCCCGCCCGAGGTCGAGAGAACCTACGACCGCTCCTTCGAGCGGTTCAGGGCGCTTCCGCGCTAGCCCTCCAGAGCCCTCACTTCTTCGCGGCGAAGAGCCGCTCCCGCATCAGCCGCGGCGGAAGCGAGCCGCAGCCGAGGATCGCGTCGTGCATCTCGCGCAGGCCGCTCTTTGGGTGCGCCCTCTTGTATTCCTCGACGATCGAGAGGATCTCGATCTTCCCCATCAAGTACGACTGCGGCTGAGTCGGGGACTGGGTGTAGCGCTTCACCTCGGCGGCCGCGTCGTCCGGCTCGAGGCCGGCCTTTTCGACGAGGAAGCGGATCGCCTCGTCCACGCTCATCGCGCCCGTGTGGAGCGACACGTCGAGCACGATCCTCGCTGCGCGCCACATCTGCGCCTGGAGGCGGGAGAGCTTCTGGATCGGCTCGCCGATGAACCCGAGGCGTTCCATCAGCTCCTCGCAGTAGAACGCCCACCCCTCGACGAACAGGGTCGAGAGGAACCCTCCGAGCTTCCGCGGCAGCGTCCCGACTTGGTTCGCGAAGCAAAGCTGCAGGTGATGTCCGGGGTACGCCTCGTGGAGCGCGGTCACCGGGATGCTCGCCCGCGGGTGTCCGCGCAGCCGCCGCTCCGCCGCGTCGGGGTCCTTCTCCTCGACCGGGGTCACGAGGAAGATCCCCTCCTGCACCTTCTCCAGGAACCCCGGCGGCATGTAGGCGGCGTAGGGCATGAGCGGCCGGAGGAAGGGCGGAGTCGGCTCGATGCGGAGTGTCTCGCCTGCGGGGATCGTCACGATCTCGTGGTCGACCACGAACTGCCGCGCCCGCGCCATCTCCTCTCGGTAGGTGTCGAGGAGCCGGTCGGCGGCCGGGTGGTTTGCCTTCGCCTCCTCGAGAAGCTCTTTCACCGTTCTCTTGGGATCGAGCTCCCGCGCCACCGCGGCCATCTCGTTTCCCGTCTCTTCGAGGAGGCGCCAGCCGGTCTTGAGGAGGGAGTCGGCGTCGTAGTCGACCAGGTGGTCCTCGCGGAGGATCTCGTTGAAGAGAGCCTTCCCCACGGCGAAGTCGCCCGCGGCCTGAGGGAGCACCGTCTTCTCGATCCACGCCGCGTGCTCTTGGAGGGCGGCCGCAGCGGCTTGGGCGGCCTTCGTGACGTCGGCCTCAAGAGGCGGGACCGCCTTGGCGAGCCGCGGCAGGAACGCGCCAAAGAAGCCGACACTCTGCTTCGTCGACTCGAGGGCAATCTGGGCCCATACCGGCGGCACGTCCTTCGGGACGATTCGGGCCCGTCCGTCGGTGAGCGTCTTTGGGCTCGCCCGAAGACGGGCGAGGATCGACTTCATCCGCTCCGGGAGAGGGGCGAAGTCGTGGAGGACGAGGAAGTAGACGCCCTGCATCACCTCGCTCACGGCGGCGCCCGGGTCGCGCTCCACGCCGCGTATCTGGTCGAATCCGCGGATGAATTGACTCAGAAGATGGATCGTGAGGGTGTGGTCGATCCGCGCGTCGAGCGGCATCGTCTTGGGGTCGAACTGCGCCATCTTCCTCTGCCACGAGCCGAGCATCGCGCGCTGACGCTGGATCCCCTCGGCCGTGAAGTCGGCGAGGCGCTCGTCGAAGCGGTGGTCGCCGAGGAAGGTCGCCGTGGCGGGGTTCTCTTCGAGGATCTGGCCGATACACGCCTCGGCCTCTCTGTAGAAGCGGGTCTCATTGGATGGCATGGCCCTCTCTCCTTTGTCAGGTGGTTTCCGAGACCCTATCACGCGCGAGGCAATCCCGCCAACGTCCAAGTCAACCGACCGAACAGAACGCGGAACGCCGCGCTTCGCGAGATCAGGACTTGGCAGGCCGCCTCGAGTCGCGTCCGCTCTGCGCGGTCGGCCTCCAGCGCGGCCACGTTGTCCCGAGGTCAGATGCGGGGGCTTCTCTCGCGCCGGGCTCTTCGGGCGTACAGAAAAGCGTGATATGTCCCCCGGATTCTGGACACGCCTGGCGGACTTGCTCCATGGGCTTCATGTTAGTAGGATGACGCGCGAGAGTACCCGTGCCAATATGTGATGTCATACAACAGACGCGCAGAGGTGGGAAGCGCATGCGGGCCGCCTCGATGCCGGCGTGCCATGTAGCGGGAATGGATACTGATCATTGTTAGGCACTTGCCCAGACACATAAGAGGTTACCGAGCATGACATCTGAAACGCTTCAACCCTCAAGCGAGTTCGACTTCGAATCTCATCAGCGTGCCGCCGTCGAGCAGTACCAACAGGTGCGCCCGCTCTATGTCTCCTTTGCCGAGGCGGTGCGGGGCGTCCTTGTAGAGGCGCTTCGTAGTCGTCAACTCAAGGTAGCGTCGGTGGAAGCGCGAGCCAAGGCGCTCGAGAGTTTCCAGGCTAAGGCACGAAGTCCAGCCGAAGGCGACCCGAATCGTCCCAAGTACGCCGATCCCGTGACCGAGATTACCGATCTTGCTGCGGCGCGAGTTATCACTTTCTTCCTCAAAGATGCCGAGCATGTGGATCGGTTGATCCGTGAGGAGTTTCATGTCCTAGAACGGACCGACAAAGCCGCACTGCTCTTGCAGGAGGACCGGCTCGGGTATCAAAGCGTGCACTACATTGTCGAGTTGAGGCCCAATCGGACTTCCCTTCCGGAATACTCGCGCTACTCTGGCCTGAAGGCAGAAATACAGCTTCGTACCGTCCTACAGCACGCGTGGGCGGAGATTGAGCACGATATTCAGTACAAATCCGTGGAGACGATTCCCGCAGAGATTCGTCGCCGCTTCACGGCACTCGCAGGTTTGCTGGAAATCGCCGACCGGGAGTTTCAAGCCGTTCAAGCGGAAGATGAAAGGCTGCGCCAGCAGGCACGGCGCTCCGTAGCGCAAGGAAGACTCGAAGAGGTTGAAATAACAGGAGATGCCCTGAAGGCATACTTGGACAAGAAGCTAGGGCCGGACGGGCGCATGACAGCCGCAAGCTACGAGTGGACGGCGAAGATGCTGCGCCGGCTCGGCTTTGTCAACTTCGGTCAAATCGAGGCTGCTATTGGTCGGTATGATCACGACGGGGTTAGCAGGACCGTCCATGGAGCTAGACAGGGACAACTCACTCGATTCGAGGACATGATCCTCGCAGCGATGGGCCCAGGGTTCATTGACAGGCACGAGTGGGCCCAAGAAGGATGGTGGCGGACTTGGAAGCAGTCGCTTCTCGAGCGGATGCGCAGTAAGGGGATTCCGATTGGTTCCTATGCGCCTGACGCCATTAGCGAGCGGGAGAACTCCGAAAACGCACACGGATGAAATCCTCCAAGGGCACTCACGCCTAGTGCGGCCTAGCGGTTTGTTGGGTCGCATCTTGCCTTTTGACATCCCGAACTCTCCACGGCAGGAGAGGTGCCTGCGATAGAAAGGGGACAGACCCCGGATTCCGACGCCACATGCCGAGGGGCGTCCCGTCGCTGGCGACATCGGATTCAGGGTGCGGAGAGGATCGGGTCCTCGGATGGCAATCACGAGTGAAGAGACGGCCCGGCTGTTCTCGGGTTTGTTGGAATGTCCTCCACCGACCTGAGGTTCAAGACGTCATTCACGAACTCGATGCGGAAGGCCCGGCGTATGCCTGGGCACACGGCCCAGAAGTGCTCTGCCTTGGTGTGCCTACAGAACTGGAACTTCGGATGGTTCTTCCGGTTGCAGGCGGTCCTGGGATGGGATCCACGAAGGAAGCAGTCTGTGAGGTCATCGAGGAGCTTCTTCAGTTCCAGCGTGTCTCTCTTGACTTCTCCGCAGATCAGGATGCGACCGCCCGAGGGCTCTCTGACCGCCAGGTCGACTCCGTAGGCAACGGCTCTCAGATCGCCCCTAGGCTCAAGGCGCACGTCCTTCACTCCCCACCCGTACTCCAACACGAGGGACGAGGCCGCGGCGAGCTGGCAGACGCCTTCTCGGAAGAGAACGCGCCTCCCTCTCGAATGCCAGAAGATCTGCAGGATCTCCTGGCGGCTTTTGGAGTTGAGCGCAGGGGGGAGGAGAGGGCTTTGGACGTACCCGTCGCAGTCGACTGAGAAGAGTCCTGCCTCCAATCCGTCCAGGAAGTCCTCCGCTTCCTCGGCGTGGAGCCGAGGGCGGATCGTCAGCGGATTCTGACCGACATCGGGCAAAGCGTGGTATAGCTCGCCGAGATACGCCTGCAGTCGGGGCTCCGATTCGGTTCTCATGGTTGCCGCCGTTCGCCCTGAGAGCCTACCACGTCGCCACCGTCGGCGGAAGAAGGCTTCTGGGGTCGCATCTTGTCTTTTGACATCCCGCGCTTCTCCTCCGCAAGAGCCGTGCCTTCGACAACAGGCAGCAAGGACTTGCACTGCGACATCTCACACTCTCTGCGCGTCGTGTCCGGCGGGAGGTCTCTGACTCAGGTTTGAGGGGCTCCCTGCGCCGGGTCGACAGGTCAAGCTGCGTGCGCTACCGGCCGGCGTCAGGCTCGTCCCGCCTTCGTTGTCCGCGCCTGGAACTCCTTCCAGAGGCGGTCGCGCTCGTCCTTGGGGATCGCGTGCCAGCGGACCTCGCGAATCGCCCCCTCAAGGCCGGCGAGCATGCTGCGGCAGGGAGGATCGTTCGGCTGAACGGCCGCGAGGCGGATTGCTGCTTCCACGCTCCCCAGCGCTCGCAGCTCCTCCGGCGCCGTGATCCCTGCCTTGCGCAGCCGCGAAGCGACCTCCGCGCCGATGTTCGGCAAGGCCTGCAACGGATCGTTGTCTGCCTTCGACGGCATCGATCTCACCCCGAGGCGGAGCATACACGCACCCGGCATGTGGCGACGGGGTCGCGTGGCGCGGGGTCGGATCTTCGCTCTTGGTGTCCTACGGGAAAGTAGAGGCGGCCGGATCTTTCGTTGTGTGTCGTCACGAAAGCGGGCCGGTTCCGAGGCAGCCGTGGCGATGTCTGCCCGTTGGCGTTCCGAGCCACTCCTCGGGAAGGGCAGCATCCCTAACCGGGGGGACAGCGAGAGCTTGCAGTCTGACGCTCCGCGCTCGAAGCCTGCCGTGTTCCACGAGAGGTCTCAGATTCGCGTTCTGGGCATCCCCCGCGGGATTGCCAGAGCGAGGTGCAACCCCTGTCTTCCGAAACGAGTGATATGTCCCCCTAGAAGGCAGGAGTGCTCTTCGTCAGAACGTGGACGGGGAAGCCGTAGCGGGCGACGAGTTCGAGCGCGCCGCGGGTTAGGTTTCTCTCGGCCTCGATCGGCTGGTAGGGGTCGTTCATCGACCCCAAGCCAATCGGCCCCTTCGCGCGCTTCGTCCGGAGCTCTCTTTCGAGGACGTCCAGCGCGTTTCTCTTGACGAGGACCTCGTGGTCGAAGTCCTCGATCTCGTAGCAGGCGCTCCGCGTGTCGCAGTAGATGCACTGGTGCGCGCAGCTGCGGTAGAGGTTCATGCTGTACACAAGGCCGAACCACGTGTCCGGCTGCTTGACGCGCGTAAGGAGCGTCTTGGCCTCGATCTCGCGGATCCTCACGCCGGGATGGTACGCGGGCGCCCCTGTCGTGGGAAGAGGGTGCGGCGCGGGAAGGAGCCGTCCTGACAGGCGACTAGGCGAGCGCGACTTCGAGAACCATCATCAGCGCGAAGCCGAGCATCGCCCCGAAGGTGGCGAGGTGGGTGTTGCACTCCCTTTGAGCCTCGGGGATGAGCTCCTCGACGAC
>JAPLGE010000004.1 GCA_026390315.1 Candidatus Bipolaricaulota bacterium
GAAAGGGGATGGCCGTTCGGGTCGTCGCAGTAGGAGAGGTCGAAGATCACCTCGAGAGGCGCGGGGCCGCTGATCGTGGGGGCCCGCAGAACGACGACCGGGGGCGGGTCGAACAGGCACCCTCCCAAGCCCAAGGCGACGAGGGCGAAGAGGCCAAGCGAGAGACTCCGTCTCATCCTTCCACCTCCGCGGCGAGATCGCAGAGATGATACCGAGGACGGACGAGACCGGCAGGGGAGATGGACACGGCTCGGTCGGACAAGGGACCGGCCGGACGCTCGAGCGGCTGTCCCTTCCAAGGGTAGGCGATGGCGGGCATCCCGGGTCTCCTCCCGCATCGCGGCAGATCCCTGAGGGCGGTCGGCCCCGTCGCCTCGCGGTCCTGGTCGACGACCGGCGAAGGGAGTATCGTTGAGCGGATCTCGCACGGGATTCTGGGAGACCGCGGAGGGTCGGAGGGGGTGGCCGTGGGTGAAGGGCGTGGAGAGAGACGCACGGCTGAAGATGCGCGTCTGCGCGAAGTCCTCGCCTGGGAGAGGACCAGGCTGGCCAACGAGCGAACGTTTCTGGCCTACGTCCGCACGGCCCTCGCCTTCGCCGCCGGGGGCTCGTTCCTGCAGCTCTTCCACCTTCCCGGGACGGAGTCCGCGGGATGGGCGGCCATCGGCCTGGGTGTCGTGGTGCTCTTCTGGGGATCGGGGCGCGCGCTGCGCATGCGCCGGAGGCTCGTCGCGTTGAGACCGCAGGGGGTTGACAGCCCCGGGGCCCGGGGCTATGATGCGCTGTGATCAAGCGATGTTCGTGACAAACCACGTGAACCATCCGATCCTGATCTACATTGTCGTGCCCCGCTGAGGGGCGTCCCGCTTGGGTTTCCGCAACTGAGTGCCATTTCCGAGGGAGTCCCGCTTTCGCGAATTGACCGTCGACCAGAGGGAGACAGAAGATGAACCGATATGAGAAGCTCGGGAAGGATCCGATCGCGCGAGAGAACGAGATCCTCGCTTCCTGGCAATCGACCGACGCCTTCCGGAAGTCGCTGGAACGCACGCGGGGCGGCCCGCGCTACGTCTTCTTCGAGGGACCGCCGACCGCGAACGGCAAGCCCCACTTCGGCCACCTGATTCCGCGGGTGTACAAGGACCTCTTTCCCCGCTACAAGACCATGCGCGGCTTCTACGTCGAGAGGAAGGGAGGTTGGGACACACACGGCCTCCCGGTCGAGCTCGAGGTGGAGAAGGCGATCGGCGTGAACTCAAAGCCGGAGATCGAGGCCTACGGGGTCGAGCGGTTCGTCCAGCGCTGTAAGGAGTCGGTCTGGAGGTACAAGGCCGATTGGGAGCGGATGATGGAGCGGATGGGGTTCTGGATCGACCTCGAGGACGCCTACGTCACCTACACCGATGCCTACATCGAGACCTTGTGGTGGGAGCTCGCTCAGATGTTCGAACGGGGTTTCCTCTACCAGGGACACAAGGTCCTTCCCTACTGCCCGCGTTGCGGGACGGGGCTCTCCTCGCACGAGGTGGCGCAGGGCTACCGCACCGTCGAGGACCCATCGGTCTCGGTCCGGATGCGGCTCGTCTCTGACGCCGGGTCTTCCTACAAGCTCGAGCGGTCCGGGAGAACGTCGCTCCTCACCTGGACGACGACCCCGTGGACCCTCCCGGCGAACGTGGCCCTGGCGATCGCGCCGGACGAGGTCTACGTCGAGGTCGAGACGGGCGGCGAGCGACTCATCCTCGCCAAGGCGCGGCTCGGCGACGCCCTGGACCACGAGTACGCGGTCGTCCGCGAGCTAGCTGGCCGCGATCTCGTCGGCCTGCGCTATGAGCCGCCGTACCCACTCCTCTCGGACGAGCGGGCGTACCGCGTCCTCGGCGCGGGGTTCGTGAACACGGAGGAAGGGACGGGGATCGTCCACACCGCCCCGGCGTTCGGAGAGGACGACTACGCGCTGGGCCAAGCGGAGGGCCTTCCCTTCTTGCATCCCGTGGATCTCCGCGGCCGCTTCACCGAGGAGTTCGCCCTCTGCGCAGGGGCTTTCGTCAAGGACGCGGATCGCACGATCATCGAGGACCTGAAGGGGCGCGGCCTCCTCTACCGGTTCGCGCTCTACGAGCACGAGTACCCGTTCTGCTGGCGCTGCGACACGCCGCTCCTCTACTACGCGGCAGACTCCTGGTACATCGAAACGACGGCGGTCAAGGAGGAGCTCCTCGAGCACAACGCCCACATCAAGTGGTACCCTGAGCACGTCGGGACCGGCCGGTTCGGGGATTTCCTGGAGAACCTCAAGGACTGGGCTCTGTCGCGCGATCGCTACTGGGGAACTCCTCTCAACCTCTGGGTTTGCGCAGGGTGTGGGAAGACGATCGCCGTCGCCAGCCGGGACGAGCTCGTGGAGCGCGCAGAGGACAAGGCACTCGCTCGAGCGGTGGAGCTCCATCGCCCGTACGTCGACGCGGTGCGGCTCGTCTGTCCCGCGTGTCGGGGCACGATGACCCGGGTCCCGTACGTCATCGACGCCTGGTTCGACTCGGGGAGCATGCACACGGCTCAGTGGCACTACCCGTTCGAGAACGAGGATCGTTTCCGGGAGAACTTCCCGGCGGACTTCATCTGCGAGGCGATGGAGCAGACCCGCGGGTGGTTCTACACCCTTCTCGCCACGAGCACGATCCTCCACGGAGAGCTCGCGTACCGGAACGTGATCGCGACGGGGCTGGGCCTCGACGAGAGCGGCCTCAAGATGAGCAAGAGCAAGGGGAACGTGATCGACCCCTGGCAGCTGATCGACCTCTACGGCGCCGACACGCTCCGCTGGTACCTCCTGTCGTCGAGCGCGCCGTGGAACTCGAAGCGGCTTGGAGAGGCGGACGTCAAGGAGCCGCTCTATCGGTTCCTCGACATGCTGCGGAACACCTACGACTTCTTCGCCCTCTACGCCTCGATCGACGGCTTCGACGCGGCGGTTCATCGCGCGAGGGAAGAGGACCTGGCGGTCCTCGACCGCTGGATCCTGTCTCGCCTCGCCTCGACGACCCAAGGGGTGGTTACGTGCCTAGATAGCTACGACGCGATGGCGGCGACCGTTCTGCTCGAGGCGTTTCTCGACGACCTCTCCAACTGGTACGTTCGCTCCTCGCGGCGGCGCTTCTGGCGCGGCGGGATGGAGGGAGACAAGGTCGCGGCGTACGCGACGCTCTACCGCGCCCTCGTCGATCTCGTACGCCTCTGCGCCCCGTTCGTGCCGTTCATCAGCGAGGCGATCTTCCAGCGCCTCCGCGGGGTACAGGATCCGGAGAGCGTCCACCTGTGCGAGTACCCGGTGGGCGAGGCCGAGCGGGTGGATTTGGCGCTCGAATCGCAGATGGCCTTTGCGCGGAAGGTCGTGTCGCTGGGTCACCAGGCGAGGAACGAGGCTCAGATCAAGGTTCGCCAGCCGCTTCGCGGCGCGGCCGCGTGCGGTTCCCTCGCGGCGGGTCCGATCTCCCTGCCCGAGGCGGTGCTTGCGCTGGTCGCCGTGGAGTTGAACGTCGAGCGCGTCGAGCAGGTCGGAAACCTTGACACGTACGTCCAACCCGTGCCGGCGCCGAACTTTCGAACCCTCGGCCCTCGGCTGGGTCCTCTCGCCCCGCGCGCCGCGGGGTGGATCAAGTCCCAACCAGGAGCTCTTCTCAAGGAACAGCTTGCCCAAGGCCCCGTCGAAGCAGAGCTGGGGGGGGAGCGCGCGGCGATCCTCCCCGAGGACGTGAGCTTCGCCACCGGCCTTGCCGATGGGTTCGTCCTCGTGGAAGACGCGGGGATTCGGCTCCTCCTCGACACGCGGCTCGACGAGGAGCTCACGGAGAAGGGGCTCGTCCGCGAGTTGGTGCATCGGATCCAGCTTCTGCGCAAGGAGGCGGGGTTCGAGGTGACGGACCGGATCGAAGTGCGCTACGAAGGCGATCGCGTCCTCGAGGCCTGCCTTGCGGCGAATCGTGACCCGATCGCCTCCGAGATCCTCGCGGTCGCGATGGAGTCGGGCCTTCGCGGGGACGAGGAGCATCGGCAGGATCTGGTGATCGACGAAGGGCACGTGACGATCGGCCTCGTCCGCGTCGGTCGGCCGGGGCCGAGGTAGGAGGCGAGATGGCAACGGCGGTCCTCGGGATGCAATGGGGAGACGAGGGGAAGGGGAAGGTCACTCACCTCTTGGCAAAGGACGCGACCATGGTCGTCCGCTTCAACGGCGGTCCGAACGCCGGCCACACCGTGATCGACCGGGGAGTGCGCTTCGGGACCCACCTCGTCCCGGCGGGCGTCTTCTACCCGGACGTTCTGTCGGTCCTGGCGAGCGGTGTGGTGATCGACCTTTCCGTCCTGCGGCAGGAAGTGGAGGAGATCTCACGGCACCTCGGCTGGCGGCCGAGGCTCCTCATCTCCGAGGCGGCACACCTCATCCTGCCCTACCATCGGCTTCTGGAGGATCTTGAGGGGATGGCGGGCACGTTCGGAACGACGCGGCGAGGGATCGCCCCGGTCTACCGGGACCGGGCGGCGAAGGTCGGGATTCGCTCTGGGGATCTCCTTTCTCCGCCGCGCCTGCGCCGGCGGCTCGACGAACGGATGGACCTTCTGAAGCGTTTGGCACCCCGTTCGCCGGAGATCGACGCGCTCTCTGGCGGCGGCCTCGCGGAGGAGCTCTTGAGGTCTGCAGAGCCGTTCCTTAACTCGATCGGCGACGCCGCCGGGGCCATCGGGGAGGCGCTCGCGCGGGACGAGGCCGTCCTGTTCGAAGGGGCCCAAGGAGCGCTCCTTGACCTGGACTTCGGAACCTACCCGTTCGTGACGTCGTCGTCGACCACCTTCGCCGGGCTGGCGAACGGCATCGGCGTGCCACTTCTGCGCGTCGACTGCCGGATCGGCGTGATCAAGGCGTACACCACGCGCGTGGGCGAAGGCGCCTTCCCCACGGAGCTGGTCGACGAGGTCGGCGAGACGTTGCGGCGAGAAGGGGCCGAGTTCGGGACGACGACCGGCCGTCCGCGTCGCTGCGGATGGCTGGACTTGGTCGCGCTGCGCCACGCGGCGGCCTTCGACGCGCCAACCGGCCTTGCGGTCACCAAGCTCGACGTGCTGTCGGGATCCGAGGAGATCAAGCTCTGCCGGGCGTATCGGCTAGGCGGGCGTGAGACGACGCGCTTCCCCCTCGCGGCGGAAGACCTCGCGGAGTGCCAGCCCGTCTACGAGATGGTGCCGGGCTGGCGAGAGGACCTGAGCGGCATGAGAGAGTACGACGAGCTTCCCAAAGAGGCGCGATCGTACCTCGCCCGGATTGCCGAGGGGGTCGGTGCGCCGATCGCCTACGTTTCGCTCGGACCTTCTGCGGAGGAGACGATCGCCACGGGCTTTGACAGCGAGTGAGGGGGTCCGTATAATCCCCTCTCCAACTGGGATAGGACAAGGAGCAGGATCATGCAACGGACGTTCGTGGCTAAGAATGAGGAGATCGGGAAGACCTGGGATCGCGATTGGTACGTTGTTGACGCCGAAGGGAAGCCCCTCGGCCGCCTGGCGAGCAAGATCGCGGTCGTCCTCATGGGAAAGCACAAGCCCATCTACACCCCTCATGTCGACACCGGGGACTACGTCGTGGTGGTCAACGCGGCCAAGGTGGCCCTCTCGGGAAAGAAGTGGGACCAGAAGCTCTATCGGCACCACTCAGGCTACATCGGCGGCCTCAAAGAGATGACATACCGCCGGTTCGTCAAGCTGCACCCCATCCTGCCCGTCCGCGAGGCTGTGCGCTGCATGCTGCCAAAGTCGAACATGGGTCGGCGCATGCTGCGGAAGCTCAAGGTCTATCCAGGCGCCGCGCATCCACACCTCGCGCAGCGGCCGAAAGAGCTCTCCTCCTAGAAAACCCGGTCGTATCGCGGGTTCGTGACATTTGTCCAGGTCCCCCCAGACAAAGCCGGGGAAGAGCCTTGACACCCTTCCTTCTCTTCGAACGGCCGATCCACTAGCCTGCAAGCACCGAAATATGCTTGAAAACGGGTGGTGAGGTGCGTTGATGGACAAGGCTCGTGGTCTCCTATGCGGGGTCGCGGTGGGGCTTGTCGTCCTTACGGCAGGCATGGCCGCCCTCGGGCAGCGGGAGAAGGTCGCCGTCTTCGTGCAGGCCGGCGCGCCGGTTCCCTCGGCGGATCTAGAGATTCTCAAGGGGTACGCCAACCAGCGCTGCGCCGTGATCGGAAGTGTGGACGTGGCCTCTCCGGGCGAGCTGATGTACGCGCAGCGCGCCACGAAGTCGTATCTCGGCAACAGCCTCTCGCCCGAGGGGATCAGCAAGCTGGCTCAGACCCTGGATCTCGACCACATCGTCGTCTTCCGCATCGTGCGCTGGGAGGACGACATCACGTTTAGGCCGGAGCGATCGCTCCTCTTGTTGGGCGCGACGTCCTTCTTGGACACCTCCCTCAAGTTCCTGATCAGCCCGCTGGGGCTCCTGTTCGGCCTCGACAAGGAGGCGGTTGTCTCGCTTTTTGCAACGGTGTTCGGTCCTTCGGGGGAGATCGAGTTCACGACCGCCGTGACCTATGCGGACCGGCCGCTCTTCTCCTTGCTCACGGCGGACCCACTCGAAGCCGGGAGGCAAGCGATCGAGGCCGCCCTGTATCAGCTCGCGGTCGTCCTGTGA
Organism: Candidatus Bipolaricaulota bacterium; assembly: GCA_026390315.1. GTDB lineage: Bacteria > Bipolaricaulota > Bipolaricaulia > UBA7950 > UBA9294 > JAPLGE01. Next base: position 6,686 of record JAPLGE010000004.1, read on the forward strand.
GAGGAGGCGCGCATACCGCAAGGGAAGAGGGCGACGGTGATCGCTGTTACAGACTTCGGCGCGGGGTTATGCTAGAGTCGCGATGCCATGTTGCTTTCATGAGGAATGAAGAATGAACGATGAGACAAAGGAGGTAGCAATGAAGGTGCAAAAGGTCAGTATTCTTGGCCTTTTCCTCCTCGTTGTGCTCGCCTCTCTCCTTGCATCAGCGGCGGCGTCCGCCGCGGGAGAAGGCTTCTTTACGGTGAGCCAGGGGGAGAAGCGAGTACAGATCACGCCGCTGGAGAGCGCGGCCGCCGCCGTCGACTACTACAAGTTCCAGAACGGCCACTCCAACACGGGTCTTGAGAAGGCCGACACGGCGGTCCTCTTTCTGTACCGGGACACGGCCACGGGGACGGTCTCGCTGTTTGTGCTCTTGAGTGGCGTGGCGGCTAGCACCGCAGGAACGTCGTCGATCACGCTGTCCGGGATCCCGGCCGACGCGACCTTCCTCGTGAAAGACGATTCGGACGACTTCCGCGACACGTGGCAGATCACGCCCCCGACGGGGACCTTCACGAACTCTTGGGACGCGGCAAAGGGCGACGGCGCCGTCATCGGCCCTCTGGGCACGAGCTTCGAGCTGACGCTGTACCCGCAGTTCACCTCCGGGATCACGGAGGTCACGGCGCTGTCTGGCTCTCTGCCGACGCCGCAGGTCATCACGCTTGGCCTGACTGACCCAATCGTGTTCAAGGCGACGCCGCACATCCCGCCGGTCGCGACGTTCACCGTGTCGCCGACCGAGCCACGGGTGAACGAGGCGGTCACCTTCGACGCCAGTTTGTCCACGGCCCCGGACGGGAGGATCACGAGCTACGACTGGGACTTCAATGGGGACGGGCTCTTCGAGCTAGCGACCTCCGATCCCAGGGCGACCTACACATACACGACGAGTGGGACCTACGGCGTCACCCTGCGGGCGACGGATGACCAGGGCGCGAGCGCGAGGCAGTCGCTGACTGTGACGGTCTCTTCTCTTTCGGTGACGGTTACGCGCACGATCTCGACGACCGAGGCCCTCCCGGGAAGCACGTTTAAGGTGGTCATCCGGATTGAGACCGAACGGGATCTCGCTGGGGCCGGACTGCAGGAGAACCTCCCCATCGGCTGGAAGATCAAGCCGCTCGAGAACGCGGGCGCTGCCTTCAAGCGTGCCGCAGTACAGTGGGTTTTCGTCGATCAGGTTAAGGCCGGAACGACCAAGGTGATCTCCTACGAGCTCTCAGTCCCCACCGGCCAAGAGCTCATTTCAACGGCGCTCCCGGTTTGCTTCACGATCACCGGAACCTTCCAGGCGATCACGCCGTCGTTCACGATGCCGGTGGAGGGCGATTCCAGGGTACTGGTCAGCTCCGCTCTCAGCATCCTTACCGCGGTTGCTCACCTCGTTCCGCGGGCCGGCGAGGACACGGAGGACTCGATCGACCTGAGGCTGTCGGAGAAGATCGAGCCCCACCAGCTCGCGCGCGCCCTCGAGATGTGGACGAACGACGAGCCGGTCCCCTGGACGCAGGGCGCGCGGATCGACCTTCTGACCATGAAGCAGCTCTCGGCCTACTCCTACACCTGCACGCCGGTCGACCTGCCGCTGCCGCTCGCCCCCAAGGCGACCATCACCGCGGTGAGGACGATCGCCACGCCGATTCCATGCCGGAACGTCCTTCTCAACTACTATGGACCGGACGGCAACCCGGCGGGGAACACGTTCACCGTGAAGGTGGAGATCAGCGCCGATGAGGACCTGTATGGCGTGGGGCTCCACGAGGAGCTTCCGACCGGTTGGCAGGTTATCCCGCTCGAGAACAGCGGCACGACCTACAAGGCGTCCCGCGTGGAGTGGGTCTACCCAACGAAGCTCCCGGCGCGCACAACGCTGACGGTCATCTACATGGTCGAGGTCCCGCAGACCCAGGCCATCGAGATGACGGGGAGCGACCCCTGCTACGTCAGTGGCAACGACCTCTACGGGGTCGTCGACTCGGCTCTGCCGTGCCAGGACGTCATCGTCGCAGGGGACGCCGCCGTGGACATCACAGATTGCCTGTCGGTGATCGTGGCGATCTCCCGGTGGGATGTGGAGAGAGACACGATCGACATCACGCTGTCGAACAAGATCTCGTTCCTCCAGGTCCAGCGGGCGATCGCCTTCTGGCTTGAGGACGAGGTCGTGCCTCGCACGTGCGGACACACGATCGACTACGAGACGCTGAAGACGATCATCGCCTACTGGTTGACCAATACCGACATCTGCGATCCGCTGCCCGCGGCGGTGCGGGGGATCTGCGACCCGGTCCCGGCGCCGTGCGGCCAGTAGGGCGGGCGACAAGATGGCGCGCACGCGCCGCCAGGTCTAGGAGATGATCGAGATGAAGATGAAAAGGCTTTCGGCGAGGGGGCGACCCCTCGCCGTCTTTCTGGTCAGCCTGTGCACCCTGGCGCTCCCGCTGGTTGCGGCCGAGTCGCCGTACCTCGAGGTTCGGCAGAGCGTTGAGCCACAGACGGTCTACGTAGCAGGAATGGGCGGGGACCCGACGGACGCCACGGTCACGCTCGTGGTCGAGGGGACGGGTTCGGGTGGACGGCTCCCGATTGACTGCGTCCTGGTCATCGACACCTCCGCGAGCGCGGCGATCGCCGACGCCAAGCGCTTTGCGTTCGACCTCTTGGGACTCTTCTCCGCTCAGGATCGCGTGGGACTCGTGACGTTCTCCACGTCGGCGAAGCTCGTCGTTCCGCTCACCGGAGAGCGTTCCGCCGTGGGACCGGCGATTGCGGACCTCGCTGCGGCCGGCAAGTCGGCGCTTGGCGACGGGTTGAAGGCCGCGCGCGACCAGTTGGTCAAGAACGGGCGCGAGAGGGCCGTTCTGGCGGTGATCCTCTTCACCGACGGACAGAGCGACAGCGGACGCGGGCCGGAGATGCAGGCAGAGGCGGCGAAGGAGGCGGGGATCCTCGTCGTCTCGGTTGGGATCGGGAACCTCGTGAACAGAAGCCTGCTCCAGGAGCTGGCCTCCGAGACGGGAGGGGCCTTCGTTGAGCGGCCGAGCGACGCGGCGCGGGAGCGGATCCGAGGAGTCCTCACGGCCGACCTCGCGGCGCGCGACGTGCGCGTCGAGAAGGTGCTACCGCGAGAGCTGCGCTACGTCGGCGCGACCCCGGCGCCGGATCGCGTCAAGGAGAACCCGGACGGAACGACGACCCTGAGCTGGGCGGTCGCCTCCATCGGCCTGGGCGGCCAGTGGTCGACGCAGATCGGGCTCCAGGTCAAGGTGAAGGGATCCTGGTCGACGGACAAGGGCTCGTCCGTTTCGTTCGGCGACTTCCGCGGGCGCCAGCAGAAAGTCGCGGTCCCCGCGGCAACGATCGCCGCACTCGAGCCCAACCTGATCCCCCATGCGTCGTTCTCGTACGTGCCCGCGGAGCCGACGACGGCCGACTCGGTCGAGTTCGCCGAAGCCTCCTCTGACCGGGACGGCCGGGTCGTGGCTTGGGCGTGGGACTTCGGCGACGGCGAGACGAGCGTCGCTCAGAATCCCGAGCACCGTTTTGCCCGCAGCGGCATGTACGCCGTGCGTCTCACCGTGGTGGACGATGAGGGCGCGTCGTCGGTTCCGTTCGAGGCGACCGTCGCCGTGGCGAGCGGTCCCAGCATGACCGCGAGCCGCGATATCGAGATGTGCCTTCCGGATCACCAGACGATCCCGGGCGGGATCGTGACCGTGACCGTGACCATCAGGGCGAACACGACGATCGACGGGCTCACGCTCCACGAGGCCATGCCGGCCGGCTGGACGCTCGCACCGGCGAGTCACGAACGGGCGACGTTCCGCGCGGACACCGTCGACTGGCTCTTCCTCGAGCCACTGCGCGACGGGGATGTCCGCGTCGTCCGCTACACCCTGACCGCTCCGGCGGCGCTGAAGCCAGGACAGGAACGCGAATCCGTGTCGATCAGCGGACTCGCGGGGAGCTCGTCTCCCCGCATCTCCCTCATGGTGCTCGGGGACGACAAGGTCACCTGCGCCGCGGTCCTGCCGATTCCGGTCGTGATCTCGCGCTGGGACACCGACCAGAACAGGATCGACCCTTGCCTGCCGAGCGAGATCTCCTTTGCCCAGATCCAGTACGCGGTCTCGCTCTGGCTGTCCGGCGCTGCGGTCCCGCAGACGGGGAACCAGCGGATTGACCTCAAGATGATGCAGGACCTAATTGCCTATTGGCTGACGAATCGCTCGGTCTTCGAGCCGCTCCCGTAGGGGGGCGGCTCGATCGAGCGGGTGAGAAGGAGGGGGCATGGGCATGACGAGGAAGCTAGAACTGATCTTCTGTGCAGTTGTGCTGCTCGCGGCGTCGGCTCTCGCGGCGGCTGGGGCGGGAGTGAACTTCTCCCCGTCGACGTACAACCCGGCCGTTGGAGAGGAGGTCACGTTCGAGGTCTGCCAGACGTGTCTGGGGGCGGAGCCATACCGGTTTGAGTGGGATTTCGACGGGGATGGAGCTATGGATCTCGAGGTCGCTGTGCCCACCGTGACGCGGACCTTCACCGAGTCGGGCGAGGCCGTGGTGACGCTCGAGGCCACGGACGCCGGCTGGCGAACCTCCCTGCG
>JAPLGE010000031.1 GCA_026390315.1 Candidatus Bipolaricaulota bacterium
CACTTGGCTCCCCTCGCCTTGGACGGGGCGGCCTTTCCGCGCTCGAAGGCGAAGCGTTTGAGCGCGCGGATGGCCACCGGCTCATCGTAGTTGTTGCGGGTACAGCGGGTCTCGCAGCGGTGGGTGCAGACGTAGCCGGTGATGCCGGGGAGGGGATTCCGACTGAGGATGACGCCCAAGGCGCGGTCCTCTTTGCCCTGCGCGACGAGCCGGGCGTACTCGGGCACGTCCTGGCACACGCCGCAGGCCTCGACGCAGGGCGCCGCGATGCAGTCAAGGAGCTCGAGCCCGGAGGAGACCTTGGGCAGGCCGTACGGGTGGTAGCTCTTGTGGTAGCGGGGGTCGCTTCGCGCCTCCCGCGCCGCCCGCTCGAGGGTCGCGAGGCGATCCTGAGCGAGCTCGTCGAGGCTCCTCGCGCCGCGGGCGCGCATCGCCTCTTCCAGGTTCTCCAGGTACTGGAGGAACCTCGAGTAGCCGCCGGGCTTCAGGAGGTCCGAGGCGACGGTGACCGGGCGGGCGCCGCAGGCGAGGATCGTCGCGACATTCCACGCGTCCGCCCCGGCGGAGTACGAGACGGCGAGGTCCCCATCGAACTCGTGCACGAGCTTGCTGAAGAGCGCCATCGTGATCGGGTAGAGGGCGCGGCCGGATAGGTACATCTCGTTCCCCGAGAGTGTTCCCTTGTGGTTCGACATGGCGAGGGTGTTCGAGAGCTTCACGGCGAAGACGAGCCCTCGCGCGGCGGCCGCTTTCTTCAACGAGCGGATCAGCTTGACCGCCCGACCGTACTCGAGGTCGTGGGCAAACACCGCGTCCGGGATCTCGATCTCGCGGTAGCCGAGGTCGTCGTGGAGGATCCGCATCACGGCGTCCTTCCCGAGGAGGGTCGGATTGAGCTTCACGACCGTGTGGAGACCCCTCTCCTCGAGGAGGTAGCGGCCGATCCGTTCGATCTCGTCGGGAGGACAGCCGTGCATGGTGGAGAGGGTCACGCTCGCGACGAGCCGGGAGGGGAGCTCGACGTCGGCGAGGCGCGGGACCTCGTCCTCGAGGACTCGACGGATCTCGGTGAGGGCCTGCGACGCGTCGGCGAGCCGGTCCATGAACCGGGTCATCGGGGGGCTCTTGATCCCCTCGAGGTTGTAGCCGACGCTCATGTTGAAGACCGTCCCCACCCGATCCGTATTCTCGAAGCCCAAGAGGCGGTGGAGGACCCGCACGAGGGCCCACGCCTTGACGTACTCGTCCGCCGACTCGTCGAGCCGAAGCTCCTGCGACCACTCGACGTTGTACCCCTCGTCCTCCATGTCGATGCACGGCCGCGGGATCTCGAGGGTGTCCATGATCTGGACGGTCTTGAGCTCGATGAACCTTCCCCCGGAGAGCCAGGCCGAGACGATGTTCTGCGCGAGCTGCGTGTGCGGCCCGGCGGCCGGACCGATCGGCGTGGAGAGGTACTCCCCGAACAGGCTCTCCGTCACGTAGAGGCTCTTTCTCTTGGGAACGTAGAAGAGGGGGCGGGGGAGCCCGAAGATCGAGTCGCACGCCTTGAGCTCTCGCAGGGCCCGGTGGAGGAGGAGCTCGAACGGCTGGACCCGCATCGTCTTAGACATGACTCTTCCTCCTTCCGTCCTCTCCCGCCGAGGGCGGCGCGACGATTCCGCGGCCGGGGAGGGCCTTCCTTCCGAGAGGGCTAGGCAAGGCGCCTCCAGAGCTTCTGTGCCGCGTCGCGCGCGTGGGCATAGATGACCTCCTGGTCGAGGTCGACGAAACGGCCGTCCCGCAGGACCGGACGGCCGCCGACGAAGAGGTGTGAGACGTGGAGGTCGTGGACGGCGATCCCGAAGAGAAGATGGCCGAGGACGTTCTCTACCCCAAGTGGGGTTGGCGGGGTGTAGTCGAGGAGGGCGAGGTCGGCCTGGTACCCGGGGGCGATCCGCCCAACGCGGACCCCGAAGACTCGCTCCACCACCAGCGGGTTGTTCTCGAAGAGGAGCGCGTGGAGCGCGTCGAACCCGCCAGCGCGAGGGTCTGCGCGTTCGTGCTTCTCTAGGATGCTTGCCGTGAAGAGCTCCGTGAGCAGGTTCGCGCCGAGCCCGTCGGTCCCGAGGCCCGTGAGGACCCCTCGCCCGAGGAACCCGGGAAGGTCGAAGGCGCCCACGGCGTTGTTCATGTTGGAGCGAGGGTTCGTGACGACGATCGCCCCCCTCTCGGCGACGAGGTCCTTCTCCCGTTCATCGAGGTGCAGGCAGTGGGCAAGGATTGAGGCCGGCCGCAGGAGCTCGTAGCGGTCGAGCCTCTCCACGACGCGGAGCTGGTGGTGCCTCGTCGAGTCGTCCTCGTCTTCAGGCCCCTCGGCGACGTGGATGTGAACGCCGACTCCGTCGGGGAGCCGCTCGGCGACCTGGGCGAGCGTCTGGTCAGACAGGGTGAACGAAGCGTGCAGGCCGAAAAGGCCCGCGCAGACGCCGTCGGCCGCGCCGTGGGCGGCTAGGAAGTCGAGGTTCTCCTGGATCCCTTGGGAGGCGGCTTTCGCTCCGTCGCGATCCGAGACCTCGTACGCAAGCGAGGCACGCAGGCCGACTTCGCGGCACACGGCGTCCTCGAAGAGAGCGAGCGACCCCGGGATGGCGTGGGCGCTCGCGTGGTGGTCGATCAAGGTTGAGACCCCGCAGCGGGCCGCCTCCATCGCCCCCACGAGGGCGCTTGCGCGGATCGATTCGGCGTCGAGGACTCGGTCGAGCTTCCACCACAGGCCTTCCAGGATCTCACGGAACGACGTAGGAGAGAAGCCCGGAAGACCCAGGCCCCGGGCGAGGCTGCTGTAGAGGTGAGTGTGCGCGTTGACCAGGCCGGGAATGGCGAGCGTGCCCGCCGCGTCGACTCGCTCGACGCCGCGGGGGACTTCGACCCGGGAGCGCTCGCGCCGGTCGAGAACGGCCTCGATCGTCGCGCCATCGATCAGGATCGCCCCATCCTCGATCAAGCGATCCCTTCCGTCCCAGACGTACCCACCCTCGATCAGTCGCTTCATCGGTCCACCTCGCAGGGGACTATAGCGGAGGAGCGGAGCGCGCGACAAGGCCACTGGTCGCGGCCGTCGCCGTGGGGACCGAGCGCGAGGTGTCGCAAGCCGGCGCGAGCTTCAGACGATTCGTCGCGCCGCCTGGGCTGCGAGGATCTCGGCCGTGCGGCGGGGTTGTCGACCGTCTAGAATCCTCTCGCGGCGGGAATCGGCCCTTGGTCCATCATCCTGGGAGGAGATGGGAGGCTCGGGAGTCACCGACGGGGTCGAGGCCGCCGAGCGGCCGGAGGTGGTTGTCGCGGCGCGCGACGCGGGGCACGCCAGGGTCGAGGGCGCACGCCGCTCGACCTGGCTCAAAGAAGGCACGGAGCCGGAGAGATCGCGCGGTCCGTTGCGGGAAAGGCTCGTTCGCAAACGGCGAACAGGCCTGCGCTCGGGGGAGGTGAGCGAGATGGCTGCGGTTCGATGCAAAAGGGTGTTCGGTCTTCTCATGCTCGCGCTGCTCGTGGCGAGCCTCGCGGGCTGTAGCTGGCTTTGGCCGGAGATCCCGGGCGACGATTCGGTCGCTCAGTCGAACCTGTCCCGGAACCTCGACCCGGACGTCAGTCCAGCCGAGATGTCGACCCTCACTTCGGGGAACGCCGCGTTCGCCTTCGCGCTCTACCGCGAAGTGGCCGTGGGGGACGCGAACCTCTTCTTCTCGCCGCACAGCATCTCGTCGGCACTGGCGATGGCGTACGCGGGCGCGCGCGGAGCGACGGAGACGGAGATGGCCCAGGCCCTTCGCTTCGGGCTCGGTCAGGCCGCTCTTCACCCGGCGTTCAACGCGCTTGACTTGGAACTGAACGGCCGCGACGAGGTCGGCCCTCCCTACGAGGGAGACGGCTTCGAGCTTGAGGTGGCGAACGCGGTGTGGGGCCAGCGAGGCTTTCCGTTCCGGTCGGCGTATCTCGACACCCTGGCCCTGAATTACGGCGCGGGGCTGAGACTCGCGGACTTCGAGGGCGATCCCGACGGCTCGCGCCGGACGATCAACGACTGGGTGAGCGACCAGACGAACGACCGGGTGAAGGACCTTCTCCCCCCGGGGAGCGTCAGTGAGGACACCCAGCTCGTCCTGACGAACGCCATCTACTTCAAGGCCCCGTGGCTCTTCCCGTTTGAGGCGGAGGACACGACGACCGAGCCCTTCACGCCCCTCTCGGGAGGTCCCGTCTCCGTGTCGATGATGCACGAGACGGCGACCCTCTCCTACGCGAGGGTGGGCGACCTCCAGGCCGTCGAGCTCCCCTACAATGGGGCGAAGCTCGCGATGCTCCTCGTCGTCCCAGACGCCGGCCAGTTCGCGGCGTTTGAGGCAACACTCGACGTCGAGACCTACCTCGCGATCCGGGATGCGCTTGAGACGCACGAGGTTCACCTGGGACTCCCGAGGTTCAAGTTCGACTCGAGCCTCTCTCTCTCCGACCCGTTGCGCGCGCTCGGGATGACGGACGCGTTCGATCCCGGCGCCGCCGACTTCTCAGGGATCGATGGAGGGAAGGACCTCTTCATCTCGGACGTCCTCCACAAGGCGTTTGTCTCGGTGGACGAGAAGGGGACCGAGGCCGCGGCCGCGACGGCCGTGGTCATCGGCGCGACGGGGATTCCCGGATCCCCGGTGACGCTCACCATCGATCGGCCGTTTTTCTTCGTCATTCGCGACGTCCCGACCGGCGCGGTCCTCTTCGTCGGCCGCGTGACCGAGCTCTAGCAGAAGGGTCGCTCCGTCCGCAGGGTTTCGTTGGCCGAGGCGAGCGTCGTGCTCGCGTGGGCGTTCGTCGCCCTCGCTGCCTTCGCCGCGTGGAGGGTACTCGGCTGGCTGCTGCGGCCGAGGCCGTAGACGGGGGATCGAGCACAGAACCAGCGCATTCGCGATCCGACGACGCCTCGGCGGAGACCCCGGCGGTGTCGGGACACGGGAGCCCCGCGCCTCGGGACGAGGGACGGCGGTCTTTGGCGGCGGGTTCGCTATGCCGAGCGCAGCGCCTGCAGGTTGGCGCGCGCCTCCGGCCCAAGCATCGCGAGGAGCTTCTCGAGCCTCTCACACCCGTAGTCCGCGCACGCGGCGCACGTCGAGACCCCGCGTTCGGACGCGCAGGCACGCACTCCGCACTGTGAGCAGAACTTCCAGCGGCTTCCTCGCGTCGTAGCGCAGCCGTCGCAGTTCACTTCCTCCGGCTTGATGGGGGAAGTCGGGCCCGGCCCACTCCTTCGCGGTCATCGCCCTCAGGGCGTTGTCGTCCGTTCGCTTCGCGATGTAGGCGGGACACTTCGTGCACACCAAGCCGCAGCACGCCCTCAGCTCCCTTGCCACGTTCCCTCCTGGCGTGGCCCGCTATCTGGGCCGTCGCCGCGCCACCCAAGCGGGAGAGGCCGGACCCGCCAACCGACCGGCCCGCGGCGAACCCCTCCAGGCACAAGAGCGGAAGCGAGGTCCCGGCGAGCACAAGGCAAGTTGCCGCCTGCCGGCCAGGGCGGGTAGCATGGGCGCCGGGAAGCTACCACGGCGAGATCTGGTCGACTCGGTCGTCAGGGAGAAGGATGAACGCAGGGAAGGTCGTTCTGATACTGTTCGGAGGGGTCGTCCTCCTTTTCTCTCTCGGTCTCGTCATCGCCGGGGGCCTCGCCCTCGGGATCGAGCGGGCGTTTACGGACGAGTCTGGCTTCTTCGCCGTTCGATCGACCTACCTCGCTCGGGATGCGGCGGCGATCGTTCTCTCAGCCCCGATTGCGGGGCACGGGCCGAGGCGGAGCGCCGTGATCCTGCGCGTGAGTGTCACGGCCACCGATCCAGGGAAGTCTCTCTTCGTCGGGATCGGTGCGCGCAGAGACGTTGAGGACTACCTTGCCGGGGCGGGCTACGACGAGATCACGGGGTACGAGTCGCCGCACCGCCGCCTGACGTGGCGCGTGCATGCCGGGACCGCGGCCCCGCAGCCCTCCGCCGCAGCGCAGGGCGTGTGGCGAGTGAGCGCGTCCGGCGCCGGCACCCAGACGCTCGCGTGGCGTCTTGAGCCCGGGGAATGGAGCCTCGTCTTGATGAATGCCGACGGATCGAAAGGGATCCGCGTCGCCGGATCGATCGGAGCCCGCGCGCCCTGGCTCTTCGGCGTTGGCCTGGCCGTCCTCCTGGCAGGGATCGCTCTGCTTGCGGTCGGGATCGTGCTCATCGCCTTGGCAACGCGTCGCCCGGAGACAGCGGCCGCGCAGCCGGCTTCCGCCGCACCTGCGGCTCCAGGGGCCTTCCCCCTCGTCCTCGGCGGCGAGAAGACCGAGCCCCTGTCCCCGTGGCTGTGGCTCGTGAAATGGTTCCTCCTCATCCCGCACTTCTTCGTCCTGGGGCTCCTTTGGTTCGGTGCGGCTGCCGTGTGGGTGATCGCGCTCTTCGCGATCCTGTTCACCGGCCGCTACCCCAAGCGGCTGTTTGATTTCACTGTCGGGGTCCTGCGTTGGACGTGGCGCGTCGGCTTCTACGGCTGCCAGGCGCTCGGGACGGACCGCTACCCGCCGTTCACCCTCCGTGCGGGCGGGTATCCGGCCGACCTCGACGTGGCCTACCCCGGGGCGCTCTCGCGCGGTCGCGCCCTCGTGAAGTGGTGGCTCCTTGCCATCCCGCACTACATCGTCCTCGCGTGCCTGCAGGGCGGCGTGGGAGTTCACTACGGAGGACTCGTGCTCATCCTCGCGATCTTCGGCATGGTCTCCGTCCTGTTCACCGGACACTACCCGAACGACCTCTTCGCCCTCGTCCTGGGGATCAACCGCTGGTCCTACCGCGTCCTCGCCTACGTGGGCCTGCTCACCGACCAGTACCCGCCGTTCCGATTGGACCAGTAGCGGTGCCGGGGCGAGTCGGGTCTGTACGTGACGGTAGGGATCTCGGCGCGGCTCCGGCCACAGGGTCGCCGCGTTTCGCCGGATCAAAGAGAGAGCCTCCCGAATGGCCTGGTGATCGGTCGCCCTGGCCTGGTCTTGATCCAGCAGATCCGTTCGTTCCCGTGTCCTGACGGTCTCTCCCCCGTGCAAGCCCGGCGCCGCCCGGCGGATGACAGAGGAACAGGAGGTGCCACGGTCAGAGCATCTCGACCCTGCGCTACTTGTCGTCTCAGGACTCGACGCAGATAATGGCGAGCAAGGAGGGCAGATGGGGCTTCCAAGCGTCAAGGAGTTCGTTCGTCCGGGGACTCTCGACGAGGCGCTCGAGCTCCTGCGGGAGCGCGGGGAGCGGGCGTGGCCGATTGGGGGCGGGATTGACCTCGTTCTCTTCGCGCCGCGGGAGGTCGAGACCGTCGTCGACCTGGGTCGTCTTCCTCTCCGCTATGTCCGAGAGAACGAGGGCAGGATATCGATCGGGGCGATCGCCACCTTGCGGGAGGTCCTAGAGAGCCCGGTTGTGCGGGACTACCTCGGCGGCGTGATCCCCGAGATGCTCCATCAGGTTGCCTCTCCCCTTCTGCGGAACCTGGCTACGATAGGGGGAACGCTCGTCAGTGCGAACCCGTGGTCGGACGTGATCACGCTCTTCCTCGCCCTGGGGGCGGACGTCGTCCTCTCCGACGGGAAGACGCGGACGATCCCGCTCGAGAAGCTCTACCCCGCCCGGGCGCTCCGCGCGACGATTCTTACGGAGGTGCGCCTTCCCTCTTCCGCGCGGGAGAGCGCGGCCGCGTTCTGGAAGTTCAGCCGGACCGCGTTCGACGTCGCTCTCCTCAATTGCGCCACGTTTGTGCGAATGGTCGGCGGTCGCTGCGTCGAGGCTCGCGTCGTCGCCGGGGGGACGCCGCAGCTCGGGGCTCGCCTCCCCCGGGCGGAGGCTTGCCTCGTGGGGTCGGGGCTGGATGACTCGTCGATCGAGCGCGCGGCGGAAGCGGCACGCGAGTCGGCCGACGTGCGCGAGGACCGGCGGGCAAGCGCGGACTACCGCCGCGAGCTTGTCCTGGTGGGTGTGAAGCGGTCTCTCCACGAGGCGAGAGGCCGCCTTGCGGGAGGGGAGCGATGAAGATCTCCCTCACCGTGAACGGCGCCCAGCGGGCGTTCGACGTCCATCCCGGCGACACGCTCCTCGAGGTTCTCCGGCGCGAGGGCTACAAGGGCGTGAAGAAGGGATGCGGCGCCGGGGACTGCGGCGCGTGTGCGGTCCTCCTCGACGGCCGGGCGGTCAACTCCTGCCTCGTCCTCGCCGGGAAGGCGGACGGGAGCGAGGTCCTGACGATCGAAGGGTTGAGCAAGGACGGAGCGCTTCACCCGCTCCAGGAGGCGTTCCTCGACGAAGGGGCCGTGCAGTGCGGCTACTGCACCCCGGGAATGATCATCGCCTCCCTCGATCTCCTCACGCACCATCCCGACCCGAACGAGGAGGAGATCCGCGAGGGGATCGCCGGGAACCTTTGCCGCTGCACGGGATACACGAAAGAGCTTCGCGCGATCCAGGCCGCGGCCGAGAAGATGCGGGAGGCGCGCCATGGCTGAGGAGCGGCGGCCGGCCTTCGTGGTGGTCGGCAAGAACGAGCGCAAGGTGGATGGCGTCGCCCTGGTCACGGGAAAGCCGAAGTTCGCCGGGGACCTCGACCTCCCGGGGACCCTCTGCGTGAAGATCCTCCATAGCCCCCACGCGCACGCGCGGATCGTCGAGATCGACGCCTCCGAGGCGGAGGGTCTCCCCGGGGTCGCCTGCGTCCTCACGCACCAGAACACCCCACTGACGCGCTACACGACCGCCGGACAGGGATACCCGGAGCCCTCTCCCTACGACGCGCGCATGTTCGACACCAAGGTTCGCTTCGTGGGGGACCGCGTCGCCGCCGTCGCGGCGGAGACGGAGGAGATCGCCCTCGAGGCCCTGAAGAAGATCCGCGTCCGCTACGAGGAGCTTCCCGCGATCCTCTCGGTCGATGGGGCCCTCGCCGCAGGGGCACCGATCATTCATGACGAGAAGGACTCCCCCGGAATCTACGACGCGGCGAAGAACATCGCGGCCGACGTGGACATCGACGTGGGCGACGTGGCCCAGGGGTTCGCGGAGTCCGACGTGATCGTGGAGACCGTCTGCGAGACGCAGTACGCCCAGCACGCGCCGATCGAGCCACACGTCGTCCTAACGAACCTGGACGAGGACGGGCGGCTCGTCATCCGCTCGAGCACCCAGGTCCCGTTCCACGTGCGCCGGATCGTCGCGCGGGTCCTCGACGTCCCCCTTCATCGAATCCGCGTCATCAAGCCGCGGATCGGCGGGGGATTCGGGGTGAAGCAGGAGGTCCTCCTCGAGGACCTGGCCGCGCTCGTCACCCTGCGGACGGGGCGGCCGGCGCTCGTCGTCCTCTCCCGGCAGGAAGAGTTCATCGCCTCGCGCACGCGGCACCCGATGCGAATCCGCGTCAAGCTCGGCGCCCGGTCGGACGGGGCTCTTCACGCCCTGGAGATGGAGGTCCTGTCGAACACGGGGGCCTACGGGACGCACGCCCTGACCGTCCTGTCGAACGTCGGCTCGAAGACGCTCCCCATCTACAACAAGGCGAAGAACGTCCACTTCTTCGGAAAGGCGGTGTACACGAACCTCCCCGTCGCCGGCGCCTACCGCGGCTACGGCGCGACTCAAGGGTACTTCGCGCTGGAGACGGCGATGGACGAGTTGGCCGATGGCCTGGGCATGGACCCGCTCAAGCTGCGCCGACGGAACGCCATCCGCGTGGGGGAATCCTCCCCGATCTTCGAGAAGCTCGGGGAAGGGCGGGAAGGGGTAGCGCAGACGGTCAAGAGCTGCGGGCTCGAACGCGCGATCGAGCTCGGCGCGGCGCGGATCGGCTGGGAGGAGAAGCGAGGGAAGCGCCCCCGGCAGGGGTCGCGGGTGCGCGGGGTCGGGATGTCGATCCACATGCAGGGTTCGGGGATCCCCCAGATCGACATGGCCGCGGCGACGGTGAAGATGAACGAGGACGGCTCGTTCAACCTGTTGATCGGGGCCACCGATCTCGGGACTGGGTCGGACACAATCCTCGCCCAGATCGCGGCCGAGATCCTGGGAGTCCCGGTCTCCAAGGTGATCGTCACCTCGTCGGACACGGACGTCACCCCGTTCGACACCGGCGCCTACGCCTCCTCGACGACCTACGTCTCGGGAAAGGCGGTCGAGCGAGCGGCGCTCGCCGTGCGGGAACAGATCGTCCAGGTCGCGGCGGCGATGCTCGCCGACGACGGAGGGAACCTGGATGAGGCCCGTTTCGTCCTCAAGAACGAGCGGGCGGTCGCACCGAACGGCCGCGGGGTGACCCTCGCCGAGATCTGCCAGCGGGCGATGTACCAAACCGGCCAGTTCCAGATCGCGGCCACGGCCTCCTTCGTGCCCGACGAGTCGCCTCCGCCGTTCATGGCGAGCTTCGCCGAGGTGGAGGTCGACACGGAGACGGGCAGGGTCCAGGTGCTGGAGTACGTGGCGGCCGTCGACTGCGGGGTCGCCATCAACCCCAAGATGGCCGAGGGCCAGGTCGAGGGCTCGGTCGCCAACGGGATCGGCTTTGCCCTCACCGAGGAGATGCTCTTCAGCTCGAAGGGGCGGGTGAGGAACCCGACCCTCTTCGACTACAAGATTCTCGGGGCGCGGGACGTGCCGCCGATCGAGGTCATCCTCGTCCCGTCCTTCGAGCCGACCGGCCCGGTGGGAGCGAAGTCCGTCGGCGAGATCGGGATCAACGGCCCCATCCCCACGATCGCCAACGCGATCCACGACGCGGTGGGGATCCGACTGACGAAGACCCCGTTCACTCCCGAGAGGGTGCTCGACGCCCTGCGGGCGCGTCGGCCCGGCTAGCTCGGTTTCTCAGTGGGGTTCAGCGCTTCTTGGTTGCCTTCGCCTTCTCTCCGCTCCACGCGAGGAGCGCGGCCAGGACGACGAGGAGGAGGCCGGCCATGATGAGCCAAGAGGCGACCGACGCAGGGGGCGTCTTGATCACGAGGCCGATCACGAGACCCACAAGCGCCGCGCCCGCCGCGAGGAAGGCGCTGTAGAAGAAGAACCTGCGCGTGGACATCGAAGGCAGAGTCTACCCTCTCTGATCGGCCTCGACAAACAGGGGGACGTGCCGGAAGCGCTCCACGTCCACGAGGCCACGGTCGGTCAGCTTCAGGCGCGGGATGACCGGGAGCGCGAGGAACGAGAGGGCCATGAACGGATCCGGAAGGGCACAACCGAGCGTGCGGGCCGCGCGGCCGAGGTCGCGGGCTGCCGCGGCCACGTCTGCGAGAGGGCGGTCGCTCAGGAGACCGGCGATGGGGAGTGGAAGCAGCGCCTGCACCCTGCCCTCGGCAACGACGACCTGTCCGCCTCCTGCCCTGAGGAGAACGTCGAGGGCGACGCGCATGTCCTCGTCATTCGTCCCCACGAGGATCGCGTTGTGCGAGTCGTGCGCGACGGTTGAGGCGAGGGCGCCTCGCCTGAGCCCGAACCCTCGGACGAGGCCGAGGCCGACGTTCCCGGTCCCGGCGTGGCGCTCCACCACCGCGAGCTTGAGCAGGTCGCGCGACGGATCGGCCCACACTTCACCGTCTCTTGCGCGGGGGACGACGCGGAGGTCCTCGGTCGCGACCTGCGACGGGATCACCCCGATCACTCGCGTGACGCCGCCCGCTAGAGGAATGCGAAACGAGACGCTATGGGCATCTACCCGCATCGGGTGGGCGGGCGGAGGGAGGGCGGCCGCCGGCAAGGCCGCGACGCAGCGTCCCGCCTCGGCGACGAGTTGGCCGCTGGCGTACACCTGCGCGACCCTCACGGAGACAAGATCAGAGAGGACGATGAGGTCGGCGCGGTACCCCGGGGCGATCGCGCCGAGTCCGCACAGGCCGTACGCTCGAGCGGTGTGAATCGTCGCCGCGGCGAGGGCAACCTCGGGCGGGGCGCCGCCTTTGATCGCCTTGCGCACCAGATCATCGATGTGTCCCTCGGAGAGGAGGGTCTCCGGGCCGCGGTCGTCGGTCGAGAAGTGGACGAAGGGGCTCGAGGCGGATGTCAGCAAGGGGAGAAGCGCTACGAGGTTTCGCGCGGTCGTTCCCTCGCGGATGAGAATGTGCATGCCGGCTTGCAGCTTCTCCTTGGCCTCGGCGAGGGTGGTGCACTCGTGGTCGCTTTGCGGCCCGGCGACGAGGTACGCCCACAGGTCCGGGCCGGACAGGCCCGGCGCGTGCCCGTCGATCGGACGTCCTTTCGCGCAGGCGAGCTTGTCGCGGAGGTCAGAATCGCCGGCCAGGACGCCCGGAACGTTCATTACTTCTCCTAGGCCGATGACGCGTTTCCAGGTGAGGATGTCCGCGACGTCGCGGCTCGAGAGGCGTGCCCCGGCCGTCTCGAGGAGTGTGGCTGGCACGCAGGAGGGGGCCATGAGAAAGGCGCGGAGGGGCAGGTCTTCGCTTGCGTCGAGGAGGTAGCGGATGCCCGCCAGGCCGAGCACGTTCGCGATCTCGTGAGGGTCGGCCACGACGGCCGTTGTCCCGTGGGGAAGCACGGCCCGCGTGAACTCGGCCGGAGTGAGCTGCGAGCTCTCTAGGTGCAGGTGCGCGTCGATGAACCCGGGGACGAGCGTTTCTCCCTCGAGATCGACCGTGCGGCGGGCGTCGGTCGCGCCGAAACCGACGATCGTGCCCTCGGCCACGGCGACGTCTCCCTCGAAGAAACTTCCGGAGAAGGCGTCGAACACCTGCGCGTTGCGAAGAAGGAGATCCGCCGGGGCCTCTCCGCGAGCGATCCGGACGAGCGTGCCCGCCTTATCCATCGAGCGGCAGGATAGCGGCATCCGAGTCCTCGAACAAGCGACCAGCGAACGGCGTTGCGGAGAGAGGAGACCCATGCGGTCGAAACGCGTCGCCCTTCTTTGCCTCCACGCAACTGGTTGCGTAAGATCGTTCGAACGCGCTGGGGAATAGCGGAGGGCGAGATGCGACGATGGACGGTTTTGGGAAGCGTGGTTGCGGTCTTGGTGATCGGGATCCTGGTGGTGGCTCTGTGGCCGAGCGGAGACCCGCTCGCCGGGGTGGAGACCGTCGCGATCCAGGGGCCGGACTGGGGCCAGACCCCTCAGGGAGCGATCGTCCAAGGCCCCTTCCTGCATGGCCTGGAGATCACCTTGCAGGACCACAAGATCACCATCGTCGGGCAGCGCGACCAGGCGGACGCGGTCCTCGTGGTCAAGGATGTCCGGCTGGGTCGGATCGAGCTCGTGATCGGACAGGACGGGTTCAAGGGAAGAGCGAGCGCGAGCTGCACCCTGACCGACCTGCGGACCGGCCGAGAGCGCCGGATGGACTTCTACCACACCGTGGAGAACGGGACGGTCGAGGCGAGGCTCGTGCCGCAGAAGTTCTGGCAGGTCTGGAAGTAGCCACCGAAGAGAGAAACGACCCCCTCCCAGGCGACGTCGATCCTCGTCCGGCCCGCTTCGTCTACCTCAGCTCGACCCTCACCTCGCCCACCCCGCCGGCGATCCGCAGGTCGACGCGGCTCTCCGCGGTCGCGTAGTTCGGCGACGTGTAGATGCGATCGCCGCGGGCGTAGTCGCTCGGGACGTGGATCGACCCAAGGCCTCCCGCCGCCTCGATTCGCACGCCGAGGCTCGCGGGGACTCGCACGGTCACCTTACCGACCCCGCCCCCGAGGCGCGCCTCGAACCGGCCGCGGCCTGGGAGACTGATCTCGGCCTGGCCGACGCCGCCCGCGAGCTCGAAGGACGTGAGGTTGAGATCGGCAAGGTTGAGACGCGCCTCGCCGACCCCCGACCCGACGATGAGCGAGAGCGGGACGGCCGGGTTGAGATCAAGCGACCAGAGTCGACGGTGTCCGCGCCCGACGTGAGGGAACCGGGCCTTCGTCTCGAGGGAGAAACGCGCCGTTCCCTCGGCGACCGAGAAGCTCCGGCGCAGGTCTTCATCCCGTGCCACGGCGATCTCACCCTGCACGAGGAGGGCCGGATCGGCCAGGGCTCCCACCTCGAGCGTGCCAGAGCCGAAGGCGAGCCTGACCTCCGCGCGCGAGGCCCCTTCGAGAGCCTGGGACACCGGCTCCGTCGTCTCGGCCCACCGCTCGGATCCCCCGAACTCGTACACGGCGAACGCGACGCCGCCCAGGACGACCGCGACGATGACGAACGCAAGAAGGCCTCTCAAGATGCCGCGTCCGAGGATCAGGTCGAGGCCGAGAGCGATCAGGAGGACCGGCCAGAAGAGAACGAGGCTCTCCCAGACGTCCCAGTCGACCACCCCGAGGTTCGTGAGCAAGAAGACGATCCCCAGGCCGATGAGGACGAGAGGAAGGAAGATGCTTCCGTGTCGAATCCGCGCGCTCATGCTAACCTCCTCGCGCGTGCCTCAAGAAGAGCCAGGCTCCTCCGAGCACGAAGACGACGGGCCAAAGGCGAACGACCTGTCTCCACACTCCCCAGTCGAGGACTTGGAAGTTGTTCAGCAGGAGGAGCGTCCCCAAGGCGACCAGAGCGACGGAGAGCACGAGGGCTCCCCACCTCGGCCTAGCCGTCACGGTCGTCCCTCCTTGGGCGGCGCAAGAGGAGCGCGAGGCCGGCGATGACGAGCAGGATTGGCCACAGGATGCGCAGCCCCAGCCAGCGTGACCACACGAAGCCGAGGTTCGAGAGGAGGAGGATCACGCCGAGGGCGATCAAGACGCCGCCGACGACGAATCCCGCGCTCACGTTGGAGTGCCGCACGGCCGTGCGGACATCCTCTCCCACTGCCCGCGCCTTCTCGGCGATCTCCTCCGCCCCGGTGCGCACCGTCTCCGGAGGCGTCGTCTGGACGCCCTCCCGCGGCACGATGAGCCACATGGCGAGGTAGACGAGAAGGCCGAGGCAGGGCGGCACGAGGGCCAACAGGACGAAGACGATGCGCACGATGCTCGAATCGATGCCGAAGTAGTTTCCTAGTCCGCCGCAGACCCCGGCCAGCATGGAGTCCGTTCGGCTCCGGTATAGCTTCCCTTTCATGGCCACCTCCTTGGCGCCCCCAGCGAGTGTATCACGGACGCGACGGTCCGCTGGCCGCCTCTCCCCGATCGGGACCTCCCGCGGCCAGGGCCCCGCTCCGGCCTAGTCGAGCGTGAGCGTCGTCAGGGCGCGCTTCGTGTGCTTCGCGTTCAGGTCGTCCGAGCTCTCCTGGTAGGCGACCATAACGCGATGGGTCGTCCCGGGCCCGAGGACCGTGTCGGCCGGGTCTGGGCTCTCAAGCGGGATCGCGAACTCGATCGTCGTCTTGCCCCCGGATTCCTTCCCGGCCGCCGCGAGGATGTCCTGGCTTCCGTCGCGGGAGTGACTCATCGGGCTCGTCCCGTACTGGTCCTCGATGACGAGCTTCTCCTTCACGACCGCGGCGATCACGATGTTGGCACCCTTCATCCCCTGCTCAGGATCGAACCCAATCGCCACCCACCCGGTCCCGGGGCTCACAAGTCCGATGAAGAGCTTCTCCGCGTCGTTCTGCCAGTAGATCTGGATTCCCGTGGTCGGCTCGGTCAGGGAGTGCCGGTACTCACCGCTTCCGATCGCCCCATCCACGGCGACGGCGCCCGGGCCGGAGACGGACGTGGACGTCGGAGCGGGAGTAGTTCCGGGAACCGCCCCGGAAGCCGCCTCGGTGCTTCCGGTTGCCTGAGCCGTCGGCCACCCGATGTCGGTGAAGCTCGAGTTGTACGCAAAGGCAAGCGTGGTGTCCTTCGCGAGCGCGGCGACCTCGAGCCGCCACGCGTCGTCTGCTGGCGGCGAATCGTAGAGGCCGTTCCCGTTCACGTCGGCGTAGAAGTCGATCAGGTAGGAAGAGCCCTTCGCGAGCCCGGGAAACTCGACCTTGAAGCTTGAGGTAACAATCGTTGGGATCGCGCGACGCGCCACCTCGACGCCGCTTGCCCGGTCGATCAGGCGGATCTCGAACCACGCAACAGCCAAAATCCCCGCCAGGACGGCGAGGAGGATTCCCTTGATGTCCATCGGCATCACCTCGTGCCGTCATGATACCCGCTGTCTAGACGCCCGGGGAAGCCGAGGTCAGGGCGGGGGCGATGTCCCCAAGGGCTCGAGAGGCGTCAGTCTCCGGTGGGGCAGAACTTGCAGTGGTACCGCGACTCCGTAGACCCGGGCGGAGGAGGGGGTACGACCTCGAGGGCCAGGAACTGGTTCGTCTGCGTGGCGTTGAAGTTGTTGTCGCTCGCGAGGAGGAGGGTGAAGCGGTCCGCGGAAAGCGTCGGCCCCACCGTGATCGACTCGAGGTTGTCCGGCTTGAGCGAGATCCTGGAGACGCCGGGCAGCGCGGAGAGCCGGGCGAGGAGCGTCTTCGATGTCGTCTTGCCGGCGTACGGGAAGGGGAGCGACGCGGCGTCCTTCACGTCGTCGGCGCCGCCGAGCTTCACCCCAAAGAGCTTGACGTCGTTCCCGACGCCGGTCGCAAACGCGCGCTCGACGACGA